>CAMYIJ010000018.1 GCA_947258375.1 uncultured Acidimicrobiaceae bacterium
CCGACGCCACGTGGACCCTGGTGCCCAAGAACGAGTGGGACGTCGCCGGCGGAGCCGCGCTGGTGGCGGCCGCCGGCGGCACCGTGATGGGCCTCGACTACGAACCGGTTCGGTTCAACCAGCCCAACACACTGATGGACGGCTTCATCGCCACCACCCCCGGCCTGACGGCGGCGACGCGAGCCCTCATCGACGACGTGACCGCCGCGAGCTGAGCAAACACACGTTCTTGCGGACATGCGCGCCGATATCGGCGCGGAGATCCGCAAGAACGGGACAGTCCTGGCCCTCCTGCTAGCCCTCGCCGTACAGCGTGGCCGATGTGACACTCTTGTAGAGCGCCTGCGTGTAGTTGTCCGACTGCTGGTCGACGAAGTCGACCATCTCGTTCAGCAGCTTGCCGTACACGCTGTCCGGATCCTTGCCGGCGGCGGCCAGGGCATCCTGAGTGCCGTAGTTGTCCATCTCGATGAACGTGTGGACGGTTCCGGTGCCTTTGGCTGCGTAGATCGCGAAGTAGGTTCCGATGTAGCGTGCACCATCGGGGTGGGCATTGGCGAAGTCCTTCTCGTTGGCCTCGAGCCACGCCTGCAGCTCCCGACTCTTGCCTTCTTTTACATCCCCCGCGATTTGCGCGATAAACGCCATGATTGGACTCCTCCCATTGAGTCACTGCGGGACGACGCCCCGCCTGCTGGGGAATCTAGTGCTGCGGCCTCCCAAACACACCCGTTCTTGCGGACATACGCGCCGATATCGGCGCGTATGTCCGCAAGAACGGGGTAGTCCTGTGGTCAGGTCCGGCTGTGGCGGACCGCCGCCTCGATCGCCAGTCCCATCGCCTCGAACGCGCCTTCGGCAACGTTGTCGAGCAGCGCCGTGCGATCTCCACACGACACGGCAAAAACCGTATCACCGTCGAATCTGGTGTGGGCCGGCCGAATGCAGGCGGCAAGGGCGTCCTGGGCCCGCACCGCCAGCCGGGTCAGCTCGACTCGCGGCAGCGCGGCGTTGGTGGCGACCACCCCCAGCGTCGTGTTCTCGCCGGCCGGGGGCGCGATTGCCAGCGGAGCTGCGGCATGGGAGCCGCCGGTGAGTGACTGGCCTTCGAGGCTGAAGATGTCGCCGAGCGCGTTCACCACCACCAGCGCCCCGACGGTGACTCCGGCGATCTCGACGGCGGCGGACCCAATGCCGGCGGCTTGCTGGGTGCCCCGCCATTTCGACACGGTGGCGCCGGTGCCGGCTCCGATTCTGCCCTGTTCGACGGGGTCTGCCGCGGCGGCGCGGTAGGCCGCGGCGCCGGCGGCGGCCGTCGGGCGTACCGAGCCATCGCCGACCAGCAAGTCATATATGACCGCGGCGGGCACGATCGGCACCGGGCCGGCCGGGGTGGGGTAGCCCTTCCCCGCCGCCTCGAGCTCCTGCACCACGCCGTCGGCGGCTGCCAGCCCAAAGGCGCTGCCGCCCGTGAGAACTATGGCCTGGCCTTGCTCGACGGCCATCCCCGGCTCGAGCAATGCGGTCTCACGCGATCCGGGAGCGGCACCCCGTGTCTCGGCTGCGATGACATTGGGCTCCGGGAGCCGGATCACCGTGCAGCCGGTCATCGCATCCGGGTCGGTCCAGTGGCCGACTTCGATTCCGGCGACAGAAGTCAGCGTGCCGTCGGGGATCCGGCTCACAGCGGAGGAGTGAAGCGGCCATCCACCCCCAGCCAGCCGCCATCGGCGACCAGCAGTGAGGCGGTGACGAACGAGGATGCATCCGAAGCGAGGAACACGATGGGGCCGGCCATTTCGATGGGCTGGGCCCAGCGACCCAGCGCTCCCTTGGCGGCATACGCCTCGTACCAGTCGGGCTGGTTCTTGATCTGCTCAGTGAGCGGCGTCTCGACGACTCCGGGGGCCAGTGCGTTGACACGAACCCCCTGGGGGCCAAGTTCCGCGGCCAGGGTGCGGACCATCTGGAGAACCCCGGCTTTTGTGGCGGCATACACCCCCTGCCCGGGCTCGACCACCTGCGAACGGATCGAGGAGATTGCCACTATCGAGCCACCGCCGGCGTCCGCCATGCGGCGTCCGGCGGCCGTCATGGCGTTGAAGGCGCCAACGAGGTTGAGGGACACGACGCGGTGCACCTCCTCTTCGGTGACCTCGAGGAGGCGCTTGCGAACATTGATCGCCGGAGTGGTGATGAGCGCGTCGAGGTGCCCGTGAGATTCATAAAGGGTGTTGATCGACGCGGAATCGCCGATGTCGACGAAGGCCGAGGTCGCCGCGCCGCCTCCCTCGACGATGGCGGCCGCCACCCGGGCGGCCGCTTCCTCGGAAACATCGGCACAAAGCACGTCGGCGCCGTGCCCGGCCAGTGCCAGCGCCCCGGCCTCACCGATACCGCTACCGGCCCCGATGACGATGATGCGCTTGCCGGCAAGGTCGAACAGTGTTGAGAAGGGCTGTAGATCGGTCATCGGCACAGGCTAGGCATGAGCCGGTGGTCGCCACGAGTCGGCGCCGTGGCGACCCCCGCCGGGCGGAGCGATAAGCGCGTTGTCTAGCATTGCGGACCAAAACCGGGCGGGTCAGCAACGTGTACGTCATCAGGCGAGTGGGGGTCTTCGCTTTCAGCGTCTTTGCCGCGTCGGTGCTCGTCTTCACCGTCATGTCGATCCTCCCTGGTGACCCGGCGCAGGTCATGCTCGGCACCCAGGCAACACCCGAAGCGGTCGACGCGCTGCGCACGGAGCTCGGGCTCGATCGATCGCTTCCGGTGCAGTATCTCGATTGGGCGAGTGGGGCAGTACGCGGCGACCTGGGGACGTCCCCGTTCAGCGGTCAGGACATAACGCCCCAGATCATCGACCGGCTCAAGGTGACGATCCCCCTTGCCGTCATGGCGATGGCGCTGACGATCCTCATCTCGTTCCCCCTCGGGGTCTACGCGGCGGCCCGGCATCGACGATTCGGCGACAACGTCGTCTCGATCGTCAGCCAACTCGGCCTCGCCGTACCGGCCTTCTGGGCGGGGCTGCTGCTCGTCACGGTTTTTGCCGTCGGCTATCGCTGGTTCCCGGCGAGTGGTTTTCCCGGCTGGGACGTATCGGTGTGGCAGTCGTTGAAGTCGCTGTTCCTGCCGTCGGTTTCGCTGGCGATCGTCCAGTCGGCCATCATCACCCGCTACGTGCGCTCGGCCGTGCTCGAGACGCTGCGGGAGGACTACATCCGGACCGCCCGTTCCAAGGGTCTCACCCGATCGGCGGCGCTGTGGCGCCACGGGCTGCGCAACGCGGCCATTCCGGTGTTGACGATTCTCGGGCTCCAGTTTGCCGCGCTCACGGCCGGCACGGTCGTCATCGAGTCGGTGTTCGTTCTGCCGGGGTTGGGCAAGATGCTCCTCGACGGCATCACCCGCCGCGACCTGCCGCTGGTGCAGGGCGGGGCTTTCACTATCGCGGTCCTGATTCTCGGCTTGAACCTCGCCGTCGATCTCACGTACCGGCTCATCGACCCGCGGGTGAGCGAGCAATGACCGGCCGGGCACCATCCGCCGAGACACCCCGCACCGAGCGGCGCCGGAGCCGCTGGCGGCGGCTCAACCTGGGTCTGGGGCTCGGAATCGTCCTAACGGTGATTGTCGTTGCGCTGATCTCATTCGTGTGGACCCCGTTCGACCCCGAGCACATCGATGCTTCCAAACGCTTGCTCGGAGTGGGTGAGCAGGGCCACCTGCTGGGCACTGATCAGTTCGGGCGCGACCTGTTCAGCGGAATCATGGTGGGGGCGCGCACGGCGCTGTTCGTCGGGATTCTCGCGGTCGGCATCGCCGTGATGATCGGCATTCCCATTGGTGGCTTCGCCGCCGCCCGGCGCGGCTGGGTGGAGGATGTGGTGATGCGGGCCTCGGACGTCGTCTACGCGTTTCCTCCGGTGCTGCTGGCAATCCTGCTGGTGGCCGCCGTCAGCCCCGGCACCGGTTCGGCGATGGTCGCCATCGGGATCGCCTACGTCCCCATCGTTGCCAGGGTGACGCGCGGTGCCGCCCTCAGCGTCTTCCAGCTCGACTTTGTCAGCGCCGCCCGCAGCTACGGGCGGGGCAACGCGTACATATTCGTGCGCCACGTGCTGCCCAACATCGCTTCCGTATTGATCGTGCAGATGACGATTCTCTTTGCGCTGGCGATCCTCGCCGAAGCCGCCCTGTCCTTCCTTGGCATCGGCACCCAGCCGCCGACGCCCTCGTGGGGTCGCAGCCTGCGTGACGCGCAGACCTTCCTGCAGTTGTCTCCCCGTCTGGCGATCTGGCCGGGGGTGGCGATTGCGGTGACCGTGCTCGGGTTCAACCTTCTCGGCGACGGGCTGCGTGATGCCCTCGACCCGCGGTTGGAGGTGCGGCGCACATGACGGCTCCGCTCATCGAAGTCGAAGACCTCAGTGTGCTTGCCGGGTCCACGGTCATAGTCGACCGTGCTTCCTTCAGTCTGGCCACGGGCAGCCGCACCGGCCTCATTGGTGAGTCCGGCTCGGGGAAGACGATCACCGCTCTGGCGATGCTCGGCCTGCTGCCCGACGGGCTCCGCGCCACCGGCACAGTGACGCTCAACGGGAAAGATCTCCTCAGCCGCTCCGAACGCGATCTGGTAGAGCTGCGGGGCAACGCCATGTCGATGATCTTCCAGGAGCCGATGACCGCCCTGAACCCGGTGATGCGCATCGGACGCCAGATTGCCGAGCCACTGCGAATGCACCAGGACATGTCTCGCCCCGACGCCTTCGCCCTGGCCGTAGAGCTGCTCGGAAGCGTCGGCATCGACGAGCCAGAGCGCCGCGCCCGGGCCTTTCCCCACGAGTTGTCCGGAGGTCAGCGGCAGCGAGCCATGATCGCCATGGCCCTGTCGTGCGGGCCTGACCTCGTTGTTGCCGACGAACCGACAACGGCTCTCGATGTCACCATTCAGGCGCAAGTGCTGCGCGTCCTGCGCGACCAGATAGTCGCCAACGACGCCGCCCTGCTGCTCATCACCCACGACCTCCCTGTGGTGGCTTCGGTAGCCGCGGACGTAATTGTGCTGAAAGACGGGGCCATCGTGGAACAAGGGCCGGCTTCCCAGCTCTTCTCCGCTCCCGCCGAGGATTACACCCGCCAACTGCTGGATGCGGTGCCGCCGATGAGCCGGTCGCTGAGCGTTCCCCCGAAACACCTGCCGGTCACCGGTGCCGAGCCGGTCGTCGAGATGCGCGACGTCCGCAAGACCTATCGCCTGCGCCACCGCAAGCTGCGCGACCCGATACACGTGATCCATGCCGTCGATGGGGTGTCGCTCGATGTGCTCAAGGGAGAGACGCTGGGAATCGTCGGTGAGTCCGGCTCGGGGAAGTCGACACTGGCGCGCATCATGCTGGGCCTCATCCGGCCGACGTCCGGGCAGGTAGTGGTCGAAGGAATCGATGTGACCGCACGCAAGAACCTGCGTCCCGTGCGCGAGATTGCCCAGATCGTGTTCCAGGACCCGATGGGCTCGCTGGATCCGCGCATGCTGGTTCGCGACGTGGTCGCCGAGCCGCTGCGGGCACTTGGCATCGCGGGCGACCATCGCGCCCGGGTCACGGAGTTGCTCGAAGCCGTGTCGCTGCCCGCGGACACCGGAGATCGTTATCCCCACGAGTTCTCCGGGGGCCAGCGGCAGCGCATTGCCATTGCCCGGGCCCTGGCACCCGGCCCCGATCTGCTCATCGCCGACGAACCGGTGAGCGCGCTCGATATGTCCGTGCAGACGATCACGCTCGACCTGCTCGATCAGCTCAAGGCTGACTTCGATCTCACCATGGTGTTCATATCGCACGATCTGTCGGTGGTGCACGAGATCTCCGACCGGGTGGTCGTCATGCAACGCGGCCGCGTTGTGGAGACCGGACCCGTCGGCGAGGTGTTCGGCTCGCCGCAGCAGCAATACACCCGGGATCTCCTTGCCGCCATTCCCCGGCTCGATGGATCCTTCCTGGGCCCCGCCGCATAGGCGGGTGCTACCGTGCCCCGTTCTGGGAAGGAAGGAGATCCTATGAGGTACCGCAGAATCATCGCGGTCCTGGCGGTTCTGGCAGTCGTAGCGGCCGCGTGTGCCGGTTCGACCGAAGACACGACCACGTCCACGACTGCTGCTCCGGCGACCACGCAAGCCGCCACGACGGCGCCGCCGACAACGGTCACCACAACGCAGGCCACAACAACGACCGCAGCTGAGGTTTCGGCGGCCACCGAGGCGACGATTGGGCTGCAGCTCGAGCCGCCAACCTTGGATCTCACCGCCAGCCCGGCTGCGGCGATCCCCCAGGTGTTGCTCTACAACGTCTACGAGACGATGGTGCGCCTCGAGCAGGATGGCTCGATCACAGGGTTGCTCGCCGAGTCGTGGGACGTCAGCGACGATGCCCTTACCTACACCTTCAACCTCCACGACGGGGTGACCTTCCACAACGGGGAGCCGCTGACGGCCGATGACGTCGTGTTCTCCATCAACAACGTGATGACCAAGGAACCTCCGCACCCCTTTGCGACGTTCTTCGCTCCGATCGCCTCGGTCGAAGCGCCGGACGACACGACCGTGGTGATCACTCTGAGCCAGCCCAGCGCCAACCTCCTCTTCTTCCTCACCCAGTCCCCGGGTGTGGTGCTCGAGGAATCGGCTATCGGCACGATCGAGAACAGCCCGGTGGGTACCGGCCCGTTCGAGTTCGGCTCCTGGACCGTCGGCGACTCGATCGTCATCGAAGCCAACGACGGCTACTGGGGCCAGCCGGCTCTGCTCGAGAAGGTCACCTTCAGGTACATCAATGACCCGAACGCACTCAACAACGCGATGCTCGGCGATCAGCTCGACATCCTTGCCGGGGTTTCGGCGCCGGAGCTCCTGGCGGGCTTCGAGACCGATGACCGTTTCGAAGTCCAGACGGGTGAGACATACGGCGAGATCGTGCTGTCGTTCAACGGCCGGCGAGCGCCTTTCGACGATGTCCGGGTGCGCCAGGCGGTGACGCATGCCATCAACCGTCAGGACATCGTCGACCTGGCTTACTCTGGCTACGGCACGGTGATCGGGACGTTCTCGACGCCGCTCGATCCCTGGTACAAGGACCTGACCGGCGTGTACCCGTTCGACCCGGACAGGGCTCGTGAGTTGCTGGCCGAAGCCGAGGCCACCGACCTCGAGCTCGAGATGGTGTTGCCCCCGATCTCCTACGCCGCCCGCAGCGGTGAGATCATCGCCAGCCAGCTGGCCGACGTCGGCATCACCGTCAACATCACCAACGTCGAGTGGGGCGTGTGGCTCGAAGACGTGTTCGCCAACTACGACTTCGACATGTCGATCGTGAGCCACGTCGAGCCGCGCGACCTGGCCCAGTACGGCAACGCCGAGTACTACTGGGGCAACGACAGCCCGGATGTGGCGCCGCTGCTGGCCCAGGCCGATGCGGAGCCCGATCCAGATGTCCGTAACGCGCTCTACGGCCAGGTGCTCGACGAGATCACGGCTCAGGCCGCCGATAACTGGCTGTTCGTGCTTCCGGCACTGTCTGTAATCCGCCAGGGTGTCACCGGCTACAAGATCGACCTGCCGGGTTCGCTCGATGTCACCGAGCTCGCCCTCAACCCGTAACGCTCGACAGGCCCTCGACCGTGAGGGCCTGGTCGAGTTCACTCGCCGGCTGGTTCGCGTTCCCAGCGTGAACCGGCCCGGCGAGGCGTTCGGTGAGGCCAACGCCGTGGCAGTCGTCGTCGAGCAGGCCGCCGTCTTCGGGTGGGACGTAGTCGTCGAAGAGGTGGCTCCCGGCCGGCCCAACGCGATCATCCGTCTCGACGGTGGGTTACCGGGTCCGACGCTGCTCTTCGAGGGCCACACCGACGTGGTCACCGAGGGCAACCCCGCCGACTGGGCTTTCGACCCGTTCGGTGGGGACGTCGTCGACGGCAAGATCCGCGGCCGCGGCGCCGCCGACATGAAGGGCGGGGTGGCCGCCATAGTCTTCGCCGCCCGGGCCATCCAGGAGGCCGGTCCCTTCCCGGGCACGATCATCCTCGGCATCCTCTGTGACGAGGAAGAGATGATGATCGGCGTCCACGATTTTGTGGAGAAGGGTCACGCCGCCGGTGTCGACGGCGCCATCGTTGCCGAGCCCGAGGGTGGCGAGATCTGTGCCGTTCAGAAGGGCGCTATCCGGCTCCGGGTCGACCTCGACGGCACCATGGCCCATGGAGCGATGCCGCATCAGGGCGAGAATCCCATCGTTGCCGCCGGCATGCTGATGGTGGCACTCGCGGAAATTGAAGCCGACCTGCAGCGCACCCACGGCGAGCATCCCCACCTCGGGTGGCCGTACATCACCCCTACCCACGTCGTTGCCGGCTCGCTCCCTCAGATCAACGTCATCCCCGAGCGAGCCTTGCTCACGTTTGACATTCGTACGATCCCGGGGATCGACCACAACGAACTCGTGGCCCAGATCCAGCGGCGCGCCGACGCCATCACAGCCGACACCGGCGTCGAGTTCACCTTATCGCGGCCCGTCGACCGTCCCGCCGCAGATACCCCGCTCGACGATCCCGTTGTGCAGGCCGTGGCCGAGGCCCACAAGGCGGTCACCGGCGAGGATCCCGTCTATGGAGGAGTCCCCGGCACGACCGACGGCACGATCCTGTGGCGTGATGCCGGACTGCCCGTCGTCGTCTACGGCCCGGGTGGCAAGTGGATCGCCCACCAGAAGGACGAGTTCGTCGAGATCGACGACCTGGTCACCTCGACCGAGGTGTTCATCGAGGCGGCCCTGCGGTTCCTCGGCGCGGAGTAGGACCGTCTACGGGCGGCTCCGGTCAATCGGCACTCGCCTCCCGGCGTAGGGCAGCCAGCGCCACCGCAATCGGCACCAGGAAGCCGACGTTGAAGACTGCGTGCTCGACCTGGCCGACAGCGAGGGAGAACCCGGTGTCGACGACGAACCAGGCTCCGATGGATGCGGCCACGGCGTTCCACGCCCACGGTTCGCGGCGGCGCAGCGGTCCCCGCGCCACTACGAATGTCAGCACCATCCAGCCGATGATCACCGCGCCGAGCACGCCAAAGATGAAGGTCGTGTAGTCGAGCGCCTCCCCACGGGTGATACCGGCCGATTCCGGGCCAAACCCGAGCACACCGAATACCTCGTCGCCGATGAACTGGCCGATGATGACCAGACCCCCGGCGTAGAGCGCCACGGCGACGATCACCGCGGCCAAGAGGTAGTCGGCCCAGGTGGCGGCGGCTGGCCTGGTTGGGGCTCGGTGGTACATCGTCTCAAGGTTAGGTGTTGACCGTCAGGCTGCCTCGATCGGCGGAGCCCGGCGTCGCTTCACTCGGAATCGGCGCCGCCCCGGGGGTGAGTCCGGGTCGAGCTCCCGGCCGCGCCGGTGGATCGCCACATGGTGGTGGTACCAGCAGAGTGTCGTGAGGTTGTCCGGCTCATGGCTGCCGCCCTTCGCCCGGGGGGTTATGTGGTGCGGCTCGAGCCGGTAGCGAGAGCTGCATCCATCGATGGTACAGCCGCCGTCCCGTTTGGCCACCAGCGCCCGTACATGCGACGGAATCTGGCGCACGGCATGCGAGGCGACCAGCTGCTTGCCGTTTTGGTCTTGAACGATCACACGTATGCGAGCGCCGCACAGGAGCTGTTCCAACGCCATTGGGCCGATTCGCGGGCCAAACTCGATCTCGCCACCGGTCTCCCCTCCGTTGCTGTCGGCTGTCGCGGCGTCCACGAAGACGTTGAGGACCCCTACCGGGTTGCTCGATTCGGGGCGGCGGGTGCCTAGATAGTCCTCGGCGAGTGCCACAAGTGCATCAGCTTGGCGCTGTTCACGTGTCCTGCGCTCACCCGCGACAGATGGGAGTTCATCGGCGAGCTGCTGGAAGAACAGCTCCACGGTCCGTCCCCCCAATGCCTCGAAGGCTCCCGACGTGTGGTACATCGATTTGTCGAAGTTCCCGTAGACCCGGAAGTGCTGAGAATCATGGGCCTCCTGCTCGGAGACGCGCGTGATACGGCGGTATTGCCCCGCCATGCGGCGGACCCGCGCAATGTCGAAACGGCGCGACCAATCGACGGCTGCCTCGTCACCCCCCGCGGCGACAAGTCGAGCCGTAGCCACGGCGCGGTCGAACGAGACGTTCTCGAGCAGTTGCTCCGCTCGGGCGGCCGTGAGCAGTGCCCGCGCAGTGTCGTGCGAGATGTCGAGCCGGGCCGCCGTCCAGTCCTTCATCGAGCGAGCCCCGTCCACATGGTGGATCTCGAGCTCGCGTAACTCACGGAGCAGCTCCGCCTGGTGTGCCCGGAGCCGGCCGATCGCCGCCTCACAAGTCAGTAGCTCTGTCTCCAGTTGATCCGGGGTGCGATGCCTCGCAGAGACCACCTCCGGTGGCCTCCCCCCTTCGAGGATTTCCATCATGGGTCCAATGTATCGCCGGGGTGTGACAAGAAACCGGCGCCATCAAGCCGCTCTTGAGATCTCGTCTAGTAAACCAGCCGGCGAGTGAGGCCTATCGCTCCGCGATGATCTTGAGCCTGGCGAGACCCCGCTCGAAGTCGGGGCCAACCATCGAGTCCATGCTCTTGAAGACCCCCATGATGCGCGTCATGAACGTCTTCCTACCCGTCATCGCCCACGACACGTTGGTACCTTGGCCATCGGGCGCCAGCTTGAACACAGTCGTGTTTGTTGCCTTGAAGGGCTTCAGAAACTCGAGGGCGATCTGAATCTCCGAGTTGTCCTTGGCATCTGTGATCTCCATGGTGCCCTGGCCTACCTTGCGGTTGCCGGTCCATGCATACATGGAGCCGACGCCGGAGTCAGCTCCGGAATAGGTCTTCCTCATGCTCGGATCAAGCTCGTCCCACGGTGACCAAGCTTCCCAGTTGTGGAAGTCGATCATCAGTGAGTAGACCTCGGACGGTGGTGCCGCGATGATGGTCGAGCGCTCGACCGTATATGTATCTCCCATAGGGAGAGCGTACAGGCTGACCGAGACGCCCGCGGCACGAGGAGCCGCGTGAGGACACAGGGCCGCCCCGGCGTCGGGTTCGTCTCGGCCACCTGCCTTGGCGAGCAGCCAACACATGTCACCTCCATGCAGCCTGAACGGCGGCGCGTGCTTTCGCGCCTCTGCTGCCCCCTCCGCCCTCGTTCCTCGGGCACCAACTCGGCACGTTTGGCTTTCGGCAGGACGGCGAGTGTCCGCCCGGCGGGGCCTCACCCAAACCCCCCTCGCCCCCAGGCGTTTGCCACTTCGTGTCAAACGGGGGAGGACACAGGCGCCGCGGTTCCTACACCGCTTCCACTCGTGCCGGGACGTGTTTGTGCCAGGGCGTGCCGGCGAACGGGTCCTCGTGACCGATGGATGTGAGCTCGTTCGTCGGTACCCCGGTTAGCTCCACATCTCCGCCCTCGGACGGGTAGTCCACTCCTAGACCGTTGGGAAGCGTCACGTGACCGGGCCGCAGCGTGTCGCTCACTTCGATCACTGTGGTGAGCGAACCGCCGGCCGTGGTTACGCGCACGACGCCGCCATCCTCCACACCGAGGGAGTCGGCGTCCGCACCGCTGATCCGTAGCGCCCCCTCTCGATCCTTCTTCCTCCAATCGGGATCGCGAAAGATCGTGTTGGCGGTGAAAGAGCGCCGTTCGCCGGCGGCGAGTACAAACGGGAACTCCGCCGATGTGTATGTCACGGGCGACGGCGGGACCGCGGCCAGCAGCTCCAGCATCTCCGGAATGTTGACGTTGAGCTTGCCGTCCATCGTGGTGACCCGCGACCAGGAGTCCTCCACCGCCGAGTGGGAGAACACGACGCCCGTCCGTTCTGTGAGCACAGCGTCGAACAGGTTCTCCCCGAGCATCGGGCCCTCGCCTTCGATCCCCGCCGCCCGGATCGAAACCGGGTCGCGCATCGCGGCCTGATGGCACAGACCCCATACCACCGCGGCCTGGGTGGCGTCGTCGGGCAGGGTCGGTCCCAACGTGGCGTACAGGATCACCGGGGCGAGACGTCCCAGCATGGGATCACCAGACGTCAGCTCGTAGAAGGCGGCGGCAAACTCCAGTCGGCTGCTCTCGGCCGCCGCCCGCAGCTTGGCGAGCATGCCATCGTCGAGCACTCCGAGTTCCCGGCACAGCCGGTAGTGGATCTCGGGCTCTGCGAGGGTTCCGGGCAGCGGCTCGAGGATCGGCTTGCGCAGGGTGAAGACGTTGTCGGGGAACTCGAAGTTGAAGAATGTCGCCTCCCACTTCTCGTATTGCGAAGCAGCCGGAAGCACGATGTCGGCGTGGCGCGCCGTTTCTGTCATGGCCACATCGATCACTACGGAGAACTCCAGCGCCGCCATCGCCTCGCGCCACTTCGGGCTATCGGCGAGCGAGTGCAGCGGATTGGCCGCCTCGATGATCATCGCCTTGTAGGCGCCGGGAGCGTCGCTGAGAATCTCCGACGGGATCACGTTGCACGGCACCATGCCGGAGATGATCGGCGCCCCGGCGATCGGCGACCTGCGCTGCGCCCCGGCCTTCGCGATCCCGAACGGGACCAGCTGGGCGGGCGCCACCATGGCCCCCTCTTTGGCGAAATTGCCGGTGAGCACCCAGAGGAGCTTGTTCAAGTAGGAGTTGAGCGTCGAGTGCGGCGCCATCTGCACGCCCAGGTCCTCGAACGTCGCAACGGACGCGGCGCTGCCAATGCGGCGGGCGGCCTCCCTGATGAGGTCGGCATCGACACCACAGCGCTCCGCGTACTGATCGACGTCGATTGCGGACAGCACTGCCGCCATCTCATCGAAGCCGCCGACCTTGTCGTTGATGAACCGGCTGTCGAGAAGATCCTCATCGAGGAGAACCTTCACCATCGCCGCCAGCAGGTAGACATCGGTGCCCGGCTTCACCCGGAGGTGGATGTCGGCGAGGTCCGCCGTCTCGGTGCGCCGGGGATCTATGACGATCATGGTGCGGTCGGGATCGTTGGCGATCTCCTTGAGAGTGCGCCTGGCGTGGGGGAGGCCGTGGGATTGCCAGGGGTTCTTGCCGATGAAGACGGCGACCTCGGAATTGGCGAAGTCACCTCGGGTCGAAACCCCCATGTGGGCGTTGACCCAGAACTCGCCCGTCTTCTCCTGCGCCAGTGCGTTGGAGCGGTAGCGGGAGCCGACCGCGGCCCGGGTGGCGGCGCCGTAGGTGCCGCACAGATGATTGCCTTGCCCACCGCCGCCGTAGTAGAAGATCGTCTCGCCACCGTGCTGGTCCTGGACGGCTTTGAGGCCGGCGGCGGTCTCGGAGATCGCGGTGTCCCAGTCGATCTCCTCGTAGGTGCCGTCGCTCTTGCGCCGCATCGGTGAAGTCAGCCGGTGGCGACCGTTCTGGTAGTGGTCCAGCCGGAGTGCCTTCTCACACGTGTAGCCCTGTGAGGCCTTGTGCTCCTTGTCGCCGCGGATGCGCACCATCCGGCGGTCCTCGAGCCGGACCTCGATCCCGCAGTTGCTCTCACACAGGATGCAAATGGTCTTGTGCCACGGCTGGTCCGACATCGGGGCTCCTCACGACGGTTCTACCAGAAAACTAGCTCGGGGCGGAGTGTCGCTCTGCGAAGTTCGGGAGAATCCTCAGTCCCCGAGCCCCTTTCGCACCAGGTCGACAATCTCCTCCAGTTCGTCTACCCGTCGTCCACCATCCCACCGGTAGGCGAGGAACGGTGTGCGGGCCGTGGCCGCGGCGTCTCGATCGAACGCCGAGTCTCCGACCATGAACGCGTCCGCGGGAGTGGCTCCGAGGAGGTCGCAGGCTTGCAGAAGCATGTCCGGCGCCGGCTTGGCTCGCAGGCTCTCCGAGGTTCCGATCGCCTCGTCGGGATCGAAAGGCATCTTTTCGAGCAGCCGTTGCGTCAGCTCGTGAGGTGTGTTGGTGACGATCGCCGTCTTGCAGCCAACGGAGCGCAGGCGTCCGAACACCTCGCCGGCACCGGGCGTGATAACGAGGCCCGCCATGTGGTCGAGAAGGTGGGCATCGTAGTACCTCTCGAGATCGGCAGCCGCGGTGCCCGGGAAGAACATCTCGGCGTCGGCATCGACGCTCTGCCCCCACCCGAGCTCCATCGTTTCGTCGCTAATCCGGGGGTAGCCGTGATCTCTGGCGAAAGCGTTGATCACCCCGTGCCAGGCACCATACGAGTCGATCAGTACGCCATCGAGATCGAAGAGAACCGCGCGCATGATGGTCCCATCATCGCACATGCGTGCGGCGCCGACATCCGCGCTGTGCTGACGACGCCCGACCCCTCCGGCGCGTTGCTATCCCGGGCCGGCGTGCACGAAGCCGGATTCGTAGGCGGCGATCACGGCCTGGGTGCGGTCGCGCACGTCGAGCTTCATCAGGATCGACGTCACGTGGCTCTTGACGGTTTCCCGGCTGACGAAGAGCTGATCGGCGATTTCCACATTCGACAGGCCCTGGGCGACGTGCTTGAGCACGTCTTGCTCGCGTGAGGTGAGCCGCGCGATGTCCTTGCGGATCTGGGCCGACTGGGCCCCGCTCTCGGCGTACTGCTCCACCATGCGCCGCATCGCTTCGGGCAGGACGAGCGAATCACCCGAGGCGGCAATCCGCACGGCGGTGACGAGATCCTCCGGCGAGCTGCGTTTCAGCATGAACCCGGAGGCGCCGACTCGCATCGCTTCGTAGACGTACTCGTCGAGCTCGAATGTCGTAAGGATCAACACGCGAGGCCCACCGCTCTCCACGATCGTGCGTGTTGCCTCCAGACCGTCCATCTTCGGCATGCGGATGTCCATCAGAACCAGGTCGGGAGAGAGCTCAGCAGCCTGGTCGATCGCCTCCTTGCCGTCCCCGGCTTCACCGATCACCTCGAAGTCGGGCTCGCTGCCGAGCACGGCGCGCAACCCGGCTCGCACCAGGGCGTCATCGTCGACGATCAGAAGGTTGAGTGTCACTACAGGGGAAAGCGTACATAAACGCGGTACCCGCCATCCAAACCGGGTCCGATTTCCGAGATCCCGCCGTAGGCGGCAACCCGCTCCCGCATACCGATGACGCCGCGCCCGCCACGAGCGCGCGGGGGTGGCGGCACCTCGGGCGGTTCGTTCACGACCTCGACGTCGAGGCTGCCTCCGAGAGCACGCACCTTGACCGAGGTGGCGGTGCCGGCGTGGCGCATCACATTGGTGAGCGCTTCCTGGATCACCCGGTACGCTGCCCCCTGAATGCCACGCGGCACCGTGTTGAGGTCTCCCGTCGCGGTGAGGGTCACCGGAATATCGACTTCCCGCACGCCGGCGATCAGCCGGTCGAGGTCGGTCAGATCCGGAACCGGTGGCTCGATTGTGGCGGCTCCGTCCTCACGGAGGATGCCGAGCACCCGGTCCAGTTCGCTCAGTGACGTCCTCCCCGTGTCCTCGATGATCTCCAGGGACTCGCGGGCAAAACCGGGATCGGTGTCGAAGACCTTCCGTCCGGCGCCGGCCTGCACCACCATTCGGGTCACCGCATGGCCGATGCTGTCGTGGAGCTCATGGGCGAGCCGGGTGCGCTGCTCCAGCTCCGTCGCCCGGGTCTCCAGCACCTCTTCCCGCTCCCGAGCCGAGGATCCGAGGAAAGCCTTGCCGACGACACCGTGAATCCAAGCGAGTCCATTGATGATGTGGAGCTCGATGATGAGCAGCAGTGTCCCGAGCGGGACCATCCACCAGGCGTCGACCGGCTGCGGTTGCCAATTCCTGATCGTCAGCGTGCCGATGTTGATGTCGACGTGCATCCTGTCGACAACGTCGAGCGGTATCAGGGCCGGCGATGCGATGAACACAACCACGAATGCCGTGACCGTGGTCAGAAGCGTGAAGGTGAAGATACCGAACGGGAACCTCAGGAACAGCCAGATCAGCGTGCGCCAGGTGCCGCCGTCGGCGAGGATCCCCTTGATGCGAGTCCACAGGTTGCCCTCGCCGAGGAAGGTGACCGTCGGCTCCGGGATGTCGATATCCAGCAGGCCACGGTGGAGCCCCCGCTCGAAGGTGCCGATACCCCGCCAGGCGAGGATCATCGCCAACAGGATCGGGAGCCCCACCCATATGACGAGCAGGCCGACCCCGACCGATATTCCAGTGACCAGGAAGACGAAGTACGCCAGTCCCAGCGGGAACGCCAGCGCCAGATAGACAAAGTGGCGGTAGGTCCGTGCCTGGAATATCGGTCGGAAGAAACCCATCAGACGGTCACCAGATCCTCGAGCTCGGCCTCGATCGCGACGACACGATCGGCGCGGTGGGTCTTCTTAGTAGCCATGACCAGCAAGCTTGGCAGCACCAGGAGCGATGCCGCCAATGCCAGGGCGATCATGACCGCCGTCAGCAGACCGAACGTGGAGAAGATCGGCGTCGGCGCGGTTGCCATGACGGCGAATCCGAGCACCGATGTCAGCGCCGAGAGCACCAGCGCTCCTCCGGTGCCGGCACCCGCGCGGCGCACCGCGACAAGCGGATCATCGACGACCTCGAGTTCCTCGCGGTATCGGGCGGTGAAGTGTGTCGAGAAGTCGATACCGACGCCGACGGCGATGGCGGCGATGGTCGCCGTCACCACGTTCACGGTGAAGCCGGCGACTGCCATGAAGGCGTAGATCCCGGCGACGACGAACCCAATCGGGATGACCGACACCAGAGCAAAACGCACCGAACGCAGAATGAGACCCGCGATCAGCAACGTGATCAGCATCGCCAGCGGCAGTGACGTCAGCATCGAGCTCGTGAACGAGTTCATGCTCTCGTACTGCGCGATTACGTCTCCGGACACCGATGCGGTCAGGCCGGGCTGTTCCAACTCGAGAGCGAGGGCCTGTGCTTCGAGGGTGTCCCACACCGGCACGATCACGGAACCGTCGGTGAAGCTGCCCACCTGGATGATGATGGCCGTCGCCTGAGCGGTGCTACCGTCGTCGGCGAGCATGCCGGGGACGTCCAGCGGTGTCACCGCGACGCCGCCGTCGGCGGCAGGCACTCCATTGACGGTGATGTAGTCGTATATGGCGCGGACGCCGGCAGCCGTATCAGGGATCCCGTTTCCGTCGAGATCGACGAGGCTGGTACCTCGGGCCTCGATGGCGGTGACAACCGACGGCGAATCCATCGTCATCCGGACGTAGTCACCGGCGTGGGTGTACACGATGAGGTCGCCCACCGAGTTGCGGCCGAACTCGGCCGGCGAGCGGTCGAGAGCGGCGACGGTGTCGTCGAGTGCCGCGAGCGCCGCCGGGTCGGTGAGATCGCCCTCGACGAATATGAAGCTGCTGCCCTCACCGTTCGACGGGAAGTGGGCGGCGGTACGTTCGATCGACTGGGCAAAATCGGTGTCCGAGGACAGGAAGTCGTTGATCTCGAAGCCCGAGTTCACCCCGAGGGCGGTGACCAGGGCGGCGACTCCGAGCACGCTTGCCAGCGGCAGTGTGATCCGGCGCCAGCGGGCGACGAACCACGTCAGCGCCCCCGCTGACTTCAGGCCGTGGCCGGCTCCGCGCAGTGCGGGCTGGGTCGCCTTGCCCTTGAGGGCAGCGCGGCGGTTGCGGCGGCGGGTGGCCCATGCCGGGAAGGCTACGCCGAGCAGGATGAACGCCACGAGCGCTCCCGCACCGGCCGCCGGCATGACTGCCGCCAGCGCCACGGTGAGTCCACCGAGGACGGCGATGATCACCATGAGAGTCATGTATAGGGGATGGGAGAAGCGTTTCTTCGGGTTGCGCCCGACGAACTCCTCCAGACCGACCACGGCTCGCGGGGCGAGCTGGCCGAGGATCACGTAGGCGAAGGCCAGCGAGATAGCGGCCCCGATGCCGAACTCGGCGATGCTTTCGGTGCCGGCTGTGATGTTCACGAGGAAGGCGGCAACCGATGTGGCGGCTGCAAGCGAGAGCGGCTTGATGACGGCACGCATCCCCGCCGGGTAGGCCCGGCGCGGCTCCATACCCTCGACCTGCATCTCGCGAACCCGGCCGACGCCGTGAATGAAGAAGTCGACCCCAAAGCCGATCATGGCGATCGGCACTATGAAGGCCAGCAGTAGCGAGCCCATCTTGAGGCCCAGCAGCGCCGAGGTCCCGTAGTAGGCCAGCCCGGTGGCACCCAGGCCGACGGCAGCCACAACGGCCGACCAGTAGGAGCGGTGGACAATGGCGATCAACGCCACGATGAGGGCGACGGCGAGGAAGATGAACGGCGCCGATCCGGCGGCGGCTTCTTCGAACGTCGTGTCGCCGTCGATGGCGATGCCGATCGGATCTGTGAAGGCTGCTTCGGCCTGCAGGTCGGCCTGGACCTCTCGGAGCCAAAGCTCGGTGTCGAGATAGCTGGAGAAGGTATTCGAGTCGTAGGTGACGTTGGCGATGAATGCGGGGGCCACCCAGTTGAGTGTGCCGTCGACGGCCGTGGTCGTGGTGGTCGACTCTGAGAGCGAGAAGCGGATGTCGGCGGTCGGTGCGTCCGGGTTCAGCACGGCAGTCACGGCCGCGGCGATCTCGGCGTCGGTGGCGCCTGTGATGCCGCCGGCCAGGCTGTCGTTGACCACATCGCCGATCGAGAAGATGCCCGGGGTCGAGGTCCCGGTGTCGGCGTCGAAACTGTCGACGAGATGCCCGGCGTGCGTCGCGTCGGCGCGTACCCGCTGCTCGGCGGCATACCACTCCCTGATTGCATCCGGCGCCAGCGCGTTGCCGTCCGGTGCTTCCACCAGGAAGCTGGCCTGCGAGATGCTGGAGTCGGAATGCAGCGTGGCGTCGGCTCGCTCCAATGTCGTGAAGATCTCACCTTCGGGGTCGAAGGCAGGCTCGGAGTCGTCGGCGACAAATGAGCCGCCAACTGCGAGCCCGATCACAAGTACGAGAGCAAGCGCTGTGACAGACCGGACGTGGCGTCCGATCCAGTCGTAGATTCTGTAGGTCGTTCGAGTTTCCATCGGGTTGTCTGCCCCTCCATACGGATACGTCTGTACACGTATGGTCTGCGACAACCCGTCCGCCGTCTTCGCCCACAGGAGCGAATCGTGTCTCCCCCGGGTGGGGGATTCCCCCAATACCGTTCATGCGGACATCCGCGCCGATATTGGCGCGCATGTCCGCAAGAACGGGGGGAGGCCTGCAAGCCGCCGTAGGTTGTTAGCCAACTCGCCGGAAGTGCGGCACGCGTTTCGCTAGCCGGCTTCGCCTTCTTCGGCGACTTTCGGTGTCAGGTCGACTTGCGGGACGGGCGCCCTTTGGCGAGGGGAGCCGTCGGTAGCAACCTCGTTGATCCACACGGTCCGCTGCGGGAAGGGGATTTCGATGCCGTGTTCGTCGAAGGCGTCCTTGAGGCGGCGCCGGATCTCACGGGCGGTCGACCATTGCTCGGCAGGTTCGACCTTGACGACGAGCCGGATCGAGATGGAGTCGGCGCCGAACCGCTCGACACCCCAGATTTCGGGCTCCTCGAGCACCGTGGCATTGGGGAGGGCGGCATGCCAGACCTCGTCCGCTACCTGCTTGATGACCGCCATGGCGCGATCGAGGTCGGTGTCGTAGGCCACCTCGACATCGAGCACGGCCCGCGCCCACGCCTGTGACTTGTTGGCGACCCTCCGGATCTCGCCGTTGGGTACGTGCCACAGTGTCCCGTTCACGTCACGGATCTTGGTGATCCGCAGCTTGACCTCCTCGACGGCTCCGGCCGCATCGCCGACGTCGACGATATCTCCGACCCCGTATTGGTCTTCGACGAGCATGAAGATGCCGGAGAGGAAATCCTTCACCAGGCTCTGGGCGCCAAAACCGAAGGCGATGCCGACGATACCGGCGGATGCGATCAGGGGACCGAGATTGACGTCGAACTCGGACAGGGCCATGAATGCGGCAACCGTGTAGATGACCAGCGCGGCCACAGAGCGGAGCACACTACCGAGCGTTTCCGTCCGCTGCCGTCCCCGTTCGGCCTTGATGGTCGCCCGCAGTTCTCGCTTGGCGGCGAGGTCGCGGAGCACTTCCAGGCGCCACGGTTCGTCGGCGGGCTCGATGGTCTCCTCCCTGGCGGCCTTCTCATCGTGGGAGGCGGCGATCTCGGCGATGGTGCGATCGATGATCCGGCGCACGATGCGGTTGATGACCCATGCCGCGAAGAAGATCAGGACGACCTTGACCGGCCTTATGAGGAAGTCGGCGGTTTCGGCGAGAGCCTCGCTCTCAGTAGCGTCGAACACGAGCTCACAGAGAAAACGGGGGTCACTGCCACATGCGTCGTTGAGGGGGGTCTGGAACAGCGCGAGGAGGAATCCGGGATACATCAGGGCCGACGATAGAAACAAACCCGGCCCGCGCCGAGGACCCCGGGCGAGCGGCGCGGTATCGTTTGCTCCATGACGGAGTCAACGACGTACGTATACGACCAGCAGACAGCCCTCATCGTCGTCGATGTGCAGAACGACTTCGCCGATCCCAGCGGTTCGCTGTATGTACGCGACGGCGCGCTGGCGGTGCGGTTCATCAACGAGGCGATTGCCGCCGCGGCGGCTGCCGGCGCCTTTGTCGTATACACACAGGACTGGCATCCGGAGAGCACGCCGCACTTTGCGAAGGATGGCGGCGTCTGGCCGGTGCACTGCGTGGCTGGGGAGTGGGGCAGCCAGTTCCATCCCAACCTGTCTGTGGCCGGCCCTACGGTGAGGAAGGGCACTTCCGGCGAAGACGGCTACTCCGGCTTCACGATGCGCGATCCGGCGAGCGGCGCCGAGAGTTCTACTGAGCTGGAGGACATGCTGCGGGAACGGACCATTGAGCGAGTCGCCGTGCTGGGCCTGGCGACCGACTACTGCGTGAAGGCAACTGCGGTCGATGCGGCTCGGCTTGGCTTCGCGACGACCCTGCTGACCGACGGAGTGCGGGCGGTGAACCTGGCACCCGGCGACGGTGCTCGCGCCGTGGCCGAGATGGTTGCTGCGGGCGTCGCGATCGGGTGAGGGGCGCCCATGTGGCGATTCCGTAGCAACGGACCGGGGGCCGGCTTCTGCGTCGAGAGCGGTGAGGACGTGTTCCTCCTTTCGCAGCCAGGCTTCATCGAAAGAATCCGCCATTTCGTGTGGTATGGGATGCCGGCGATGGGATCGTGGGGCTGTCCCAACGGCCACGACGTCGCCGGGACCATAGGATCGACCCGGCAGCTCACGGCGAGCCCCCTGTCCCGGCTCCTGCGGGTTCCGATAGAGGTAGCACGGGCGATCCATGAGGCGCGCTCCATTGATCCGGTGCCCGCCACCTACCTGATCGCGGCGGGGTTGGGCGCCGTGATTGGGATCGTTCTCGACCTGTGGGTGGGCTGGCCGTGGTGGCTCGTGACGTTGGGCGTGGTGGCGGCTGTATGGCTGTTGTTCCTGGCGTCGGCCTTCCGCGCCGATAGTCGTCGCCACCTGGCTGGGCGGCTCCGCCACCTGGTTGACCCGCACGGCCAACAACGGCGTGATCTAGAGGATTTCACGACTCGGGTGAACGCCGGAGCTATCCGGGCATATGGCGTTCCCTGCTGGGAGGGGCCGCTCGGCCTGGGCGGCTGGACCGGGCGGGACGCCGAGATCTCCTCCGTCCGCTTGGCGCACCGCACTAGTCGCGGCGACTCTATGCCCGCCATCGAGGTTGAGTTCCACTCCTCGGCGCGCCATTACCGACGCGGTCTTCGCGAGGAACTGCTCGAGGTCTTCATGTTCGACTCGCTCGAGCGGCCCGAGCCGGCTGCATCCGACGATTTCGTGCAGCGGATGCACCGGTGGCGTTGGCAGGCGCTCCAGCAGAGCCCGCCGATGTGGGAGGAGGCATCGATCGACGTGGACGACGCGGCCGTTGTCTTCGACGTCTTGCAGCGGCCGGGCGCCTTCGTCGCGATCGCCGCGGTCGGCGGCCACTATCTCGCGGTGAAGGCCCGCGGCTTCGAGCCGGGCAGCTTCTCCGTCGTTGCCGTCAATGACATTGCACCATATGTGGAAGGCACATTGGCAGCCAAAGAGGCCCACCGTAGGGAGAACGATGAGGACTAGGCCGCTCTTCGGCTCAGCCGCCGCGGGCCTCTTCGACCAGGCGGCGTTGCAGGTCCTTGATCTCCTGTGTCAGCGACACGTGGTAGAAGTGGGGATTGACGAGCCGGCGTACCCCCGGGTCCAGTAGCCCGACGTCGGCGGCGCGTCGCTCCCGCATCTCTGCGATCGTCGGGCTCTCGAGCCGGGTGCCGTTGTGGAAGACCGGGCGGAGCAGCTCCTCGGCTTCGGCAACC
Organism: uncultured Acidimicrobiaceae bacterium; assembly: GCA_947258375.1. Taxonomy (GTDB): domain Bacteria; phylum Actinomycetota; class Acidimicrobiia; order Spongiisociales; family UBA5794; genus JAHEJX01. Next base: position 22,350 of record CAMYIJ010000018.1, read on the forward strand.
TCGGCCTGCTCCAGGGTACGTTGGACGCCTTCCCGGATCGGATGGTGCAGCACCAGCTGCTGCTCACCGGGACGCGGCTCGGCTGCCGTGGCGACCACATCGGCGGTGGCGTAGCCCCGCGAGTCGGTGACCCGCCACACCTGTTTCAAGCCCGGTATCGGCACTTTGGCCGGCGAATCCGACACCTTGATGGCCGGTTTCCAGGTGCCACCGTCCTCGATCGCCACCAGCTTGCAGACGCCGTCGAGGGCGGCGTGCCCCTGTGAGGTGATCAACCTGGTGCCGACTCCGTACATCAGTCGCGAAGTCAGATTCGCCGGATCGACGCCGTAGCGGGGCGCCTCCTCCTCGATCTGGGAGAGGATCTGCCAAATGGCCAGCTCGTCCAGGTTGCTCGACAGCACGATCGCGACATCGCCAAACCCGGCGTCGTCGAGCTGCTTGGCAGCCTGGATGCTGAGATACGCAAGGTCACCCGAGTCGAGACGGATGCCGGCCGGCCGGTGGCCGTTCGCCTGCAGTTCCTCGAACACGGTGATTGCATTGGGAACGCCGCTCTCGAGAGTGTTGATCGTGTCCACGAGCAGGATGCAGTCGTCCGGGTAGCAGGCCGCAAAGGCGCGGAAGGCTTCGAGCTCTCCCTGGCCGAGAGCCATGAAGGCCTGCACCATCGAATGGGCGTGGGTGCCCTTCGGGTCGACACCGACGCTGTGCGAGACGCCTACGTTCGATGTGAAGTCGGCGCCGCCGATGAGCGCTGCGCGAGCGCCGGCGTTGGTTCCTTCGGCCGGACCGCGGCGCATGCCGAACTCGAGGACTGTGCGGCCCCGGGCCGCCTCATGTACGCGGGACGCCTTGGTGGCGATGAGGGTGGGGTAGTTGAGGTGATTGAGGAGCGACGTCTCGAGAATCTGCCCCATGGCCATCGGTCCGGTGATGATCGCCAGCGGCGCCAGCGGGTGCACAACCCGGCCTTCGGCTACGGCTCGCACCTCGATGTCCCGGAAGTGCCCGGCGGTCGCGAGCCAGTCGAGGAAGGGCCGATCGAATCGGGGTTCGCCGGTTGAGGTCGTCTGGCTTGCCAGCAATTCGAGTTCGGCGGCGCCGAAGTGGGCCGTCTCCATCCATGCCAGGAGGGGGTCGAGGCCGGCGAAGACGCAATAGCCCGCCTGATGGGTCCCGTAATCCGGATAGCTGCGGAATGTGTAGTCGAACTGGGCGGGTCGCTCGTGGATGCCCTCGCGGAAGTACGTCTGGGCCATCGTCAACTGGTACTGGTCGGTGAAGAGGATTCCGGCCGTGCTGTCGCTGGTGGTCATGGGTCCATGCTGGCACGCGGTGGTCGTCGCGGCGACTGGGGATGGGAGGCCGGCATCCGTTCTTGTCGTAGCCACCCGGTACGGTGTGTATATAGCTAAGGAAGCGAGGTATATACTGATGTGGCTGTGACCAAACGATTGATCGACATTGACGACGAACTGTTGGCGGCCGCGCAGCGAGTCCTGGGAGCATCGACGATGGCCGAGACGGTGCGGGTGGCACTGCGGCAGCTGGCCAACCGCGATCCCGGCGACGAGTACGTGCGCCTGCTGGCGACGCTGGAACCCAAAGACAGAACCGAGATGTGGCGCTAGTGGGCGGCTATCTGGCCGACACCAGTGTGCTCCACCGCGTCGCCCGATCGACTGAGGTGGCCGCTCGGGTCGCGGCCTTGCGTAACGCCCACGAGCTGTGGACCTGCGACGTCGTGACACTGGAACTCGGCTACAGCGCCCGCAACGCTCGAGAGTGGGCAGCCATCTCATCCGTGCAGCGCCGGCTGCGACAGGCGAGGGTTACAGAGCAGGTGACGGCGCGGGCCATCGAGGTGCAGGGTCTGTTGGCGGCGGCGGGCCACCACCGGTTGCCGATCAGCGACCTCGTTGTTGCCGCCGCCGCGGAGGCAGCCTTAGTGGCCGTCCTTCACTACGACAGTGACTTCGACACGATCGCCGGGGTCACGGAGCAGCCGGTGGAGTGGGCTCAGCCGGCGGGCGCTGTCGATTAGTCCGCACTGTGCCTTCAGCGGGTCAGCCGCGGCCTTGGCTGGAGTCGGCCCGGCGGGTGGCGGCGAAGTCGAGCAAGCGCTCGACTACCTCGGCCGGCTCGTCGGTGATGTGGATCAGCGCGCCGTAATCGTGTCCCGCCGCCAGCTGGGTGAGTAGCGGGTAGACCGGCTTCTGGGTGCGCCAGTAGTCGACGCCGTAGAAGATCATCGGGGAGGGGTGGCCGAAGCTCCGGTAGTGGTTCTGCGCCGCGTCCTGGAACACCTCCTGGATCGTCCCGGCGGAGCCGGGGGAGTAGACGACCCCGGACTTGGCGATGGCGAGCAGGCCCTCCTCACGCACGCTGTTGGCGAAGTACTTGGCAATGGCGGTGGCGAACACGGTTGGGGGTTCGTGGCCGTATAGCCAGGTGGGGACACCGAGGCTGTCAGCGGTCGCGCCGTCCGGGCCCGGGAGTTGTGGGAAAGTCTCCTTCACCTCGAGAGCCGTCGCCAGCCAACGTTCGCGCGAGGAGTAGCCGGGGCAGGATGCCAGCACGCTCATAGCGGCGTCGACATCGGCGTCGGTGCGGTGGGCCATCCAGGCCCCGAAGTGGGTTGCCTCCATCGCTCCGGGGCCGCCGCCGCTTGTCATCAGGAAGCCGGATTCGGCCAACTGCTTGGCGATCAGCGCGACATCGCGGTATTCACTGCTGATACGTTCGAGGGCGTGGCCGCCCATAATGGCGACGATGTCGTGCCCGGCGATCTCTTCTTCGAGAGCGTCGGTGATGGCGTGGTCGTGAAGGCGGCACGCCAGGGAGTGGAGGATGTCGCTGCGAACCGCCGGGTCGCGGGTGTAGCGGTACACCCGCTCGTCGAGGGTGGCGGCGAACGTTGCCGGCTCGTCGGGATCGAAGGCGCCGAACAGTTCCTCGGGCGTGTACAGGGTCGAGCGGTAGGGCGAGAACGGCGTCTCGAGCGGGGGCCGGAAGATAACCGCCCCGTCCGCACACGCTCGTTCATAGGTGGACTGAGCGAGCTCCGTGCCCAGGAAGACCGTACCGCCGAGGTCGAGCCCGTCGAGCGATGAGGCAAGATCGGTCAGGTCGAGGCCTTGCACGACCACGTTGCCCATCGGTAGTCCCTGGGCCAGGTGAGCCTCGAGGGCCTCCACCGTCTCTATCTCAATGCTCGGCATCACCGCTCAGGCTAATTGGCGCAGGTCTGCCCCCTCTTAGACCGCTTTCAGGCGGGCAGGTTTCAATAGCACTACCAGGGCACGACAATGCCTTCACAAGGAGTTTCCGAAACATGAAACGAATGCTGTTGCTGGTTGCCAGCCTGGCGCTCGTCGCCACCGCCTGCGGAGGCAGCGCCGGTGCCGATGACGGCGTGGCCAGCCTCGACGACTCCACCGTGCTCGACGCGGTGGCTACCACGGCGGCGCCCGACGTGTCCCAGGAGGAAGCCCTCCTCGCGTTCAGCGCATGCCTGCGTGACCAGGGCATCGACGTCCCGGATCCCACCATGGACGCCGACGGCAACGTCCGGCTGGAGCGACCGGCCGGAGCTCAAGAAGATCCCGACTTCGACCGCGACGCGTTCCGGGCGGCCCGCGAGGCGTGCGATGAGCACCTGGAGAATGTGACGCTCGGATTCCGCGGCGAGGATCGCACCGAGATCGAAGACCAGCTCCTCGAGTTCGCGGAATGTGTCCGGGAGAACGGGTACGACATGCCGGATCCGGACTTCTCGGCAACGCCGGGCGCGGGCGGCGGTGGGGGCCCCTTTGGTGGAATCGATCGCAGTGATCCTGTTTTCCAGGCGGCGGCGGAATCCTGTTCGGACTCGCTTCCCGGCGTGGGGCGCGGCGGCGGGCCCGGTCCTGCCGGTGGTGGCCAGGGCAGCGACGGGTAGGGGTTATCGTGCAACGTATCGACACCGACGGACGCGACAACTCGCAGGTCCGTACAAAAGACATGGAATCTCAAGAAGTGAACAGCGGATCCTGGTCCACCGCCGACTTTGGGGCCGAGGTCGGAAGCAAGCCGCGCCGCCGATGGCCGTGGATCGTTCTAGGGGCCGTCGTCTTCGTGGCAGTGGCGTTGGGTTTGCTGACCAGGTCCTCCAGCCCCGCCGTCGACGACGAGGTTGCGACTGTGGCGAACACTGCCGAGGCGGTCGCGGCCGATCTGGTTGAGATCGAGACGCTCGACGGCACCCTGGGCCGGGTGGCGGCCGATCCGATCCAGACGCTCAATAGCGGAGTGCTGACTTTCGTGGCAGCTGCCGGCGACGTGGTCGACAACGGCGAGGTCCTGTATCGCGTCGAAGGCGACCCGGTCGTGCTGCTCACCGGCGACTTCCCGCCGTATCGGGACATCGGACTGACTTCCGGCGACACCGGTGTGATTGCCGGGGTCAACGGGACCATCACGGCCATGCCGGAGGTGGGCGCCGTCATCGACCAGGGCGACATCGTCTTCGAGATCGACGGGCAGCCCGTTGTGGCTCTGTACGGTGACACGCCGGCCTATCGGGCCATGGCCGACGTATCCGAGAACATGACCGGCACCGACGTGGCGCAGCTCGAGACTGCGCTGGCGGAACTCGGTTTCACAGGATTCACGGTCGACGACGAGTATTCGGACGCCACGGCGAACGCGGTCGAGGATTTTCAGGAGTCGGTCGGCGCCGTCGACGACGGAGTCGTCAATCTTGGTGAGGTGGTCTTCATCCCAGGCCCGTCGATCGTCACCAGCGTCACGCCGGTGGGCTCCCAGGTCGGGGCCTCGCAATCGGCCGTCGTGCTCGCCACCGATCCGCTCGACCCCGGGCCAGACGTCGCCCAGCTCGAGGCCGCCCTGGCGGCCCTCGGATATGGCGACGGGTTGACCGTCGACGACACGTTCACCTTAGAAACTCGCGACGCGGTGCTGGCGTGGCAGGCCGACATCGGCGCCGATATCGATGGCATCGTCGACCTCGGCGAGGTCTACTTCGCATCGAGCGCGCTGCGGGTCAATGACCAGCTGGCCTCCATAGGCGCCACTGTGGGCAACGGCTCGCCTGTTCTCGGCATCACCGCCGCCGAGATCGTCGTCAAGGTCGATCTCCCGGCAGATGATCAGGATCTCGTCGAAACCGGCGACACCGTCGTCGTCGTGTTGCCGGACAACTCGGAAGTGGCAGCAACGGTCGACAGCGTTGAGACCGTGGCCACCTTCGACCAGCAGGGCAACGCCGTGTTCGAAGTTGTGATCTCGCTCGAAGACCCTTCGGCCGCCGCCGGTTTGGATGAGGCGCCGGTCGATGTCGATGTTGTCGCCGACTCTGTGAGCAACGTCCTGGCCGTCCCGGTTTCCGCGCTGGTTGCCCTGTCTGAAGGCGGCTACGCCGTAGAGGTGTTGCAGAGCGATGGGACGACCGTGCTCAAGGCGGTCGAGCCCGGTTTCTACGCCGACGGTCTCGTGGAGGTCACCGAGACCGATCTGTCGCCCGGGATGTTGGTGGTCGTACCGTGACCGCCCCAGCTGTGGACCGGGAGGCGGCCGAGCTGCCCCCGGGCCGGGTCCTTTCTATCCGGGACGTCACCAAGGTCTATCCAACGGAGCCCCCGGTCCATGCGCTGGCGGGAGTGAGTCTCGATGTCGACGAGGGCGAACTGGTCGCCGTCGTCGGGCCGTCCGGCTCGGGCAAGTCGACGCTGCTGCACGTGATGGGGACCCTCGATCGGCCGACCAGCGGCGATGTCATCATCGCCGGCCACAGCGTCAACGCCCTCAGCGACCGTCAGTTGTCTTCGCTGCGGGCCCGGCGAATCGGGTTCGTCTTCCAGCAGTTCCACCTGCTCAACGGCTACACCGCGCTCGACAACGTCGCCGACGGTCTGCTGTACAGCGGCATGAAGTTGTACGACCGCCGGGAGCGGGCCGCGTTCGCACTCGCCCGGGTGGGGCTCGACCGCCGCATGATGCACACTGCGACCAAGCTCTCCGGTGGCGAGAAGCAGCGGGTGGCGATTGCCCGGGCACTCGTTGGACGCCCGGCAATCGTGCTGGCCGATGAGCCGACGGGCAACCTCGACAGCCACACCTCCGAGTCGATTGTCGAGCTCATCGAGGAGCTCAACGCCGAAGGCGCCACGATCGTCGTCATCACCCACGACCACGAGATCGCGAGCCATTTCCCGCGGACGGTCTCGCTGCGTGACGGGCTCATCGAGTCAGACGCCCTCAACGGGGGAGGGAGGCTCTGATGGCGGCATCAACCCTCACTCCGAGTCGGCTGCATCCTTCAGATCTGGGGCGGACCGCCAGCGTCGGGCTGCGGACCCGCAAGACGCGTGCCGCGTTGTCGGCGCTGGGCATCATGATCGGCATTGCCGCCATGGTGGCGGTGCTGGGGCTGTCGGAATCGAGCAAGTGGGATCTTCTCGCCAAGCTCGATCGTCTCGGCACCAACCTGCTGACGGTGCAAGCCGGCCAGGGCATCGGCGCCGGTTCCGGGCAGCTCCCGGAGGAAGCCGCCGGCATGGTCGCCCGCATCGCACCTGTGGAGGCGACCAGCTCGATCTCTGCCGTCGACGCCAACGTCTACAAGACCGACTTCATCCCCTCCGGCCAGACTGGCGGCATCTCGGTCCAGGCGGTTGACGTGAATCTGCTCGAGACGCTCGGCGGTGAATTGACTGACGGGACGTTCCTCAACGAAGCCACCGCCGCCTATCCGACCGCGGTGCTGGGGTCGGTGGCGGCGGAGCGGCTCGGCATCGACGACGTCGCCGACCAGCCGTTGCTGTGGCTCGGTGACCAGTGGTTCGCCGTGGTCGGCGTGCTCGAGGAGTTCGACCTGTCGCCCAACCTCGATCGGGCGGCGCTCGTCGGCGTCGCGGCCGCCGAGACGTTCCTCGACCACGAGGCGATTCCGAGCTCGATCTATGTGCGGACCAACCCGCAGTTCGTCGACGATGTCATGGATGTGTTGCCGGCGACCGCCAACCCGCAGAACCCGGAGGAGATCGAGGTGTCGCGGCCGTCGGATGCGCTGGAGGCCCGCGAGGCGGCGAGCGATGCGTTCACGACGCTGTTCCTCGGACTCGGGGCGGTGGCGCTTCTGGTCGGCGGCGTCGGCATCGCCAACGTCATGGTGATCAGCGTTCTGGAGCGGCGTGCGGAGATCGGCCTGCGCCGGGCTCTCGGGGCGACCCGGCGCCATGTCGCCGCCCAGTTTCTCGGTGAAGCCCTGTTGCTGGCCATCGTCGGCGGCGTCGGAGGCGTTCTCCTCGGAGTAGGAGTCACCGCGATCTACGCGAGCACCCAGGGCTGGGCCATCCTCGTCCCCACTCTCGCTTGGGCCGGTGGCCTCGTCGCCGCCGTCGTCATCGGCGCCATTGCCGGTCTGTACCCCGCCATGCGAGCATCCCGGCTCTCCCCCACCGAGGCCCTCCGCACCACCTGAGGGCCGGCGGCGCGCGCTCCGTTCCTTTCCGTTCTTGCGGATCTCCGCGCAGGATATGGCGCGGATGTCCGCAAGAACAGAAGGGCAGCCACGGTTCGTTCCCTCTTTCCGTTCTTGCGGATCTCCCCGCAGGATATGGCGCGGATGTCCGCAAGAACGGAAGGGGAGCGGGGTCCCTCGATTCTGTCACGGCTGTCCGCCATGTTGGAGGCATGGAAGATCCGATTCAGATGAAGTTGGGAGAGGCTGCGGCCCGGCGGCATGGAGTGTTCACCCTGGCTGAGGCGGTGGCGCTCGGTGTGCCGGCGCGGACCGTGGCCAGCCGAGCTCGGGAGGGACGCTACATATCAATCGAGCCTCAGGTGTACGCAGTCGCCGGCGCGCCGGCAACCCTTCGACAGCGGATCGCCGGCGTGGTGGCGTCGTGTCCGGCCCTGGCCGCGGTTTCCCACCAGACGGCAGCCGAGCTGTGGGGCATGACCAACAGGGGCATCCGGGCGATTGAGACCGTCACCACACGTTGGGACCGGGTGCGACGCGAAGGCGTGAGAGTCCATGAGTCGCTTGACCTGCTTCCCGAAGACGTCGTGGATCTAGATGGAATCCCGATCACCACAGCTGTCCGCACCGTCGTCGATCTCGGTGCTTCGAACAAGTGGGTGGTCGAGCGTGCCCTCGAGGAAGGGATTCGACGCGACCTGTTCACGTTGGACGATGTGGAGGCCTTCGTCGCCCGCGTCGCCAAACGCGGCCGGCGGGGCGTTGGCGTGATTCGGCCTCTGCTTGCTGCCAGACGTCGCTGGGATACCGTCACTGAGAGCACTCTCGAGGACGAGTTCCGCAGGATGCTCGCTGATGGCGGACTGCCGATGCCCCAACCGCAGTACGTGGTCCGTGACAAGTCAGGCGATCTGGTGTGCCGCGCCGACTTCGCTTATCCGGCTGTCCGGGTTCTCGTGGAGCTGGACAGCGAGGCTCATCACCTCGATCGTCTGACGTTCCGTCGCGATCGTTCGAAGCAGAACCAGGCGGTCACCCTCGGATGGACGGTGCTCCGCTATACATGGTGGGACCTCACGGAAGAGCCGGCCAGGGTTTGCCGAGAGATCGAGTCCGTCCTCGCTCCCGTTCCTGCGGATATCCCCGCAGGATATGGCGCGGATGTCCGCAAGAACGGGGGCGGCGGAGTCGTTTTGTCTCCGCTAGCGTCTCGCCATGACACCTGAGGTACGGACACCTGAGATCCGTGACTGTCCCGAGCGACTCACCGCCATGCAGCGCCGGGTGATACATCCGCACGACATCGGGATGACGATTGGGCTCGGAGCGCAGCAGCTGAGGGAGCAACTGATCGCCGCCGGAGCCTACGTAGTCGGCGCCCCCTATGCGCGGTATCACTCCTTCGCCAAGGACGAGACGGACATCGAGGTCGGTTTCGAGGTGGCGGCGCCGGTCGATCTTCCCGAGGTGCGGATGAGCGCGCTGTCGGCCGGACGGGAAGCGGTGCTCACCCACCACGGCCCGTACATGCACATCCCGGAGACGTTTGTCGCCCTCGAGGCCTGGGTGGCGGACAACGCCGTGTCCCGAGGGGTCCCCCGCGAGGTGTACCTCTCCGACCCGAACGAGATCCCGATGGCGGAGCGGCGCACCGAGATCGTCTGGCCGATCGAGTAGCGAGATCTCGACACGAACCGACGGCGAGGGGTCCGTAGAGCGATTCTTCTCGCTTCCCGAACCCCTCTCCGCCTCTACTGCGACTTGGTATCAGACTCTCTCGGGTCGGAGCATCAGTAGGGTCGCCGCATCACCGACATCGATGAAGAGCTGTCACGAGACAGGTACCCATTGGCGCCGCTGAAGTCGTACTCGACTGTGGCGCTGCTGACGCCTCCCACGACGGTCGCATTGCGACTCGTGCTGACACTCTGATAGCGGCCGCGCCATCCCTCGCTGGATGACCGGTCGGTGTAGCGGTACTTGTAGGCCGAGCCCGTACCGGTCCATTCGATGTCAACCAAGGCAGCCTCCGGCCCAATCTCGGTACATACCGTGACATACCAGTAATTGCCATCACCATCGGGTTCGCTTGGGCTTTGGGTGCAAGTCTCTCCCCACAGCGTGAACTCGGCCGTCACGTTGCCCGACCGGAGTTGGCTGTTCACGTGAAGCGCGCCGGGCGCGAGCTCCATGTTGCCGTACACGTTTGTCCACGTGCTCTCCTCGGTCGCAGGGTTGTAGCTGTTCTCATAGGCGTAGAACCAGAGGTACGCAGACTGATAGCGCTCACCGTGGAAGTACTTCTCCTGTGACTCGCTCACGCCCAGGTCGGCGTACGAATATGTTTCCGTTGCCTCGTCATAGTGGTCCATGTATGCACTCGCCGACTTGCCGGAGTAGTTCGACTTGTAGATCTCGGGTTTGCCGGTCGCCTTGGGGGCCTTCTCAATGGTGAGATGCAAGGTCGATCCCTCCCAGATCGAGTCGAAAGCTCCAACCTGGACGAAGTACGCGACACCTGCCTCGGCCGTGAACCTGACCGCCGATTGCAGCGAGTCGTACGTGTCGTCGACGCACGCGACCATGCTCAGGTCGGACAGGCTGCTACCCGTCCACACCGCGATTGCAGTGTCGTAGTCCGATCCCTCGGAGTTGACGAAGACATCCGTGCCTCTGTCCAGGTTGACGGCGTACCACACCGTATTGGCGAACGGCGCACAGGTGTATAACTCCTCCCCCGTCTCAACAGAAGCCTCGGATACATCGACAACGTCCTCGAATGGGACCGCCGTCACCGGCGTCGCCTCGGCGAACGAGTCATTTCCCGGAGCCGCCGCGTAGGCAGCAGCCGCCGGCAGTAGGGCAAACAGCATTGCTGCCACAGCAACGCCGGCCAAACGATCTCTCATGATTCCCCTCCTCGAGTCGGGCGACCGATTCGGGTGCAACGGGTACGGCGAACGCCTGAAGATGGCCGTCGTCCCGTCGGCCTCCCCTTGTGGGCATGTAGCCCCTGTAGTCCCGAGCGTACGCAGCGATTGGCCGAAATGGGGGCGATTTCCAAACGACTACGCACCGCGGTCGACCGATATCACGGAACTGTGTGGTGGAATCCCCAGTCTGGAGGGAACCCCCTCGCATCGTGTGGTGCGAATCCGCCGTCCGGGTCTCGTCTGTTGTGCACACAGACGGGCTATTCCGGCTTGGATGCACAACAGACGGCCGGATTCACTTCAAATCACGATGAGTGCAGTGCCGACGGCGGCCAGCACCGCTCCCAGCCAGGCTCCGGCGGCGGGGCGTTCCCGGGTCACCAGCCAGATGAGGGGGAGCTGGAGGGCCGGCGAGGTTGATACCAGGACGCTGACGACGCCGGGGTCGCCGCCGCTGAGCGCGACCAGGACAAGCGTCTTGCCGATGACCATTCCGATTGTGCCGGATAGGATCAGGATTCCCCAGGTCTTGAGCGGTATGCGGCCCGGGTGCGTGACGACCGCCCGCTTCTCGAAGTAGCCGCGGAGGGCCAGCAGCGCCAGGAGGCCGACGATGGCCCGAACCGCAGCCCCGGCCCACGTGCTGACGGAATCATCGAACACAGGGTCGGCGACGAGCACACCGACCGCCTGGCCGAGGGCTCCGAGCAAACCGAAGCTGACGCCGATCCAGAGCTTGCCCCGGATCTCCTCCCAGTGGTGGCTCTGGCCGGGACGGGTGCCGAAGGCGATGGCGAACGTGACCCCGATCATGATCAAGACAGTTCCTATGAGCGCCGGCATCGAGAAGCGCTCGCCGTAGAAGATGGCGCTGAGGACGGCCGCCATCGGGGCGTTGGTGGCAAACAGGATCCCGGTGCGGCGCGGTCCCAGGTTGGCGAAGGCGGTGAACAGCGCGGCGTCGCCGAGAGCGAGACCGAGGACCCCGGAGAGGCCCAGCAGAGCAACATCACCGCCGTCGAGCGTGCTCCACCCGCCGGCGATGGTCGCGATCACCACAAGTGCGAACGTGACCCAGTACATCCGCACCCGGGCAATGCGCGGGCCGCCGAGCAACTTGGTGGGGCCGGCGATGATCAGTCCGCCGATCGCCCAGGAGATGGCGGCTCCCAGCGCGGCGGCTTCAAAGCTGAGAGAGGTCACTGTGCGCAGCCCGGAGATGTCAGGCTGAGAAATGTCATGCTGCGGCGTTCTCAGCTTTCGACGGGCGCGGGAACAACAGGCGTCGAGGCTAGCGGTGGTGAGCACGCAGCCAGTCGCTGCGACCGGCTCCGCACGTGCGGCCGCGAACCGGGCCTCCGGACCGTCCTGTCCCTCTTCGTCAATCCGCGCATCAGCGGCTAGTAGGGTCAGGCCACGCGCTACATATGGGGGATCCTATGCTCGCCGCTCGCTACCGCTCGCTCGCGGGACGCCCGCTCGCTGTGCTCGCAGCTCTCTCGATGATCGCTACGAGCCTGATGCTCCTGGCGGCGGAACCGGCCTCGGCCGTCTCCTTCGTCGTCAACAGCACCGCCGACGCGCCGGATGCCAATCCTGGAGACGGCATTTGTGCGACCGGCGGCGGCCAGTGCACGTTGCGGGCTGCTATCGAGGAGACCAACGCCGTTGCGGGAATGGACCTCGTCGAGGTGCCCGCGGGTACCTACCTGCTGGACGGCCAACTCATCATCGAGGACAGTCTCTTCCTCACCGGGTCCGGTGCCGGCGCGACCATCCTCGACGGTCAGGGCTCGACCGAAGTCCTGCGGACCAAGACGGTCGAGACTCTGGTCTGTGACGCCGCCAAGGACAGGATTGCCAGCTACGACCGCAACGGGCAGCGCAATCCGAGCTACACGGCAGTCGGCAGCGGCGGTCTGGACTTGCCGCAGGCGATGACCGAGTCGAGCAGCGGCAAGGGGTTCGACGTCTTCGTCGCCGGTTTCACCAGCGGTATCCACCGCTACGACGCGCAGACCGGTTCTCCCAAGGGTGTCCTTGTCGGCCCCAACGGTGGGGGCAGCCCGCTCGGCGCCACCGACCTCATCTTCGCTCCGGGGAGCGTTGCGGACGGCGGACTGCTGGTCACGAGCTTCCAGCCGGGAGGCGGGATTCGCCGGTTCAACTCCGGCACAGGCGCATACATCGACGACTTCATACCGGCCGGCAGCGGGGGCCTGGCTTTCCCCAACTCGATCGCGATCGAGGGTGGCGACATCTACGTGACAAGCACCGGGACCGACGAGGTGCTGCGCTACGACGGCACCACCGGCGCCTTCGTTGACGACTTCGTGTCGGCGTTCTCGGGGGGCCTGAGCACTCCGCGCAACCTGCTGTTCCACGACGGTTCGTTGTATGTCGCCAGCGAGGACAACAACAAGGTGCTCCGCTACAACGGCGCAACCGGCGCCTTCATCGAGACGTTCGTCGACTCCGGCAGCGGCGGGCTCGACGGTCCGCTCACGATGGACTTCGGCCCTGACGGCAACTTCTACGTGCTCAGCAAGAACACCGACCAGATCCTCCGCTACGACGGATCGACGGGCGACTTCATCGGTGTCTTCATCGAGGACGGCGACGTATTCCTCGACTCGCCTTCCTGTTTCATGTTCCGCGACTTCTTCGGCGACGGGCCCATCGTCAACATCTCCGGCGTGACTCTGACCAACGGGCAGACGGTGCAGGCCGGCGGTCCCACCTCCGGCCTGATGGTCGACCGCGGATCGGCCGTCTCAGTGTCCGACTCGAGAATCCGCAACAACACCTCATCGTCATTCGGCGGCGGCGTCCAGAACTGGGGCATCCTCACGCTGCGCCGCGTCGAAGTGACCGGCAATGCGTTGCCCGAGGGTGGTGGCGGCCAGACCTCTCAAGGCGGCGGCATCTTCAACAGCGGGAATCTCGACATCGAGGACAGCCTGATCTACGACAACTACGCCACGAGAGGGGGTGGGATCTCCAACGTCAACGACGGGAGCATCGATCTGATCAACAGTACGGTTTCGGGGAATCGGGCCAATGGCGCCGGCGGCGGGATCCGCAACGTCGGCGACGCCCGGATCGACATCACCTTCTCGACCATCACCGGCAACCGCGCCAACGAACCGGGAGGTGCCGGTGAGCCCGATCGGTTGGGAGGCGGCATCTTCAACAAGGCGCCGGCCATCGTGCAGATGGGCAATTCGATACTGGCCGAAAACGAGGACAATCGATTCGCCGGCCACGCCGATTCCTCGCCCGACTGCTACAACCTGGTGCTCTTCGATCTGGACCTGCAGCCCGACAACATCATCGGTGTCGTCAACGGCAATTGTGTGCTGCCGGCCGCTGCCGGGCTCCAGTCCGGCACAGACGGTGCACCGCTCGATCCGCAGCTCGCCTCGCTGGCCTTCAACGGGGCGGCGACGCGCACTCATCGGCTTCTTCCCGGTAGCCCCGCGATCGACGCGAATCTCGGCGGCAGCTCGTCGACTTTCTACGACTGCGACGACCATGATCAGCGCCAGCAGCCACGACCCATCGATGGCAACATCGACGGATTCGAGATTTGCGATCTCGGCGCCTACGAGTACCAGCCGCCAAACGACGGCGATGGACTATCGCCGGCTGTTGAGGATCTGGCGCCGAACGGCGGAGACGGCAACTCGGATGGAATCCCCGACCGGCTACAGCCGTCGGTGGCTTCGCTCCCCAACGCCGCCGAGGGCGAGTACGTGACCCTGGTCGCCTCGGAAGGGTCGGTCCTGTCGGATGTGGCCGCAGTCGCCGACCCATCTGGCGGCAGCCTGCCGCCGATGGTGCTGTTCCCGATCGGCAACTTCAGCTTCGAGGTCACCGCCAACCCGACGGCGACGGTGGAACTGCTCCTGCCCGCCGGCGTCACCGTCGACGACTACTACAAGTTCGGAGGCGAGCCGGGAGACCCGACCGATCATTGGTATCTCTTCGCCAACGACGGGACAACCGGAGCGATCATCCTCCCCACCAAGGTCGTGCTGAAGTTCGTCGACGGTGATCGGGGCGACGACGACCTGACGGTCAACGGCGTCGTCATCGAGCCAGGCGGCCCCACCGTGCCCGACACCGATGAGGACGGACTCTCCGACGACGACGAGGTCAACGTCTACGGCACCGATCCGCTCGACTCCGATACAGATGATGACGGGCTCGAGGACGGAGCCGAGGTGCTGACGTATGGCACCGACCCGCTCGATCCGGACTCCGACGATGATGGACTCCTCGACGGGCTCGAAGTCGCTGCCGGCGTTGATCCACTGGATGACGACTCCGACGACGACGGTGTCGCCGACGGTCTCGATGTCGATGTTGTGCGAGGTGTCGTCGAGTCGCTCGACGATGAGGCCTTCAAGGCACCGGGGCATCGCAAGGCCATCGAGGCCCGCCTCGAGTCGATCGAAAAGAAGATCGCCAAGGGCAAGTTTGCCGTAGCGCGGCGCCAGCTGGTCAGGCTGCGGGCCCACGTCAACGGCTGTGGCGCTACCCCGGATCGCAACGACTGGATACACGATTGTGCGGCACAAATCCTGGTCCATGCGCTGGTCGACTCGATGCTCGACAACGTCGGCGGCTAACGGCTCCCCGCCCTAGCTCGCCGGCGGCACTTTGACCGGGTCCTCCCTGTCGAGGGGGATGGAGCCGTCGCTGGCGTGGAGGTCGTCGTGGACCGCCAGCAGCTGATCCCATTCGGGCACTCGCTCGGGATCGACCGACACGGCGACGAGGTGCCGGGTCTGCGGGCGGCCTGTTTGATCGAACTGGCTCGCGCGACGGATCACGTCGACCGCTTCCGCGTCGATACGGTGATGCTGGCGGATATGGTCTTCCCAAGAGGACAGCAGCATGAACTCCGACATGCGATGGGGGTCCTCGGCGTTGCGGTAGAGCGTCCACTCGTACGCCCCGGTGCGCAGCCGGGCGCGGCGTAGCTCGTTCATCGTGGCGAGGAAGTCGGCGAGTTCGGCGTGGCGGATGACCCAAGTGTTGATGATCATCACCGGGCCGCCCTGGTGGTGTTCGGCGTGCGGCTGGGTCACCCAGTCTTCCGGCGGCTCCCCGGGCACGCTGTCGCCGAGTGCGGGAACTCCGATGCGGGTGAATGTCAGGCCGAGGATCACAGTGCCGACCGACATCACGGCGATCGATTCGGCGGCGCCGATGACATTGCCAAGGGCGCCCCCAATGATCGAACCGATGGGAAGGAAGCCGACGAAGGCCAGTGAGTAGAGGCTCATGGCGCGGCCCCTCACCCACTGCGGGCTCATCAACTGCACGGTGGCGTTGAGGGTGGCCAGCGACCACACCCAGCAGACGCCGGCGAGTAAGAGCGCTGCCGCCGTGACGGGGATCAGCCGGGAGAGCCCGGTGATTATCCCGGCCACTCCGAATACGGCAATCGACAGCGGCACCATGGCGGAGCCGAGGCGATCGAGCCCAATGGGACGGGTGAACGCACCGATGAGGGCTCCGACTCCCATGGCGCCAAGGAGGAAGCCGAAAGTCGTGGCGTTCGAGTTGAGGGCATCCTTGGTGACGTTGGGCAGCAGCGACTGCACCGCAGCGCTGGTGACGGCGAAGCCGGCGGCGATTCCGAGCAACTTGCGGAACTGCAGCGTGTAGCGCGCGTATCGGAGTCCGACGGCGATCGCGCTTCCAACGGGCTCATCGCCGAGGTCGCCGGGGTCCGCGGGTCGGAAGGTCGCGACAACCGCGATCACACCCACGAAGGAAACTGCATTGAGCGCAAAGGCGAGGCCGGGCCCGCGGGTGGCGACGAGCACCCCGCCGAGGGCGGGGCCCACGGCGCGAGCAACGTTGAACGCCGCTGAGTTGAGTGCGACCGCGTCGGCCACCAGACCGCGCGGCACCAGGTCGGGGACCATTGCCTGCCACGCCGGCATGTTGAGAGCCAGCCCGACTCCCAGGAGCAAACCGAGCCCCAGCAGCAACCCCGGGCTGATGATCTCGAGATACCAGAAGACGGCCATCGCCACCGCGGCGGCTCCCATGATCGACTGAGCAATGATGAGTATCCGGCGCCGGTCTACGAGGTCAGCCATGGCGCCCGCCGGTAGCGCCAGGAAAAGCAGCGGCAGAGTCGAAGAGGCCGCCATCAACCCGACCCAAAGGGGCGACCCGGTCAGCTCGAGCATGGCCCAGGAGGCGGCAACGGCGTGGAAGAAGGTCCCGATGTTCGAGAACACGGCCGCCGTCCACAGCGCCCGGAAGTGCCGGATGCGCAGCGGGCCTATGGAGGATTTCATCGTCATGTTGGTCGGGCCGGTAGGTATGGGCGGGGCCCGTGGATCACGTTAGATGCTCCGCGGTCATGCGGATCCGGTCCCGGCAGCTGCGGCAGACGCGATCTCGATGAGCCGATGCAAGGCCGGGCGGGGGTTGAAGCGGCGGTCGATTAGGCCGTGCCGTGGGTAGTAGCTGCGGTCGTGGTCGACGAAGCCGTCGAGGAACACGGCAACGTCCGGGTGATCGTGCGCGGCCAGGGCAGCTTCCTCCACACGATCCGCCACCGCCGCGTCGTCGTCGAACGGGATGCTTTCCCCGGCTCGTGGCAGCTCGACGTTGACGATGGCGCGTCTGGCGCCGGCCTGGGTCCGGTCGGCGGCGGCAGCGATGGCCGGTCCGATCGGCTGGTTCGGAGCCACCCGGAACACGACCTCCCCGGTCAACCCGGTGACGTCGGCTTCCAGTAGCTCATCGAGGCTCGCATCCCGGGCCGGATGGAATCCCGATGCGACGAAGTGGTGGACCGCGCTCTCCGGCGGCCCCAGCGGCATCAGTGGGGCGACCGCCAGCGGAAGCCCGGTCGGTGCCTCGGCCAGCGCGGCCAGAGTCGCGCCTAGGTCTCCAGGCGGTATGACGATCTCCCATCGAGCCAGCGCGGCGCGAGCCTGCGTCACCCGGGCAACGGTGCGCTCGTCGGGAACACCCGCCGACCGTACGGTGAAGCTCATGCCGCGACCGTGAAGGTGGCCGAGCCGATCTCGCGCCGCGGCGGTGGCCAGATCTCCCACAGGAATCCGCACCTCGCTGATCCGCGCCTCCCAAAGGGCGGGGAGCAGGGCATCGTTGCGAATGGTCTTGCGGCGGAACTCGTCGAGCCCGGCAGTCGGGAAATCGACATCGCTCATCCAGCCGTGGCGCAGCGTGACGCCGACCGGGCTGGTCCAGCCGGGGGCGCAGACCGAGCGCACCCGCGCCGGTGTCGGAGCGCCGACGTCGACGGCACCGTAGGTTCGCACGGGGTTGATGGTGTGCCCGTCGTCAGTCACATCGACGACGAAGAAGCCCAGCTTGGCGGGATCGTCACGGCCACCCTCGCTCTCGGGAAGGATTGCCGCCAGCTCCGAGTAGTCGGGACGGACGAACCCGGTCGCCGGCAGGACGTATAGATCCGTTCCCTCGTGATGGTTGTAGAGGAAGTTGTGGACGTGGCCGGAGAACACTGCCTCGACCTCGTGATGCACCAGGGTGTCGAGCAACCAGCGGCGGGCCGGTTCCCCGAGATTGTCGTAGTGCTCGTCCTCGGCGGCGTCATGGACAAACGGGGGATAGTGGGTGAACACGAATATGCGCCGTCCCCGCTCGCGAGCGGCGGCGAGGTCCGCATCGAGCCAAGCTCGCTGGGCAGCTTCGCGTTGCAGCCCGGAATTGAGCGCCGGCGTATCGAGGATGACGAAGTGGCAATCGCCGTGATCGAAGGATCCGAACGGAGGTCCCCAGTAGCGCTCGAACACCGGGTAGTTGTCCTCGGCGACTGCGGGCACCGCGACGAGTGCGTTCGGTTTGTCGCCAATGTCGTGGTTGCCGGGGACGTAGTGGATCGGAGCGTTGAGATGCGAGTAGACGTCGGCGGCGAGCCGCACCGCCGGTTCATGGTCGTCCTCGACGGGCAGCGGATGCACGATGTCGCCGAGATGCACCACAAACTCCGGGTCCAGTCGATTGCACAAATCCACCACCCGCCGATTGCGGTCCACCATCAACGCGTTGGACGGGTACGTGGCGACGTCGTCGTCGGGAAACCGGATGTGGGAGTCGGCCACAACGATGAATCGCATGGCTCCAGGCTACGCCGTGTTGGCCTTGCTTCAACCTCTTGCCAGGTCAGCTGCCGTGCGCGCTCTCCGTGTTCGCGTTCCGCTCCGCCCAAGTTCCGCTTCGATGGGCAGCTAGCGAGCGGGAAGGGAGTCCAGCGCTGCACGAATCAGACCATTCTTGGCTATGTAGCAGGGTCTCTCTAGGGACCACGTAGGGACCTACGACTCTTGAATCATCGGGTGGTGGCGGGTGAGACTGGGTGCGTATCGCTCCCGGGAGTGGTTTTTTCGGGAGCACACAAGGGCAACGAGAGAGCGGGGAGTGATCCTTGCTGGGCATGAGAGGTGAGGAGTCGGCCGTGGAAGTCTTGTCGCGGGCTAGGGCACGTATCGGGTTGCGAAGCCGGTGGGGGGTGAGACTCACCTCACAAAGACCGCTAGCGGCTTTCGCGGTGATGGTCCTGGTGGCCACGGCCGTCGTGGTCGTACCGTCGGTGACCGGCGTAGAGGACCTGCCGGGTCCGGCTTCGGTTGAGCCGGCGCAGGCTTTCCCGAGCTACCACGACGGAACCGACAGCGGGTACTGCTTTGCCTGTCACGGCGATTTCCGTGGCGGAAGTGGAGACCTCCACAGTTTCCATCTGAACTTCACGTCGAACTGTGCGCTGTGTCACACCGGAGATGGCCGTAACAACCCGTTGACAATGTGGTCCCAAGGAAACGAATTGGGCTGCGCTGGGTGTCACGGCCGCGACTACGGCCAGAGCGTCCTCGCCGACTACACCAATGATGGCGGCACAACACTCTTCCCGACCGCCGGTTTGCCGAAGGCAACGACTGCTGGACTGCGCGCCCACCACGCTGGTGGTGGGATCTCGAGTTGCGCTTCTTGCCACGGCCCGGGCTCAGAAGAGCCGCCGGGCAATGTTGCTCCCGATCCAACTCCGGTTAGTGAAGACGTTCTGCCGCCGTATTACGGGCGTAGCGACGTCACGCTCACGGACTCGTGTGCCGATGGTCTCGACAACGACGGCGACGGCCTTTACGACACCAACGCGCCTGACGCAGTTGACCCGCGGACAGGTGATGCCGAACCGGGTCCCGATCCCGACTGCGTAGACAATGTTGCCCCCACGGCAGACGCCAACGGCCCGTACACAGGGATAGTTGGCTCCGCCGTTCTCTTCGACGGATCCGGCTCGTCCGATTCGGACGGCACGATCGTGGCTTACGACTGGGACTTTGGTGATGGCGGTACCGGCACCGGCATGATGCCGTCATACACGTATGCCGCGGACGGGACCTACACGGTGACCCTGACGGTCACCGATGACGGTGGTTTGACCGACACGGCGACATCGACGGCAACCATCGATCCGATTCCCAATGTTGCGCCAACGGCTGATGCCAACGGCCCGTACACCGGGACTGCCGGTGTGGCCGTGGTCTTCGATGGGTCGGGTTCGGTCGATACCGACGGCACGATTGTCTCCTATGACTGGGACTTTGGTGACGGCGGGACCGGTACCGGGGTGGCGCCCAGCTATATCTACGTGGCGGAGGGGGCCTACACGGTGTCCCTGACGGTGACCGATGACGACGGCGCGACCGACACCGCGACGTCGACGGCCACCATTGCTCCGGCACCGAACGTACCGCCGACTGCGGATGCCAACGGTCCGTATGGGGCCACGGTGGGCACACCGATTCTGTTCGACGGATCGGCCTCGGTCGATACCGACGGCACGATTGTCTCCTATGACTGGGACTTCGGTGATGGCGGGACCGGTACGGGGGTGACGCCTTCCTATGCGTATGCGACGGACGGCACGTTCACAGTGACGTTGACCGTGACCGACGACGATGGCGCGACCGACACCGATACGTCGACCGCCGTGATCACATTGGTTCCCAATGTTCCTCCAACGGCTGATGCCAACGGTCCGTACACCGGGACTGCCGGTGTGGCCGTGGTCTTCGATGGGTCGGGTTCGGTCGATACCGACGGCACGATTGTCTCCTATGACTGGGACTTCGGTGACGGCGGGACCGGTACCGGGGTGGCGCCCAGCTACATATACGTGGCGGAGGGGACGTACACAGTGTCCCTAACGGTTACCGACGATGGCGGCGAGAGCGACACGGCCACATCGACGGCCACCATCGCTCCGGCACCCAACGTGCCGCCAACAGCCGATGCCAACGGCCCCTACACCGGAACGGCCGGAGCGCCGGTGACCTTCGACGGATCCGGTTCGGCCGACACTGACGGCACCATCGTTTCATATGACTGGGACTTCGGTGACGGTGGCACCGGCAGCGGCGTGAGCCCGACCCACACCTATGTGGCCGCCGGCGCTTACACCGTGACTCTGACGGTGACCGACGATGACGGCGCGAGCGACACGGCCACATCGAGCGCCGACATCGGCGCGGCCAACGTTGCCCCGACGGCGGATGCCAATGGACCGTACACGGGGACGGCCGGGACGGCAGTCACGTTCGACGGGTCTGCTTCGTCCGATAGCGACGGCATCATCGTCTCCTATGACTGGGACTTCGGTGACGGCGGTAGCGCTACCGGCGTGGCGCCCTCGTACGCTTATGCGGCTGCCGGGACCTACACGGTGTCGTTGACGGTGACCGATGACGATGGCGCCACCGACACGGCGACGTCGACTGCGACTATCGATCCGGCACCCAACGTGCCCCCGACGGCAGTCGACGACAGCTACTCAACATCTGAGGGAGCCACCCTGACGGTGCCCGCCCCCGGTGTTCTGGGCAACGACTCCGACGATGACGGTGATCCGATCACGGCAGTGCTCGACACCGACGTGTCGAACGGTTCGCTGACGCTGAGCGCAGACGGTTCCTTCGTCTACACGCCGAACGGCGGCTTCATCGGATCGGATTCGTTCACCTACTTCGCGAATGATGGACTCGCCAATTCCATCGCGGCGACGGTGAACATTGCTGTCAGCCCGGCCGGCACGATCCAAGCCGTGAACGATTCCTACACAACCTCTGCCGACACAGCGTTGAGCGTGGCCGCTCCGGGTGTGCTCGCCAACGACCTCGGCGGATCCAGCCTGTGGGCGTTCACGAGGTCGAACCCGACTGCCGGGACCCTCTCGTTCAGCTACACGGGTTCGTTCACATACACGCCGAACGCCGGCTTCACCGGGACGGACAGCTTCACCTACGACTTCTGGGACAGCGATAGCGCCATGTGGTCGAACGTGGCCACCGTGACGATCGACGTCGGCGGAGTTGCCAATGTGGCGCCGACTGCTGATGCTGATGGCCCGTATAGCGGGACTGTTGGGTTGGCGGTGACGTTTGATGGGTCGGGTTCGTTCGATTCGGACGGCACG
>CAMYIJ010000019.1 GCA_947258375.1 uncultured Acidimicrobiaceae bacterium
GCGGCGCGCAGCCGCGAGACCGGCGGCACGGGGCTGGGATTGGCCATCGTTCGCCACGTAGCGCTCAACCACGGCGGCACTGTGGAGGTCGACTCCGAGTCCGGAGTGGGCTCGACTTTCCGCATCGTTATCCCCCGGGAGGGCTCATGATCAAGGTGCTTATCGTCGAGGATGAGCCGGCGTACGTGGAAGCCCTGGAGGTAGCCCTCGGCCGCGACGGCTTCGACGTTCACACCGCGGCCGACGGCCGCACGGGAGTGGCGAGATTCGAAGCACTTCAACCGGATGTCGTACTCCTCGACCTCATGCTTCCGGGGCTGCAGGGCCTCGACGTCCTCCGGCTGATTAGAGAGCACGGCACCACGCCGGTCATCGTTGTCTCCGCCAAGAACCAGGAGGCCGACGTCGTCACCGCGCTCGAGTTGGGTGCCGACGACTACGTCACCAAGCCATACTCGGCCCGGGAGCTCGTGGCGCGTATCCGGGCGGCCGCACGGCGGTCATCACCGACATCGTCCGGGCAATCCGGTCTGCGCCAGATCGGCGACGTTGTGCTCGACGCATCCCGCTACGAACTCCGCTCCGGAAGCGAGCTGTTCCCCTTGCCGCGCAAGGAGTTCGCGTTGCTCGAGATACTCATGTCCCAGCCCGGGCAAATCGCCACCCGCGCGTCGCTGCTCGAGGAGGTGTGGGGGTATGAATGGCAGGAGTCCAAGAGCCTCGACCAACATATCCGCCGACTCCGGCGCAAGCTGGAGCACGCCGCGACCGGACCTCAGATCACCACGGTTCGTGGAGTGGGATACCGCCTCGATCTCCCGGATGACGGTGAGGGCCGTATTACGAATAGCTGAACTGGGAACGGCCCGGGCCCGAGATGGGTTGGAATGGGCGACACGATAGAGAGAAGGCCCGAAATGACAGACCAGACGCCAGACCTCCCGACCGCAACCGGCAGCCTCCCGACCACCGATGACGAGTGGCGGCAGCTCCTCACTCCGGAGCAGTTCAACGTTGCCCGCCAGGGCGGCACCGAGCGGGCGTTCACCGGCAAGTACTGGGACGACCACACTGAAGGCATCTACAACTGCGTGTGCTGCAACACGCCGCTCTTCGAATCGACGACGAAGTACGAATCGGGAAGCGGGTGGCCGAGCTTCTTCCAGCCGATCAGTGACGACGTGATCACGACTGAGACCGACCGCCAACTCGGGATGGTGCGCACCGAGGTCAAATGCGCCACATGCGACGCCCACCTGGGTCACGTCTTCCCTGATGGCCCGCAGCCGACCGGTTTGCGCTACTGCATGAACTCAGCGTCGTTGGACCTCGACGCCGACGTTTGAGGGCGCCGACGGACCCCCGCCGAATCACACCTCCGGCCGCATACAGCCGCGAACTGGCAACAGCTCATCTGAACTATCGCTACCGACCTCTGATGCGCTAGATTTGCCTCGGCCTAGACGACAAGGAAGCCATGTCTGAAACACAACTAATGGTATGGATTGACCAGGATCTGTGCACCGGAGACGGAATCTGCGAAGAGATCGCACCTGACGTATTCCAGGGACGAGACGACGGTCTGTGGGTAGTCAAAGAGCAAGCCAGCAACTTCGGTGAGGACCTCATCTTCGATGGCGAAGAAGGTCCCGGCCATGGCCCTGAGGGCGCCCAGGGGGTAGCCCGCGTTCCCGACGACCAGATCGACATTGTCGTCGAATCGGCCGAGGAATGCCCCGGCGAATGCATCATGATCGAGCCCTACGACGCCGAAATGATCGCCAACAGGATCTAGGTTTCGCTCGAAGCAGGCTTCGAGGAGTGCTCCGCAACGCCTGACGGCGCTGCTTCGTGTCTGAAGCGGCCCGACAGCCGCTACGTCTTTCGACATATCTCCTCCCCCGTCTGACACGTAGTGGCAGACGTTAGGGGAGGTGCCGAGCACCAGCGAGGCGGAGGGGGAAGCTGAGGAAGTCCGGACAGCTCAAGCCGCGCCCGCGACCGCGCTGGACGCTGGTCTCGCGCCTCTGCTGCCCCCCTCCCGGCCTGGCGGCCGGACTCCCCCCAAACGTTGCCCGCCGAAGACGGCGTTCAACGGGGGGAGAGACAAAACTGTCTCCTCCCCCCGCGAGCGCAGCGAGTGTTGGGGGCGAGGGGGGTTTGGGTGAGGCCCCGCAGCGCGAACGTTCAAGGTCCTGCCGAAAGCCAAACGTCCCGAGTTGGAGCCGAGCGCCGGCGAGGCGGAGGGGGAAGCTGAGGAAGTCCGGACAGCCTGAGGCGGGCCCGCCTACGCGCCTGAGGTTGGTCTCGCGCCTTCGCTGCCCCCCTCCCCCTCCTACGTCGGGGACTCCCGCCAAACGTTGCCCGCCGAAGACGGCGTTCAACGGGGAGAGACGCTGGCCGAAACTCAGCCGGTGATGTATCGCTCGAGGTCGGCGATGAGGCTTTCCTGAAAGGTGATCACTGCGCTGACGACGTCGCCGATCGAGATGACGCCCAAGACACGACCCCCGTCGTCGACGACGGGAAGGTGCCGGAAACGCCTGTCGGTCATGGTCGACATGCAGTCGGCCACGGTCGCCTCGGGAGTGACGGTGTGAACATCCTTTGTCATGATGTCGCCCACCACCATGTCGCGCGGGCCGCCCTCGTGCGTCAACATCTCGCGGGCAAAGTCCCGCTCCGAGATGACCCCGACAAGAGAGTCGCCGTCGATAACGACGAGCGCCCCCACCTTGTGTTCGGCCATTTCCTGAAGCGCGGCGTATACCTGGTCCGTCGATTGGACCGAGTACACGTCACTGCCCTTCGCTTCCAACAAGCTCGCTACGGTTCGCTTCACACAACCCTCCTTCAGAAACCAGATAGTACGACAAGGAACGCCGCCGCGCCTCCGCGGGAAGAACTAGTCCTCTACCTCTCCCAGATACGCCGTGCGCATTTCCGGGTTGGCCAGCAAGCCCTCCGCAGTGTCGGCAAGAACGATGCGGCCGGTCATCAGCACGTAGCCGCGGTCGGCTATCGAGAGGGCCATCTTGGCGTTCTGCTCGACGACGAACACCGTCGTTCCCGCCTCGTTGATCGTCTCGATGATGTCGAAGTTCTGCTGCACCAGCACCGGAGCCAGCCCCATCGACGGCTCGTCCATCAGCAACACTTTCGGCCGGGCCATCAGCGCCCGCCCCACAGCCACCATTTGCTGTTCACCCCCCGAGAGAGTGCCCGCCTTCTGATCGAGCCGCTCCTTCACTCGCGGGAACAGCTCGTAGATCCGCTCGTAGTCGGCATCGAGATCGTCGTTCGGATCCCGCAGATACGCTCCGATCTCGAGGTTCTCCTTCACCGTCATCCGCTTGAAGAGACGCCGGTTCTCGGGAACCATCGAAACGCCGGCCGACACGATGCGCGATGTCGGGGCACCCGAGACGATCTCGCCGTCCAGGACGATGTCTCCGCTCGTCGGTGTGACCATGCCGAGAATCGTCTTCAGAGTTGTGGTCTTGCCGGAGGCGTTCCCGCCGAGCAGGCAGACGATCTCGCCGGCGTGGATTTCGATGTCGACGTCCTTGAGGACATGGACCGGCCCGTAGTG
This sequence comes from uncultured Acidimicrobiaceae bacterium, assembly GCA_947258375.1. Classification (GTDB taxonomy): domain Bacteria; phylum Actinomycetota; class Acidimicrobiia; order Spongiisociales; family UBA5794; genus JAHEJX01. The sequence continues at coordinate 3,593 of CAMYIJ010000019.1, forward strand.
GGTGTTCACGCCGCGGAACTCGAGTACCGGCTGTCCGTTCTCGCTCATGGCGATCCTTCATCCGTGTCCCGGCCGAGGTATGCCTCGATGACATCCTCGTTCGTCGAAACCTCCTCGTAGCTTCCTTCGGCGATCTTCACGCCGTGGTCGAGAACGACGACCCGGTCGGACACATCACGCACGACCCGCATCTCGTGTTCGATCACCACGATGGTCAGCCCCAGTTCGTCGCGCATCCGGTTGATCAGTCCGGTCAGCTCGCCCGTCTCGCGAGGGTTCATACCCGCCGTCGGCTCGTCGAGCAGCAGCAGCGTCGGGTCGGTAGCCATGGCGCGGGCGATCTCGAGGCGACGCCGGTTGGCGTATGACAGCACGTACGCCGGCTGATCGAAGCGGTAGCCGACGAGACGGGAGCCGAAGAACCCCAACACCTCCTTGGCGCGGTCCTCGATCTTGCGCTCCTCTTTGCGGAAAGCGGGCGTCTGCAGGATCGTGCCCCACACCCCCTGCCGACTTCGGCTGTGCTGAGCCACCATGACGTTCTCGAGCACTGTCATGTTGGGAAACAGCCGCACGTTCTGAAACGTGCGGGCTATCCCCAGTCTGGTGATCTCACTCGGGGCCAGTCCGGTGATGTTCTCTCCCATGAACTTGATCGTTCCGAAATCCGGAATCGGGCGATGCTCCGATGAACCGGTGGACGGCAACATCCCTGAGATGGCGTTGAAGAAGGTCGTCTTGCCGGCGCCGTTGGGGCCGATCACGCTGACGATCTCGCCTTCGTCGACATGGAAGTCGATACCGCCGATGGCCTTCAACCCTCCGAAGGACTTCTCCAGTTGCTCAATGACAAGAAGGCTCATATCGAAGCCTCCTCGTCGTCATCCTCTTCGATGGCGGACGCCAGCCAGGCGTCCTGCTGCATCTCCTCGTGGTGGAGCTCGCGCGATCTACTAAGGCTCGGCACCAGCCCTTCGGGACGCTGCAACATCATGTAGACCAGCAGCGCGCCGTATATGAGCAGCTTGAATTCGGCGAACTCCTGAAGCACCCCCGGCTGCGTGGGCCCGCCGAGCACGCCGATGAGCACCAGAGCTCCGACGATGACGCCGGCGATGTTGCCCATGCCGCCAACGATCACCACGACGAGCACGATGATCGACACGAGAAGCTCAAAGCTCTTGGGGAACACCGAACCCACCTTGACGGCGAACACCATGCCGCCGAACGAGGCGAGCATGGCGCCGATGATGAAAGCCAGCAGCTTGGCACGGACGGTGTCGATGCCCATTGCCTCGGCCACGGTCTCGTCCTCACGCATTGCCGCCCAGGCACGCCCGATGCGCGATTTGGAAAGGCGCCACGAGACATAGATGGCAATCGCGACGAAGACCGCCACGAAGTAGAAGATCGAGCGCGGGTCGACACCTGTGATCGTCAGATCGACTAGATCGAGAGCCTCGACTCCAGCCGAGGGAATCTGGCGAACCCCCTGAGCTCCGCCGAACACGGGTGCCAACCAGTCCGACAGGAAGAGAATCCGCACGATCTCACCGAAGCCGAGCGTCACGATGGCCAGGTAGTCGCCGCGCATCCGGATAACCGGGGTGCCAACGACGATACCGGCTATCGCCGCCACCAGCAGCACTGCCCCGAGCACGGCCCAGCCCTCCCAGCCGAAGAAGTCGATGGTGAGCAGACCCTCCTCACGCACCACCGAACCGTCTTCGCCGAGAAGTGTCGGCGAAATCGGAGACGTGAGCACCGCAGTTGTGTATGCGCCGACGGCGAAGAACGCCACGTAGCCGAGGTCGAGCAGGCCCGCATACCCGACGACGACGTTGAGGCCCAGACCCATCAGCAGGAACAGACCAACATTGGCCAGGAGCTCGTTGACGATCCCACCCAGGATGATCGGGAGGAAGATGGTCAACAACGCAACTATGACGAAGGCCGCGAGGCTCGCGGTGCGGCGCGGGGCGGGTTCCATAGCGGTCCAGCGGGTTCGCGACCGTTCGGATGCGCCGGCCGACACTGCGGCCAACGTCCCGCCGAGGATCGCCACCACGATGGCACTTCCCCACGCCAGGCCGCCGTTGATGTCGTAGACGAGGTCGGTGACCGCCTCGAGCCCGATGCCTTCGAAGATGTCGACGAAGATCACTTCGAGAATGGCGACGACGAACGTGGTCACGATGGCCCCGACCACGATGCGGCGTCCCGACTCCGGCAGCACCGCGAGTGCGCCCCCCAACATCCCGAGGAGTCCCGAACCCAACACGAGGGCCAGGAACGCGAACCCGAGGTCGTTACCGAAAGTGAGCAGTTCGAGCAGGGTAGGCGACAGCTTGAGGAACACGTCGCGCCACTCGAACGCGTTCATGAAGGCGGTGAGTAGCCACAGCGCCAAACCGCCCATCAGTCCGGCCACGAGGCCGGCCAGCGGGTCGCGGAGCCCCTTCTGCGGCGGAGCGAGCCCCTCCAGCGTCTCCTCCTTGGCTGCAAGGTAGCCGGCGACAAACGGCACCCAGAAGACGGTGAGATAGCCGAGACTGAGGATGGGAACGATCATCGGGCGACCGTCAAGCTCTTCGAACATCCCGATAGCCGCGATGAACACCATGCCGAGCCCACCGAGCAGGCCCATCCGGACCGTGCGCCTCCAGTCGACGGCGGTTATCGGACGCGCCGCCTGTGTCGATGCTGCGGTTTCCGGGGCGTTGACGATGGCCATCAGGCGCGGTCCTCCGCAGCCAGGCGTTCACCGAGCAGGCCAGAGGGTCTGAAGATGAGGACGAGGAAGAGTGCGTAGAAAGCGACGACGTCTTTGATCTGGAAGAGGGCTGGAATCGTCTGGCTCCAGTTGAGCAGGCTGGCCACCCCGCCGAGGACGGCAATGGTCCCGGGCAACAGCAACCTTCTCTGCTTGCGAGTCACGCCGTAGCCGATCGCCAGGAAGCCGCCGATCAGAAGGATCACGCCCAGACCGAGCGGTATCTCCCACCGCAGACCAAACAACACCGTTTGGGGGCCGGCACTCTCGAACAGGCCGAGGGTGACGCCACCGATGGTGGCCCCGACCATGTTGCCGATGCCACCGACCACGGCGGCGGTGAACGCCTTGATGCCTGGGAGGAATCCCGAGACGTGGTTCACGGTGCGGAACACCATTGAGAACAGGATGGCGGCGACCCCGGCCATGGCGCCGCCGACCGCAAAGGTCGTCACAATCGTCCGGTCGACGTTGATTCCCATCAGCGCCGCGATCTCCTTGTCTTCGGCAACGGCCCTCATGGCCCGCCCCGTCTTCGTACGGTTGACGAACTGGAAGAGAGCAACCATCGAGATCGCCGCAATGACGATGACCAGCAACCGGGTGCCCTCGACCTCGATGATCCCGAGGTTGACCTTGTCTTTGAGCCAGTCGGGTACGTCGGGGTAAGTCTTCGGCTGAGTTCCGAACAGCAGGAGCACCGCGTTCTGGAGGAAGAACGAGACTCCAATCGAGGTGATGAGCGGGATGAGCCGGGGGGAACCGCGGAGCGGCCGGTAGGCAACCCGCTCGACTATGACCGCGATCAATGTCGCGGTGACGATGCCGGCGATGAAGACGAGCAGGATCGAGAGCAGGAAGTTGTTGTCCCAGAAACTGTTGGGGTTGGTATCGGTCACCCCCGCCCGGGATAACCCGTCTGCGATGAAGAAGCCGACGTAGGCCCCCGACATGAAGACCTCGCCGTGGGCGAAGTTGATGAACCCGAGAACGCCGTAGACCATCGAGTAGCCGAGAGCAATCAGGCCGTACATCGCGCCAAGGGAGAGGCCGTTGATGATGAGGCCGCGGAGCTGGGCGCCGTCCAATGTGCCGGGCGCGCCCTGCGCCGCGAGAACGATGTAACCCACCAGACCCCACAGGATCACGAACACGGACACGGCTTTGACCGTGAACAGGAACGAGTCGACCCAGTTGAGTCCGCCGGCCCTCTTGGTGCCTTCGCGCGTTTCGGTCGTCAGAGTCATGGGGGTCGATTCAAGTAGAAATGCGGAGCCGGCGCTGGAGAAACTCCAGCGCCGGCTCTTTCATGTCAGATCAGAGGCTGCGTCAGCCGCCCGTGATCAGGTCGATGAGGTCGGCGCGCGTGGCGCCGTACACGACATTGTTGACGGCCGCCTCGGGATCTCCCTCATGCTCAACGACTGAGATGCGCTGAGCACCGCAGTCGCCGAAGCTATCGCAAGTGAGAAGTCCGATGATGCCGGCGAAGTCGCTGATGCTGTTCAGCTCTTCACGCAGCGCCTGACGGTCGACGTACAAGCTCCCGTCGAACTCCACCGCAACGGCCTCGATCGCCGTTAGCAGCATGATCGTGGCGTCGTACGAATGGGCCCAGAAAGGCGCACTCGGCGCTTCGCCGTGGGCGGCCTCGTACCGCGTCAGGAAGTCATCGGCATCGACACCGGTTTCGCTGGCGTTTTCGCCGAATCGCAGGTCGGGACCCGAGAAGTACATCCCGGTGGTCTCAGGCAGTGCCAGGAAGTCGGACACCAGGAGACCGTCCGCTCCGATGAGCGTCACGTCCTCGAGGCCGGAAATGCCCCCGATCTGCTGGACGATGAAGTCGCCCTCAGGCTGGAAGATCGGGAAGTAGATAGCCTCCGGCGAGAAGCCGGCGACCTCGGAGAGCACACCGGTCATGTCGGTGTCGCCCTTGTTCACGGCCGTGAACACGACCAGCTCGCCGCCGAGAGCCTGGAACGCGTCGCCGAACGCCTTGGCGAGGCCCTGCGTGTACGGATCGCCGTCGTGGATCGCAGCCACCTGGGTGAGCCCGAGTTCATCAAAGACGAACCTGGCAACACCGGCACCCTGGAAGAGGTCGTTGTGAGCGGTGCGGTAGTACCCCTCATTCCAGTCGGTTCCCGCGGTGCCCTGGAGGTCGGACGTCAACGCCGGTGATGTGTTAGATGGTGAAACCATCACCATGCCGGCGGCCGAGACCAGCGGTGCTGCCGCCACAGCCGCGCCGGAGCACGACGTGCCGATAACGCCGATGACGCTGTCGTCGGAAACGATCGTCTGCGCCGCCGCCTGACCGCCGTCGGCCGAGCACAGGTCGTCGAGCGGCGTACCGAGGCTCACACTGTGGCCCATGATGTCGCCGTAGTCCTCAATCGCCAGCTCCGTGCCGCGCTGGTTCGGAATGCCGAGGAACGCCACCGGGCCGGTAATGGCCTGCAGCGAACGGATCTGGATGTCCTCCCCGGCTTCCAGGACGACCTGTCCGAGCGGACCGGCCTCAGGTGGTTGCGGCGCCGCAGTGGTCGGGGCGGCCGTTGTCGGCGCCGCCGTCGTCGGTGCCGCCGTCGTGTCCGGAGCCGCCGTCGTTGCCGGGGCGGCCGTGGTCGTGTCGTCTGCGCTATCACCGCAGGCTGCGGCAACCAGCGCGAACGCGGCGAGCAGCCCCACTAGGTAGCGAAACTTGGTCTTCATAGGATTGATTCTCCTTCTTGGTTGGAGAGCCCTTGATCCCAAGGCTTGCGGGATCCGGGCTGGCGGGGAGTGTACCTAGATACCCCACCAATTCGCATGTGGAGAACGCTCAGATCTCCATAAAGCCCTGGAAACGGGGCACTTCCGCCGCCGGGATACGGGCCACGATCCGGGTGCCGGCGGCCTCGTCGCTGCGCTTCGTGACCTCACCGAGCCGGTAGACCCGATCGACCACACCGCCGTCCGAGTACGGGATCAACATCTCCACCTCGACACTGCCCTTGCTGAGCTCGACGAGTATGGCTTCGAGAAGGTTCTCAACCCCTTCGCCGGTCGCAGCAGACAGGGCCACAGAGTCCGGCCTGAGCTGAGCCTGGCGTGTCAGCGCGGCCGGGGCGGCAATGTCGGCCTTGTTGAACACCATCAGTTCCGGCAGATCGCCGGCACCGATCTCTCCGAGAACCGCGCGCACCGCCTCCGCCTGGGAATCGGGATCCTCCTCTGCGGCATCCACCACGTGTATCAGCAGATCGGCGTCCTTGACCTCTTCGAGGGTCGCCCGGAACGACTCGACGAGCTGATGCGGCAGGCGACGCACGAAGCCGACGGTGTCCGATGCGAGTGCCGCCACCCCGCCGGGGAGCTCGAGCTTGCGAATCGTCGAATCAAGAGTCGCGAACAGCTGATCCTCGACGAGAACGTCGGCGGCGGTGAGTTGGTTGAACAGGGTCGACTTGCCGGCGTTGGTGTAGCCGACGATCGCGACAAGGGGCAGGCCCTGGCGGCGGCGCGCTTTGCTGCGGGTTTGCCGCGAGCCCGCCAGATCCTTGAGCTCACCCTCGATCTTGCGCACCCGGTCGAGGATGCGGCGGCGATCGGTTTCGAGTTGGGTCTCTCCGGGACCGCGCGTGCCGATCCCGCCGCCGAGCCGGCTGAGCTGGGTGCCTTTGCCGCGCAGCCGCGGAAGCCGGTAGCGATGCTGGGCCAGCTCCACCTGGAGCATGCCCTCCTTGCTGGTCGCGTGCTGGGCAAAGATGTCGAGGATCAGAGCCGTCCGGTCCACAACGTCGACATGGAAACGTTCGTTCAAGTTGCGCTGCTGCGCCGGGGACAGCTCGTTGTCGAATACGACGACGTCGATGTCCATGGCTGCAACGTCGGCGGCGATCTCCCCCGCCTTACCCGTGCCGACGTACAGGGCGGCAGTAGGTGCGTCGCGCCGGACGAGAACCTCGTGCACGGGATCGGATCCGGCCGTGTCGGTGAGCCGGGCGAGCTCCAACAAGCTCGCCTCGCCCGCACTGACCGTGTCACGCTTGGTGACAACGCCCACCAGGAGTGCGCGCTGCCGCCCGACCTCGAGATCGGTGACGGTTGCAGTAAGCCTGCGGCGCTGACGTGCTTGGCGCGGTTCCTGGGTCATCTCCAGTGATGCTAGGGGCGCCCACGCGCATGTGTTCCCGACCTCCCCGGGGGAAGCCACCAGGTGGGCTCGTCCCCGATGTGGCACCCGGTACACGGGATCTATCGCCAAGCGGGGGTCGGTGACCCCCAAAGCGGGAGTCGACTCAGATCCGCGCCCCCTTTGGCGCCCGAGGTGTTCCCTCCCTCCGGGGGGAAGCCACCAGGTGGGCTCGTTCCCGACGTGGCACCCGGTACACGGGATCTATCGCCAGGCGGGGGTCGGTGACCCCCAAAGCGGGAACCACCTCTAGCTCGCGCCCCCTTCGGCGCCGGAGGCGCCACTTCCCCCTCCAGGGGAAGATACTAGGTGGGCTCGTACGGGCGCCGTTTTGTCAGACGGGCTCGCGTGGGAGAATTGTGAGCCCGTGGAACTGGAGTGCCCAAATGCCCTGGAGTGAAACTGATATCCCAGATCAGGTTGGCCGCGTTGCCATCGTGACAGGTGGCAACGGCGGGCTGGGCCTCGAGACGGTGCGTCAACTCGGCCGCAAGGGCGCCCACGTCATCATGGCGGCTCGCAACATGTCCAAAGCGACCAAAGCTGCCGCCGAGATTCGCCCCGACGTATCGGACTCCCTCCTCGAAGTCCGCAACCTCGACCTCTCCTCCATGGCCTCTATCGAGGAATTCGCCACGGGCGTCACCTCCGAGTACAAGTCGATCCATCTGCTCTTCAACAATGCGGGCGTCATGGCGACTCCCCAGCAATTGACGGCCGACGGATTCGAACTCCAATTCGGCACCAACCACCTGGGCCACTTCTATCTGACCTACTTACTCCTTCCGCTGCTGCTGCAAGCTCCGGCCGCCCGGGTCGTGAGCACCAGCTCGACCGCCCGGTTCTCTGCAGGCAAGTACGACCTCGACAACCTCCACTTGCGGGTCGGCTACAAGCCGTGGGAGGCGTATGGCATCTCCAAACGCGCCAACCTCCACTTCGCGATCGAGCTCAACAACCGGTTGGCCGCAGCCGGAGCCGCCACGACGGCCTATGCCGCCGACCCCGGTTTCTCGAAGACCGATCTGCAGGCCACCAGTTCCCAGTCCTCCGGCGGTTTCAGCCAGCGGATATCCCATGTCGGAGTCGAGCGGATTGGCCAACCGGCGGCGCGGGGAGCTCTCCCCCAGCTGCGGGCGGGGACCGACCCGGCGGCCCGGGGCGGCACCCTGTACCGGCCAAAATGGATCGGCTGGGGCGACCCGGTGATCGGCCGTATCGGGCGACGGCTCCGCAAACCCGAGGACCTCGCCGGGCTGTGGAAGGTCTCAGAGGTCGACCTGAACATCAAATTCGACGTCGCCGCCATGGTTGCCGAGGCGGACTAGAGCAGGTCCATGACGTCGCGCGTCGGGGGTGGCTCGGCGTCGGCGACTACCCGGTGTTCGTGAGCTACAGGAACGATCACCGCTGAGACGTAGACCACCTGGATGACGAGCGCGGCGATTCCGGCGAGGCTCAACCCCAGTTCGATAGGCACGACCGGCACCACCGGTATCAAGGCTCCGATCACCCAGGCGATCTGGAAAAACGTCTCGGAGTTGGTAAACGCCCTTCCCCGGGCATGGATCGGCATGTTGGCTTGGAGCAAACCGTCGAAACCGAACTTGGCGGTACCCCACGCGAACCCCGCCGCAAACGCGAGGGCGGCGGCCGCCGGGAGCCCGAACACCTGGGCGGCTATGAACGCGGCTCCTGCCTCGACGGCGAGCCCGGCAACCACCATTGGCTCTTCACTCATATACCTGTCGAGCACGGGCGTTACGAAGGCTGCCGCGAAGTAACCCAGGCCACCGGCCGCGAGCAGGGCGCTGAAATCGGCCACGGCGGCATCCGTGTTCTTGAAGGCGAAGGCGACCAGCAGCAAGAGGAACCCGTTGAGGAACCGGACCGCCGCCGTGGCGAATCGGGCCAAACGTACGGAGCGGGGCGGTGCCATCTTGGTGGGCACGACTTCCTCGTCTCCCTCCGGCTCGAGCCGTGGCAGGTTGCGCGCAGCGGCTGCCGAATAGAGGAAGACGACGGCCGCCACCACCAGAGTCAGCCAGCTGCCGACGGCCCACTGGGTGAGCCCGGCCACCACTGCCGCGGCACCGCTGGCAACCACCCCCGCCCGCGCCAGGTTGGCATTGCCGGCTATCAGCTCGCTGGGACCTTCGAGAACGACGGGAAGAACGCTCGACTTGGCGATTCCGTGGAACCGTCCGAGCACCAGGAGGAGGAAGGCCAGCGGGAAGAGGAAGATCGAATCGATCCAGATCGCCATAACCACGGCTACCACCGCCCGTAAAGCCGCGCTAACAACCATGCCGCCGCGGTAGGCGGCGGGGAATCTCTCGAAGAAACGGCCCAGGAACGGCCCGATCACTGCAAAGGGCGCCAGCGTTATCAGCAGATATAGCGCTACGTTCGATCGGGCATCCGCCGAAGGCACAGAAAAGAACAAAGTCCCCGCGAGGGCAATCGCGACAACAGTGTCGCCGGCAACCGAGCCGGCATGGGTCTCCGCAAGGCGGCGGAACCCGGTGCCGCGGCCCTGGAACATCACGCGCACCCGCCCGGCGACCCGCTGCCCACCCGACTTGACCGAGCTCCAGGCTCGGGACGACCCAGTGGAGCGAGGGGGAACTGAACCGGACATCGTCTGCCAGTGTACGGCGGCACCGGTGACGAGAGCGTCAAGATGCCTGATCTCGTAGCCTGGGATCGAAGCAATCGAGTCTCGAGGAGTCGCGGTGAAGGTCACAGTCGTCGGAGCCGGATCGTGGGGCACGGCCGTCGCATCGCTCGCCGGCGCGTCACACGACGTGCGTATCTGGGCCCGTCGGCCCGCCGTTGCAGAATCGATCAACGAGACGCGCGCCAACCCCGATTACCTCGTCGACCACCGCCTCACCCCGGGAGTTACGGCGACATCGGACCTGACAGAGGCCATCGCCCACGGCGAAGTGCTGGTGTGGGCGGTGCCTTCCCACGGCTATCGCGCAGTGCTCGAACAGGCCGCAGCACACATCGATTCTTCTACTCCGATCGTCAGCCTCTCCAAAGGGATCGAGGAGGGCTCGCTGATGCGCATGACCGAGGTCACGGCCGACGTGCTCACCGACCACGACGCGAGCCGCATCGGAGTGCTCACCGGGCCCAACCTGGCCGGCGAGATTGCCGCTGGGCAACCGGCCGCGACTGTGATCGCCGTTCCCGACGGGGCGGTAGCCCGGGACCTTCAGGCAGTGTTCATGGGACCGGCCTTTAGGGTCTACACCAACACCGACCTGATCGGCGCCGAGTCGGCCGGGGCGCTCAAGAACGTCATGGCGATCGCCGCCGGAATGGCCAGCGGGCTCGGATTCGGGGACAACACGCTGGCGACTCTCATCACCAGGGCACTGGCCGAGCTGACACGCCTCGGCGTTGCTCTCGGGGGCCGGCCGCAGACCTTTGCCGGGCTTGCCGGCACCGGGGACCTGATCGCCACCTGCGTCAGCTCGCGCAGCCGCAACCACCGCGTTGGTTATGGCCTGGGTCGGGGCAAGGCGCTCCCCGACATCATCGCCGAGATGAACATGGTGGCCGAAGGCGTCAAGTCGACGCGAGGCATCCTCGCCATCGGAGAGCGGGAAGGTGTCGAGATGCCCATCGCCGAACAGGTCGGCCGGGTCCTGTACGAGGGGGCCGCACCCGCCGAAGCCGTCGCCAACCTCATGACCCGCCGCGCCAAATCCGAAGACGACTGAGATGTCTCTCCCCCCGTTGCACGCCGTCTTCGGCGGCCAACGGACTACGTTTGGGGGGAGTCCCCGACGAAGGAGGGGGAGGGGGGCGGGAACCCTTCGGGTTCCTTGGGAGTTGCTGCGCAACTCCAAGCAGAGGCGCGCGACCAACGTCGGACGCGCGCGGATCCTCACACAAGCTGTCCGGACTACCTCAGCTTCCCCCTCCGACCGGCTCCTTCGTCGCCGCCCACCTCCCCCAGACATCTGCCACTGCGTGTCAGACGGGGGAGGAGACAGTCCTATGGCCGCACGAAGTTGGTGCGGGCCTCATGCACTCGCTCGCGGGCTTCGCAGCCGGGGAGGTGGTCGTTGACCAGGCCCATTGCCTGCATGAAGGCGTAGGCGGTGGTCGGCCCGAAGAATCGGAAGCCACGACGTTTGAGCTCTTTCGCCAACGCGGTGGACTCATCGGTCACAGCCGGGATCGCCGTCGGGACACGATCCGCCGGTTCGAACTGCCACACCAGGGCACCGACGCTCCCCACCTCGGCAACAATCTCGATCGCCCGCCGGGCGTTGTTGATGGTGGCTTGTATCTTGCCGCCGTGGCGAATAATGGATGCGTCCTGGAGCAAGCGCTCGATGTCGGCTTCCCCCATCCCCGCGACGACCTCGTAGTCGAAGTCGTGAAAGACCCTCCGGAAGTTCTCCCGCTTGCGCAGGATGGTTAGCCAGCTGAGCCCTGATTGAAAGCCCTCGAGACACAACTTCTCGAACAACCGAAACTCATCGTCGACGGGCATCCCCCACTCGTCGTCGTGGTACACCCGATAGTCGGGGGCCGATCCGCCCCACCAGCACCGGGCGATGCCGTCCTCGCCGATGATGACTTCCATGGACCCGAGGCTACAGGGACGCCGACGCTTGATTTCAGGGGTGCTTGTGCGATTGGCGTCGCGTCGGCGACAATCGGGTCAACGGCAGGAAAGACCATCTACACAGTCCGGAGTTGGGGAGTGCAGACAGAAGACGGTGGCCACGGATGACCGATCTCGAACGAGTGTTCACCGCAGAAGATGCCTGGGCGTTCAACGGCGGCACTCACGCCACAGTGTACGAGGTGCTCGGCGCCCACCACCGGGGCGGGTCGACGACCTTCCGGCTATGGGCGCCAAGTGCAACGGCGGTCGAGGTAGTCGGAGACTTCAATCACTGGGGTGCGGCGGGTTCCGTCGATCTCGATCCAGACCCCTCCGGTGTCTGGCGAGGCAACGCCCCGGCCGCGCCCGGCAACCGGTACAACTATCGGCTCACGACCGGAGCAGGTGACGTCCTCGAGAAGGCCGATCCTTTCGGTTTCGCTCAGGAGGAGGCTCCGGGCACGTCTTCTGTGATCACCAATCTCGAATACGAATGGGGCGACGATGCCTGGATGGCCGATCGCGGCAGCCGATTCGACTTCACGGCACCGGTCGCGGTCTACGAGGCCCACCTCGGGTCATGGCGTTACGAGCCGGGAGGCTATGTAGAGCAGGCAAGGCAACTCGCCCCTTACCTGGTCGACATGGGGTTCACCCACGTCGAGCTGCTACCGACCACGGAACACCCTTTCTACGGATCGTGGGGCTATCAGACGACGGGCTATTTTGCCCCCACCTCACGCTACGGCAGTCCGGGCGAATTCATGGAGTTCGTCGACATCCTCCACCAGTCCGGCATCGGCGTCATCCTCGATTGGGTCCCATCACATTTCCCCGACGACGCACACGGCCTCGCCCGCTTCGATGGGACCCACCTTTTTGAGCACGCTGATCCCCGCCGCGGGCACCATCCCGATTGGGATAGCTGCATCTTCAATTACGACCGAGCCGAGGTGCGAAGCTTCCTGCTCTCGAGCGCCAACTTCTTCATCGATCGCTACCACGTGGATGGGTTGCGGGTCGATGCCGTGGCCTCAATGCTCTATCTCGACTACTCACGCGGTGAGGGAGAATGGTTGCCCAACGAGAACGGCGGGAATGAAAACCTGGGCGCCGTATCCTTTCTCCGCCAGTTGACCGGCACGCTCTATGGAACCCACCCCGGTATCCAGATCGTCGCCGAGGAGTCAACCGCCTGGCCGGGAGTGACGATGCCCGCTGATCACGGCGGCCTCGGCTTCGGCTACAAATGGGACATGGGTTGGATGCACGACACACTGCAGTACATGCAGCGCGACCCGATTCATCGCAGCCATCACACCCGCGACCTCACCTTCCGTTCGATATATGCCGACAGCGAGAACTTCATGCTCCCGCTGTCGCATGACGAAGTCGTTCACGGCAAGGGTTCGCTGGTCGACAAGATGCCCGGCGATCACTGGCAGCAGCTGGCCAACCTCCGCCTGCTACTGGGCTACCAGTGGGCGACGCCGGGCAAGAAACTGCTTTTCATGGGCGGTGAGTTCGCCCAGCAGGGCGACTGGAATCACGAGCAGGAACTCGACTGGGGCCTCCTCGCCCGCGAGGAGAACCGCGGCGTGCAGCACCTGGTGCGGCGCCTCAACCAGCTGTACCGGGCGGAGTCGGCGCTCCACGAAGGCGACAACACCGGAGCCGGTTTCGAATGGCTCGTTGCCGACGACACCGCCAACACCGTGTTCGCCTTCCTGCGCACGGCGGCGGGGCACCGGCCCGTGCTGGTCGTAGCCAACTTCACGCCGGTCCCCCGCCGTGACTACCGGGTGGGTGTCCCGGTGGCGGGCACCTGGGTCCCGCTGATCGAGTCCGACTCGATCGACTTCGGAGGCTCCGACATCCTCACCGGCCCGGTCACGACGGACCCCATCGCGGCCCACGGCCAGGAACAGTCCGTGTCCCTGGCTGTCGGACCGCTTGCGATCACCTTCTTGGCGCCAACCCTCGACAACGGAACCAGCGAAAGAGAAGAGCAGACATGATGAACACGGCCAGCTCAATCGAGCATCGGGTCCTCTCCATGGTGCTCGCCGGCGGCGAGGGGAAGCGGCTTCTCCCGCTGACGCTCGACCGCGCCAAACCGGCCGTGCCTTTCGGTGCCCACTACCGCCTGATCGACTTTCCGCTCTCCAATCTGACGAACGGCGGGTTCAGGAAGATCGTCGTCCTCACCCAGTACAAATCCCACAGTCTCGACCGCCATATCTCCCAAACGTGGCGACTGAGCACACTGCTCGGGCTCTATGTCACGTCGGTGCCTGCGCAAATGCGCGCCGGGCCCCGCTGGTTCCTCGGTTCGGCCGATGCGATCTACCAGAACCTGAACATCGTGCACGACGAACGGCCCAAGTACATCTTCGTTTTCGGAGCCGACCATATCTATCGCATTGACCCCCGCCAGATGCTCGAACAGCACATTGCGTCAGGCTGCTGCGTGACCGTCGCCGGAATGCGCGTTGACCGCGCCGAGGCACCCCAATTCGGGATCATTACGCCGGGTGAAGGCAACCGGATCGCCAAGTTCCAGGAGAAACCGGCTCTCGAAGACACCGTGGGGCTACCCGACGCTCCGGACAAGGTGCTCGCCTCGATGGGCAATTACGTATTCACGACAGAGGCGCTTGAGCTCCTCGTGAGAAGCGATGCGGAAAACGAGGACTCCCAGCACGACATCGGTGGCGATCTCATCCCCGCCATGGTCGACGCCGGGGAAGCCTCCGTATATGACTTCACCGACAATGTCATCCCGGGCGAGGGCAGCAACCTCCACTATTGGCGGGATGTCGGGTCGGTCGACAGCTACCACGAGGCGCACATGGATCTCGTCACGGAGGTCCCTGCGTTCGATCTGTACAACCGCGAGTGGCCGATCTACACGATGGGCCGGTCACTGCCTCCGGCCAAGCTCGTGGTCGGGGAAGCCGGAAGTCGATCAGACGTCACGATGTCACTCGTGAGCAACGGCGTCATCATCTCGGGGGGTCATGTTCGGGGATCGGTCCTCTCGCCGGGAGTCCGCATCGAGGACGGCGCGATCATCGAGAACTCGGTGCTGCTCGACGGTGTTGTTGTCGGACCGGGCGCAGTGGTTCGCAACGCCGTGCTCGACAAGAACTGCATCGTACGGGAGGGCGCCAAGATCGGGGTCGATGAGAAGGCCGATCGGGAGCACTACACGGTGTCCCCCGGCGGGGTGGTCGTGCTCGAAAAGGACCGCGAGGCGTACCACTAGGAGCCGTTTGGCAAGCTCCCGGGGCCGGCTGCACCTAGCTCCTCGTAGAGATCGATATGGCGTTGCGCGGGTGCCTGCCACGACCAATCGTGGCTCATCCCCCGCCGCTGGATCGCCTGCTTGCGACGCGGGCTCTTGTAGGAGCGGACGGCGCGGTGCAGCGCGTCGAGCAGTCCGACCTCGTCGACGGATCTGGCAATGAACCCGGTGCCGGATCGGCCGGCATCGGCGTCCACCACCGTGTCGACCAAACCCCCAACGGGAGTGACGATGGGGGTGGCACCGTATTGCATCGCCTGCATCTGGGCTAGGCCACATGGCTCGAAGCGGCTCGGCATCGCGAACAGGTCGGACCCGGCGAAGATGCGATGTCCGAGGGCAACGTCGTAGCCGTCATGGAAGTACACCCGCCCCGGGTTGGCCCGGGATGCGTCGTGCAACTCACCAGACAGGCCCGGCAGCCCCGAGCCGAGCAGGAACAGGCGGCCCGGAAGCGTTCCCAGGTAAGGGATCGCAGCCAGCAGGAGGTCGATTCCCTTTTGATCGACCAGGCGCGACACGACCCCGATGATCGGGTCCTTGGAGTTGTCCCAGCCGGCTATCTCCTCCAGCGCCACGCGGCACGCATCACGATCTTCGAGCGTTTCGGCGGAGTATCGAGCGGCGATATGAGGGTCGGTTCGGGGATTCCACTCATTTGTGTCGATCCCGTTGCGGATTCCGATCAGAGCGTCGCCCTTTGCTCGCAGGACCTCATGGAGACCCATTCCGGACTCCTCGCTCAGGATCTCCCGCGAGTAGTTGGGGCTCACCGCGATGACCCGGTCCGCCAGGCGAATCCCGCCAAGGAGCGGATTGGTCTGGCCAAACCACTCGAAGTGGTCGGCCGCTCGGGTGAACCGGCTCATCCAGGCGGCCGGGGAAACCCCCTGATACCCCAGCGTGTGAATCGTGAGCACCGTGGGAACGACCGAATCGCCAAGCGCGGCCGCCGCGGCGGTATGCCAGTCGTTGAGATGCACAACATCCGGCGTGGTTGCATCGCGGACGGCAGCAACGGCCGCGGCAAACTGCATGAAGCGCCGGTCGTTGTCGGTCCATCCGATGCCGGTGGAGTCGACGTACGGATGGGGACGCACGAGGTCGTTGCTTCCAATCAGGGTCACCGACCCCACATCGGGATGGACACCGGTGCGGGCCCACATCGGCCCGGCCCAGGAAGGCACATTCAGGCTGCGCCGGGCTTCGGAGCGCAAGCTGGTGCCTCCGTAGTCGGGCAGAAGCACGGTCACGTCGATCGCGGCCGCCCGCAGCGCCGCTACCAGGCCTCCTACCGCCTCAGCCAGGCCGCCGACTCGCACCAGCGGTGCCAGCTCGGCAGAGGCGAGGAGGACCTTCACGACGTGCCGGCCCTGGGCTGGCGCAGCAGTACAACCGACCAGGAGGCGACTTTGACCATGTCCCCGGCCGTGTAGGTGTCACCTTCCCGACGACCCATTGCGGTGTCGAGCTCGATCGTCCACTTGTCGTCCGGCAGTCCATAGGGGATCAGGAACGGACGGGGCTGGCCTCCCGAGTTGAACAGCAAGAGGAAGCTGTCGTCCTGCACCGGTTCGCCGCGAGGCCCGCGGGCCGGAATCATCGATCCGTTGAGGCTCACCGCCAACGATTTGGCATACGACACTCGCCAGTCCTCACCGTTCATCAGGGTGCCATCGGGACGATGCCACCCTATCTCGCGAGCCTCTTCGCCGTGGAGCGGAGTGTCCTCGAACCAGCGCCGGCGGCGGAACACGCGATGCTTCAGACGAATCAGCACGAGACGGCGCACGAAGTCGAGTAATTCTGTGTCGGCACCCTCCCAATCGAGCCACGAAGTCTCATTGTCCTGGGCATAGGCGTTGTTGTTGCCCATCTGGGTGCGACCCATCTCGTCGCCGGCCACCAGCATCGGAACCCCCTGGCTGAGAAAGAGTGTGGCCAGCATCGACCGGGCGCGCGCTCTCCTCACCCGCAGCACAGCGGGATTGTCGGTGGGACCTTCAACTCCCGAGTTCCAGGAGCGGTTGTTGTTCGTGCCGTCGCGCCCGTCTTCACCGTTTGCTTCGTTGTGCTTGTGGTCGTACGACACCAGGTCCTGGAGAGTGAAGCCATCGTGGGCTGTGATGAAGTTGATGCTGGCGGTTGGCCGGCGCTGCGACGAGCCGTACAGATCGGAGCTGCCAGTGAACCGGTAGGCGAAATCGGCAAGGGACTCGTCCCAGCCGCGCCAGTAATCGCGGACGCCATCGCGGTAGCGGTCGTTCCACTCGGACCACAGCGGGGGGAAGTTGCCCACCTGGTAACCGCCTTCCCCCACGTCCCACGGCTCGGCTATCAGCTTCACGCGGCTGACTACCGGATCCTGATGAATGAGGTCGAAGAAGGAGCCCAGGCGATCGACGGCGTGGAGCTCCCGCGCCAAGGTGGCCGCCAGATCGAACCGGAAGCCATCGACATGCATTTCGGTGACCCAGTAGCGGAGACTGTCCATCATGAGGCGGAGGGTCTCGGCATGACGCATGTTGAGGCTGTTGCCCGTACCGGTGTAGTCGACATACTTGGACGGGTCGGCGGCGGCCAGGCGGTAGTAGGCGGGATTGTCGAGACCCTTGAGGTGGAAGGTGGGCCCGAGATGGTTGCCCTCAGCCGTGTGGTTGTACACGACATCGAGGATCACCTCGATGCCACCACGGTGGAAGTCTTTGACCATCTGTTTGAACTCAGTGACCTGCCCACCCTGATCGCCGGCTGCTGAGTACGGGCCGTGCGGCGCGAAGAAGCCGACCGAGTTGTATCCCCAGTAGTTGGTCAGCCCGAGATCGACCAGGTGCTGCTCCGAGACGAAATGGTGAATCGGGAGCAGCTCGATGGTCGTGACTCCGAGGCTCTGCAGGTGTTTGATGATCGGAGGCGAAGCCAGCCCGGCATAGGTGCCGCGCAGGTCGGGGGGCACATCGGGATGGCGCATCGTCATACCTTTGACGTGGGCCTCATAGATCACCGTATCGTGCAGCGGCGTATTGGGCCGCTCATCATCGCCCCACTCGAACTCCGTGGCAACGACGATGGAGCGAGGCATCATGGCGGCACTGTCACTGGTCGAGATAGTTCGCGGCGCCGGCTGCATGTGGCTGAACAGGGCCGGATCCCAGGTGAGTTCGCCCGAGATGGCCTTCGCATAAGGATCGAGTAGCAGCTTGGCGTGGTTGCAGCGCAGCCCGGCTCCCGGGTTCCACGGCCCGTGTACACGAAAACCATATGCCTGTCCCGCCTTCAGTCCGGGGACAAACCCGTGGTGGACGCCGTTGGTCACCTCAGGCAGCCGAATCTGTTGCTCGACACCGTCCTCGGCGAAAAGGCACAGATCAATGGCGGTGGCAATCTCCGAGAACACGGCGAAGTTGACCCCATCGGGTCCCAGGGTTGCCCCGAGCGGGTAGTAGTCCCCCGGCCAGATCGGCACGGAGTTGGGGTCAGCGGGCACGCGCGAGAGCGGGGCCGTAGATACGATCGCGATACTCGGCCACCATCCGGGTCGCAGTCACCTGAGGGCCGAGTGAGTGCCACGCGTGTCGAATCCGGTCCGTGAAGGCCGCCCGATTGCCGTGGTACTCGGTGAGTATCGCATCGAGCGTGTCCAGGGTGGCTGCCGCCTCGTGACGATCGCGACGCTTTGGCGTTGCGACATCGCTCGTGGGGATGGCCCACCCATTCCTGCCGTCGAACATCTCGGCCCACCAACCATCGAGGATCGAACAGTTGAGCCCGCCGTTGAGGGCCGACTTCTCGCCACTTGTTCCCGAGGCTTCTCGCGGCCGCACCGGTGTGTTCAACCAGATGTCACAACCTTCGTACATGACCCGGGCAATTCCGATCCCGTAGTCGGGTATGAAGGTAAACCGTCCATGGGCAGCGGCCGACTCGGCGAAAGCCGCTACGTCCGCCAACAGCTTCTTGCCCGGCGTGTCTGCCGGATGGGCCTTGCCGGCGAACACGAAGTGGATCGGCCGGTCGCCGTCGGCGAGCATCTCGGTGAGTCGCTCCATGTGATTGAACAGCAGGGTTGCCCGCTTGTAGGTGGCGAAGCGGCGAGCAAACCCGACGACCAGCGAGTCGGGATCCAGCCCGTGGCCGGTGCGATCGGACACGAGAGCTGACAGGTTGCGCGCACCCTGGTGGCGCAGGTCGCCAATGGCCGAGTCGTCCAACGTGAGGATTCGATCCCACGGCTCGGGGTCACCGGTGGTCCATTGCTCACCGAGAACCTCGTCGAACACGGCTTGTGTCGCCGACGAAACCCAGGTGCGGGCGTGGACTCCGTTGGTCACCGACGTGATGTTGTCGCCGATGCCGACGCCCGCGAACAGTTCTCGGCTCACCTCGCCGTGCAGCTTCGAGACACCATTGGCGCCGCTGGCCAGTCTGAGCCCGAGCGCCGCCATGTTGAAGTAGCGATCCTTGTCCACAGGATCGGCTCCGAGCGCCCAGATCTCCTTGAGGGGAATCGACCAGCGGTCGGCCCACACCTGGAGATACGGCTTGATGAGAGACTTCCCGAAACGATCGATGCCCGCCGGCACCGGCGTATGAGTGGTGAACACCAGGCCCGGCCGCACCTGGTCGACAGCCGCGGCGAGGTCGCCGCCGTTGATTCTGCGGTCCATGAGCTCGAGCACCAGGAATCCGGCGTGGCCTTCGTTGAGGTGGAACACGGAAACATCCCAGCGCAGAGCAGCCAGTGCCCGAACCCCGCCTACGCCGAGGACGAGTTCCTGTTCGAGACGATGACGGCGGTCACCGCTGTACAGCCGGTCCGTGATCTTGCGGTCGGCTGCCGAGTTGCTCTTGACATCGGTGTCGAGCAGCAGAAGGCGGACACGGCCGATGTCCATGCGCCACACGCGGGCTACCACCTCACGCCCCGGCAGGGGTACTCGGACCGTCTTCCCCGTGTTGATTGCGCCGAGCGACTCGGCGGTCACGGTCGGGTAGTCCTCGGCCTGCTTCCCCTTCTCGATGCGCTGGCGGAAGAAACCTTGGCGATAGAACAACCCGACACCCACGAGTGGCAGGCTGAGATCGCTGGCGGCCTTCAAGTGATCGCCGGCGAGGATTCCGAGGCCGCCGGAGTATTGCGGGATCACGTCGCTGAGCCCGAACTCGGGCGAGAAGTATGCGATCTGCGGGTCGGCGAGACCGTCGCCGAGCATCGCATCGAGCGCCGCCAACTCGGCGGTCACCACTGCCATGGCCTCATGATCTTCGAGCAGATCGGCCAGTTGCTCTGTCGTGATCTCGTTGACGAGCACGACAGGGTGGCGGGTGAGGTGACCTCCATCGAGCTGCTCCCAGAGCCCGCGCAGCGAATCGGACCAGGTCCAGCGATGGTTGGCCGCCAATCGGGCGAGTGCGTCGCGTAGCGCTAATGAATCCACGGGGGTTGGTCTCCTTGCAGTCGGCGGGCACGCCCCAGTGGCGGAACCCGTCGAATCCAGCTCAATTCGAGAGAATCAGTATACGGCCCGTGCCGGAGCCCATCAGATCGGGCTGCGAGGACTCAAGCCTTGTTGTTCAATGGTATATCGGCATTCACAGCGGCTTGTTGAGCGCTGCGGCTGTGGTCGAGCACAAGTGTCATGAGGGCTTCCACGTAGTCGGGGTCGACTCCGAGCGATCCCGCGTCGTCGCGGGCTTCCTCGATGAGTTCGGCCTCCCTGTCGGGGGACCGCATTTCGAGCCCGCGGGTCGCCTTGATACGGGCAATCTCGATCGAGGAGTGGAGGCGCCGGGCCACCAGCTTGATGAGGTCGCGGTCGATCCGGTCGATCTCGTCACGGAGAGTCGGGATGCCGAGCCGCTCCATGAGGCTGCTGAAGCTGTCGAGATCGAGCTGACTTCCGTTCCCGGCCCGCGAAACACCTGGGTCGGGGTGCACGGCGATTATCAGGCCGTCCGCGCCGACGGAGCGGCCCGCCAGGGCTAGTGGGGCAAGTATGTCTTCGCCGCTCTGGGCCGGGGCGGGGTCGATGATCACCGGCAGGTGGCTGATCCGCTGCACCACCGGCACGGTAGAGATGTCGATCGTGTCCGTCGTTCGCGGATCGAACCCGCGGCTTCCCCGCTCGCACAGGACGACCTGGTCGTTGCCCTCGTTGAGGATGTACTCCGCAGACATGAGCCACTCGTCGATCGTGGCCGATGGTCCCCGATGGAGCACGATCGGCTTCTGCGTTGCTCCCGCCATGCGCAGCAACACGAAGTTCTGCATCTGGTCGGGGCCGATCTCGAGCATGGAGACGTGATCCGCTACGAGCTCGACCTGCCGCGGCTCCTGCACCTCGGTCATCGTCGGCAGCTCCGCGTCGTGACCCGCCTTTTCGAGCATCCACAGCCCCTCCTGGCCGAGGCCGCCGAATTCGTAGGGCGAGCTCTCCTGACGGAACGTGCCCGCACGGAGCACTGAGGCTCCGGCTGCCGTGGCCCGCTCGGCCACCTGGGTGATCTGCTTCTCGCTCTCGACGGCGACCGGCCCGGCGATCACGGGATAGGAGCCATCGCCGAATCGCACGTTGTCAACGGCGACGATCGTCGTCTCGATGTCCGTCTTGCGAAGACTCTTGAGCACTGGCTTGTTGGGCGTGTCGGTCATGATGACTCCTGGCGGTCCCAGGCAAAAAGGAGCCCGAGACCCTTGTCGGTCTCGGGCGGTGAACTTGCGGCTCAGCTCTGTTTAGCGCGCATCTCCCTGCCCGGACCGGGGCCCGGTAAAGAAATACCCGAAATAGAAGCTGCTCTGCATGGCGGTAATGTACGGGCTGAAGCGCCGTTTGGCAAGGGCAAAGCGCGTTCGTTGTGCTTAATCCCGGGCAATAGCGGCGGATTAAGCACAACGAACGCACTCAATCCCCCAGCTTGGCTACCGCCGCTTTCGCCAGCAGCGGGGCCAGGGGCTCGAAGCGGGCGAAACGACTATCGCTGGTCTGGCCGGCGGCGTAGCGGGCATAGATCTGCTCGATGATCACGGCGATGCGGTAGAGCGCCAGACCTTCGTAGTAGTCGACGTTGCCGACATCGAACCCCGTCGTCGCCGCGTAGCTTTCGGTTACCTCCGACTTGGCGAGATCATCCGCCAACGTGACGGCAACATCACCGAAGATCAGGAACGTGGGGTCGTCGGGGTCCGCCCAGTAGGCGAGCAGCGTCCCCAGGTCGACCAGCGGGTCACCCCGCGTCGCCATATCCCAATCGAACACGGCAACGAGATTCCCGTCATCGTCGAGCATGGTGTTGTCGAGTTTGTAGTCGTTGTGGAGCACCACGGCGGCCTGGGGCTCCGGAAGGTCGGCCACCAGAAGCTCCGCGGCGATCGCCATCTCCGGCACCTCCCGGGTGGCCGCCGCCTCCCAACGTCGCGCCCAACCGCCAACCTGCCGTTCCACAAAACCTTCGGGGTGGCCCAGGTCACCCAGGCCGACGTCATCCGGATCGACCAGATGGAGCCGAGCCAGGCCGTCAACGAGGTTGCTTGCTGCGGCCCGGCGCACCGCGGGATCTGCTGCGAAGCTGGCGGGCCATTCGCCGCGAATGACGTGACCGCGGCGCCGCTCCATCACGAAGAAGGGTTTGCCCAGGATCGACGGGTCGGCGCAGTAGTGAAACGCCCGCGGGGCCTCGGGAAAACGGCGCCAGATACGAGACAGCACCCGATGCTCCCGCTCCATGTCGTGGCCGCCCTGGGCCACTTCTCCCAGCGGGGCTCGCCGCAGCACCAACTCCTGGCGACCGCCGGTCACTCGGTAAGTCAGGTTGGCCGCGCCGCCGGGGAACTGATCGAATTCCAGCGGCCCGTCACCGAAGAGTTCCGGCAACTCTCGTCGCAGGTAGTCCGCGGCCCGCCCTTCATCGAACTGCTCTTCGGGGCGGATGGGTGCCGTGTCCCTCACATGGGCCTCGTCAGATCCTGCCGTCATATCCGGTCGAACCATACGATCCAGACCAGCACTAGCGCCAGCGCCGGAGGCAACAGCACCTCAATAGAATCGCGTACCCGCGAAACGAGCCGCCGCTCCGCAGCCGATCCGAACTCCAGCCAGACCACCGCCACGCAGCCCCCGGCAACCAGGATCGCCGCCAGAACCATCGAGACGTCGCGCAGCCCGTCCATCAGAAGAGCCCGTCCACGGCCATGGCGGCGAACAGGGCCGCCAGGTAGACATTCGAGGCCAGGAAGTAGCGAATCGCCTGGTCTTCATTGTGACGCAGCCACAGAGATGCGCCGATGACGACGGCCCCGAGGATGACGGCGACGACCGTGTACGGCAGGCCCACAACGCCGGTGGGTATCAGAAGGAACGACACGCCCACAAGCACAACGCTGTAAGCGACGATGTGATCGAGCGTGCGGGCAACGCCGACCGCCACCGGCAACATCGGCACTTCGGCCGCGGCGTAGTCGTCGCGGTAACGAATCGAGAGCGCCCAGAAGTGCGGAGGCGTCCAGAAGAAGATAATCGCAAACAGCACCCAGGCGGGCGGCGCGAGCGACCCGGTGACGGCCGCCCAACCAACGAGAGCCGGTACTGCACCGGCGGCCCCACCGATCACGATGTTCTGAGCCGAGCTGCGCTTGAGGAACAGGGTGTACACGAACACGTAGAACAACAGCGCCAGAGTCGACAGGGCCGCGGCCGGCAGGTTCACGGTCACGAGTAGCCAGGCAAACCCAACGACGCCGAGGACCACCCCGAACAGCAAGGCGTTGCGATTGTTGACGCGATCCGTCGGCAACGGGCGCGACCGCGTGCGTTTCATGACTCGATCGATGTCGGCGTCCGCGACCTGGTTGATCGTGTTGGCACCGCCCGCCGAAAGTGTGCCGCCGATCAGAGTGGCGATGACGAGCCAGGTTCCGGGCCACCCCTCCGCTGCCAGGATCATCGCCGGCACGGTGGTGGTGAGCAGCAACTCGATGATGCGTGGCTTGGTCAGCTCCACGTAGGCACGCACAACATCACCTCGTCCCGCCGGACGTGAACGGGGATCAGTGATCTCCGCTTCCTGGTTCACGTCGCCCGCACCTCGGACGCCACCTCGGTCGTGGCAGCCAGGACTCGCACCACGGCAAGCGTTGCCACGATCCACAGAGCATCGGCAATCAAGAGGTGAACCAGTTGCACCTCGACCGGCGTCAGCAGGGCGATATTGAGGATCCCAACGACCGCTTCGACCCCGACGAGGACCGCCGCCATGTCGGCCAGATCGCGGACGCTTCCTGAACCGTCGAAAGACGGGCTCCGGAGCAGCATCAGCACGGTGAGCCCGCCGGCGATGGCCACCACCGGATGGACAGTGCGCACTCGCACCAGGAACGGAGCAGCCGAACCGAACTCGGCTTTGATCCCTTCCAGAACGGAGTCGGCAGGAAAGAGGCTGTCGGCGAGGGCATTGAGCCCGCCCGTGGCGGCGATCAGAAGTATCACGCCCAGAACGACGAGGCCCAGTTGATTCGAGCGTCGCTTCCGATCGATACGCGGCCAGACACCACCGCCGGCCAGGTGGACCACCAGCACGACGGCCCCCAGCAGCAGAAACGTGTTCACCAAGTGCAGAGGAACGGCGATCGTGCGGCCGATCGAGGCATCCTGGTCAACCCAGCCTGCCAGAACCAGCACGGCACCGATGATGACCTCGCCCATGAAGAAAACGCCCGTCCACTTCAGACCGCGCTGAACCCGACGGCCCACCTCGCCCGATCGCCGCGCCGCGATCAGAAGGGCGACCAGCGCAATCGCCAGAAGAAGTGTGGCCAGACGATGGGCGAATTCGATAGTGGTCTCGGTCCCGCCACCCAGCGGAAACAACGATCCCTCGCAACGGGGCCACGACTCACCGCAGCCGTCGCCCGAACCGGTGGCCCGGACGAGCGATCCACCGACGATGACACCGACTGTGAGCCACAGCAGTGCCCACGACCACTTGCGCAGCTTGGGATGAGGGACGTCAGGATCCACGTTGCCAGGCTACCGTTAGGGACGTGAGTTGGATCCACGAGCCGTTCCGCTTCGTTCTAGCGTTGCACGGGTTCACACTCGGCGGCGCCATGTTCCGGGAGCTCAACCAGCTCGTCGACGCGCCGATCGTGGCACCGGACCTCCCGGGACACGGCGGCCGGGACGCCACCAACACCGACTGGGATGAGGCAGTGGAGGCCGTCGTTGAGAGCGCCCGGACGTTCCAACCCGCCACCATCCTCGGCTATTCGATGGGCGGCCGGCTGGCCCTGGCAGCTGCGCTGCGACAGCCGGCCCTCTTCCCCAGACTCGTGCTGGTCTCGGCATCGCCCGGCATCGAGGACGACGAGGAGCGCCTCGCGCGCCGCCAGAGTGACGAGGACCACGCCGCCGCGATCGAGCGAGCCGGGACCGCCGAGGAGTTTGTGGTGTCCTTCGGGAACATGCCATTCCTCCAGGCACCGAGGAGCTCGATCGATCTGCAGGGGATCCGCCTGGCGAACCGTGCCGAGGGAGTCGCCGGGGCGCTGCGCGGCATGGGCCAGGGCAGCCAGCCCTACTTGGGAGACCAGCTGGGCCGGCTCGATATGCCGGTCATCTGGGTCGTCGGCAGCCGCGACGAGACGTACACGGCGATCGCAGAGAAGGCCGCCGCCGCATGCGCCGACGGGTCGGTGGTGGTCGCCGACTCCGGACACAATGTGATCGCAGAGAACCCGGCCGCGGTGGCCGCCGTGGTGATGGGGCGCCAGGCGCCTGCCGAATAGTCGCTGTGGATGGAACTGCCGGATCTCAGCCGGCGAACCGCTTGATCGCGTCCACGTAGGCGCCGGGGTCGGAAAGAACCGAATCGTGGTTGGCTCCGGCCAGCTCAACTACTTCGGCGCTCCCCAGGAGTTCGGCCAGCATCCGCTGGGCGACCGGATCGACGATCCGATCCGCGGTCGTGATGATGACCATTGCCGGCTGCGAGAGCTTGCCCACCCAGGTGCGCGAGTCGAACCGCCATGCCGCATGACCCGCTTCATAGAACAGCGTCGGATCGCGGCGCAGGAGCGCGGCGCGCATCCACCGCTCGTTCCTGGGGTCCATGGCACCAACACGTTTCATGAGATAGGCGGAACCGGCGGCGATCTCCTGGGTGCTGATCCTGGCAAAGGAGCGGGCCGCCCACATGCCGACTCGCGCGAGTGGGCGCAGTCGATAAACGGCATGGGCCGCGGTCGCTCCGAGGATCATCCGGCCGACGTGGCGGGGGTGGCGCCGGGCGAGCTCCTGGGTGACCATGCCGCCGAGTGAGTAGCCGAAGACCGTGGCTCGGCCGACACCTACGGCGTCGAGCACGCCGGCCAGCTCGTCGGCCAGATCGGCGATGTCGAAGCTGCCGCGAATCCAGTCGGACTTGCCGTGATTGCGGTGGTCCGGCATAACAACCCGGAAGTGCTCCGCCAGGCGCTCGATGATGTTGTGGAACGTCATCTCGCCGTCGAAGCCCCAGCCATGGACCAGAACCAGCGGCGGAGCATCGACAGGACCGGCCTCCCGCACGAAGAACTCGCGCTCACCGACGAAAACCGAACGGCCGGTGATCCGTATGGGGCGTTGCTGGCCGGGACTGAAGCGTGGTGCCATCTCAGGTCCGAGGATGCGCCACGCGGCCCACGCGCCGAGCCCGCTGAAGAGCCACGTTCGCAGCTTCATGCAGAGTCTCCACCCTGCGTGGGCCCGGCAAAGACATGGCCGGCGACGGGTCGACCGCCGACGAGATGCTCATCGATGATGCGCTCCATGACGGGAATCGTGACGCCGTGATACCACACACCTTCCGGATAGACCACGGCAATCGGGCCCTGCTCACAAACCCGCAGGCAATCCGCTTTGGTCCGCAGCACGGTGCCGGTTCCCGCCGGGGTCGGAGGCGGCGGCCCGGCAACGAGGCCGCGCCACCGCGGTGGTGCCGACGCCAATCCGAGTTCCTTCAGACGCCGCTTCAAGTAGCTCCAGACTTCGGCGCCTTCCTCGTACGAAGCACAATGTGGTGTCGTCGGCTGGGCACACAGAATGATGTGGCGCTGCACACCGGCGAAGTTGAGCGCCGAGCTGATTGCCGTGAGGCGGGCGGCGCTATCGGAGGGCGAGGCCTCAGAAGCGGGAATGTCTGCTGTTGGCACAACGCCAGGCTAACTCGAAGGAGGCTCACCGAACCCGGACGACACTGCCCGGCCCGTCCTCGAAGCGGCGCTCCGTCAATTCACCGATGTCGTGTCCGGTGACGCCCTCTTCGTCGAGAGCCTGCAGCAGCGCTGCCGTCAGCGGAGGATCGACTGCGATCAACAAGCCACCACTCGTCTGGGCATCAGCCGTGACCATCTGCTCCGCATCCTTGTGATCGCCGAATTGGGTGAACCGGGAGACGGCGGCCAAATTGCGCTGCGAGCCGGCGGGTACGACATCGGCGGCCGCGAGCTCCAGCACCCCCTCGAATAGCGGGAGACGGCCGAACTCGACAACTGCGCTGACACCGCTGGCACGGGCCAACTCTCCGAGATGGCCGAGCAGCCCGAATCCTGTGACGTCAGTGGCGGCAACAACTCCGATACGGCGCATAGCTACGGCGGCTCCGGCGTTGAGCGCCGCCATCGACTCGATCGCAACCCGGGTCATCTCCTCTGACGCCAACCGGCGCTTGATCGCCGTCGTGATGATGCCGGTGCCGAGAGGTTTGGTGAGAACCAATCGATCGCCCGGTTTGCCGGCGGCGTTGGTGACGATGCGATCGGGACTCACGAGGCCGGTGACGGCCAGACCGTACTTGGGTTCCTTGTCATCTATCGAGTGGCCGCCGAGCAGCGTGCACCCGGCTTCCGCAAGCACATCGGCGCCGCCCTCGAGCACATCTCCGAGCAGGTCGAAGCTGAGCGAATCGCGCGGCCAGCCCACAATCGACAGGGCGGTGAGCGGCGTTGCTCCCATCGCATAGATGTCCGAGAGCGCATTGGCCGCGGCGATCCGACCCCAGTCGCGGGCGTCGTCGACGATCGGCGTGAAGTAGTCCACCGTTTGGACAAGAGCAGCATCGTCATTGAGGCGGTAGACACCGGCGTCATCCGCCGTATCGATGCCCACCAGCAAATCGGGATGGGAAGTGGCATCTGAATTGGATAAACGGCGCAGAACCTGCGCCAGCTCGTCTGGTCCGAGCTTGCACGCTCAACCGGCGCCGTGGGAGAACTCAGTGAGCCGCATCAGCCACCTCCTTTCGCAATCTGAATACCGCCGCAGGCGAGTGTAAGCGGCTCAGGGAGTCACGGGACCACTGTGAAGCTCGTTATGCGCCGGAATCGGCGTAACGAATTGTGGTCTGGTGCATTGGCTTCCGACAGGCAGTCGGAAATCCGGGGGGGTATGCTTCAGGTAGCTCGGGGCTATGCCCCGTAGCACGCTAGGCCCTCTCGTCCCCCCTGGAGGGCCTAGCGTCTTTTCGGGGTCGTTTCTCCTCGGCGTGGATCCCCCGGCACCTCATCTCCGCTCTAGGCTCCGACATCATGAGGTTCCGAGTACCAGATCCCCGCCGGGTAGCCGAGAGCCTGCGGGACTTTGCACTGCGCCGCCCGGTTGAGGCCGCCGAGTACATCGAACAGCACCGCGACGAGTGGGAAGCCCTCGTCGAGGACAGTCCGGAGACTGCGGCCGACGTCCTCGAGGCGATTGACGAGGAATCGGCCGCCGAGCTGCTCGTCGATCTCGAATCTCACGATGCCGGTGAGGTGCTCGACGAGATGATCCCGGAGTCGGCAGCCGACATCCTCGAGGAGCTCAATCCGGCGACCGCGGCCGATCTGATCGAGGAGATGACCGCCGACCAGGCCGCCGACCTGATCGGCGCCCTCGAGGACGATGAGCGGGCTGCGGTTCTCGCCTCGTTGGAGCCCGGCCCGGCTGCCGCGATCGCCGCACTCCTCCAATACGCCCCGGACAGCGCCGGAGGCATCATGACCACCGAGGTTGCCGCCCTTCCGGTCGGGTTGACCGCGGGCGAAGCCATCGAGGCACTCCGGCGACTTCACGAAGATCTCGGGTCCAACCTCTCCTATGTCTATGTGACGGACTACAGCGAGCAGCTCGCTGGAGTCGTCTCGTTCCGTGATCTCGTCTTCGCCCGCCCGGGTACCGGTCTCGAGGATGTCATGGTCAGCGAGCCCTACTCGGTGTACACCGACACCGACCGCGAGGAGGTCGCAGAACTGATCGAGCGCCACAACCTGCTGGCGATTCCCGTAGTCGAAGCCTCGGGCCGTCTGGTTGGAATGGTCAAAGTGAGTGAAGCGTTGCGAGCCGTCCAGGCCGAGGCCACCGAGGACATCACCCAGATGGTGGGTGCCGGCGCTGAAGAGTCGGTCCACACGCCCATCCTGCGATCCGTACGCCGCCGCCTCCCCTGGCTGTTGGTGAACCTGCTCATCGGCCTCTTCATTGCGTTCATGATCGGCCCTTTCCGAGAGGTCATCGAAAAGAACACCGTGCTCGCCGTCCTCATGCCGATGGTCGCCCTTTTGGGCGGCAACAGCGGCGCCCAGAGCCTGGCGGTGATCATCCGGGCCATGGCCCTCGGCGACTTGCCACCGGGCCGCGCCATGCGAGCCGTCCGGCGGGAGTTCCTTGTCGGGATCACCAACGCGGGTTCCCTCGCCATCCTCGCCGCCTTGGTGGCGTGGATCTTCGCCGGTGAAGCGAAGATCGGCGTTGTGATGGGTGTCGGCGTCGGCGTCAACCTCATCGTGGCCGGTTTCGCCGGCGCGGGGATCCCCGTCCTCCTCCGCCGCCTCGGCCTCGATCCGGCCCTGGCGTCGAACATCTTCCTGACCCTCATCACCGACCTCGTCGGCTTCGGTGGCTTCCTCCTCACCGCAAGCATCATGCTGTAGGTTTCGAGCAAATCAGGATTTGCTCGAGCGCTTCGCATCGCCTGTGGCGCTGCTCCGTTGCTGAAGCGGCCTGGCGGCCGCTACGCCCATTCGGATTCGACCGCACATGTCGCTCGAATCCGTGCGAAGGGGGACGAGGGATCGTCCCCCTTCCCCCAACCCCCTCCGCTCGACTGCGCCATCGCGCGGAAAGGGAGGGGGTGGCGAGGGGGAAGCTCTGCGCTTCCCCCTGCATCGATCGAGGCGACATGTGCGGCTCGATCGGAAATGGCGCGGCCGAGAGGCCGCACATATACGGAGTGACGCCCGCAGGGCGGCACGGAGCAAACTCGGGCCAAGCCTGCTTGGCCCGAAATCAGCTTCCGAGCACCGTTGTCGGGGTGTCGGAGAACTGGCCGGTGAAGACGAGGCGGAAACCCTCCTCGAGGCGGACGTAGTAGTAGCGGTCGAGGAGCTCCTGCTCTTCTTCCGTTGGAACGGTCGCCAACACCGCGTCGGCCGCCGTCGCGTCGGCGATGATGTGGGCGGTGAGAATCGGCGGGAACCGCTCAACGACGTCGATCACGACGTTCTGCAGATCGATG
Source organism: uncultured Acidimicrobiaceae bacterium (assembly GCA_947258375.1). Taxonomy (GTDB): domain Bacteria; phylum Actinomycetota; class Acidimicrobiia; order Spongiisociales; family UBA5794; genus JAHEJX01. The sequence continues at coordinate 34,008 of CAMYIJ010000019.1, forward strand.
TCGGTGAGAGATCCGGTGTCATCGTCGAGGAGCACCACCACGGTATCTCCATCGACGCCGGTTTCTCGAGAGACGATGGTGTATTCGGGAAACGACGCTTCGCCGAACGGGTCCTCTGATGTGGTGGTCGTGGTACTGCTCGGGGGCGCAGTCGAGGTCGTTGTCGACTCGGCAGCCTGGAGGCTCGTAACGGGCGCGGCTGTGGTCGTCGACGACGTGGTCGTCGAGGTGACCTCGGCGTCATCGCCCGAGCATGCACCGGTCAACAAGATGAGACCCAAGACACAGCTCAACGCAGAAAGAAGCTTCATGGTTCAATCGTAACGGGCTTTTCCACTTGCGCACTTGCTTGGCTTCTAGCCGCGGTTCTCAGCGAGCCAGTCATCGAAAGGCACGTCCTCCATCCAGCGCTCGCCGGTGACAACCCGGAACCGCTCCTTCACGTCCGCGAACAACTCGGCGGTGGGCTCTCGTGCCAGGCCGAGGCGGGCCATCGCCAGCAGCGGTCGCCAGGCCTTCACTCCGCTCCCGATGTCAACCCGCGTCCGCCAATCACCATGATCGGGTGGCCGGCCGCTCGCCGGCGCCAGCCAGAAATCTCGCAGCTTCTGGGCGGCCCGCACGATCCGTCGCAGCTCGCGTCCGATCTCCTTGTCCACAAACGACGATGTGGCGAGGCCGTCAATCCAATCCGCAAGCGCACTATCGGGCCAGGACTCCGCATCGAAGCAAACGGCTGCGTACAACTCCTCGCACTGCGCGAGGAGACCCGGGTAGTCAGCCAAGCCCGGGCTCCGCGCCGGCCGCGAGCTCGCGGGCGACCAGCGATCGAAATCCTGCGGAAAGCGCTGCGGTGATCGGACCCGGGTCATAGTTGCGCGATCCGATCAGAACGGCAGGCAGGATCTCCTTTGTTGTGGACATCACGAACGCCTCATCGGCGGCGTGCAACCGGGTAGCCGGGAAGCTGCCCTCGAGGACCACGATGCCCATGGACTCGGCAATCTCGATCATGGCGTTGCGAGTGACGGATCGCAGAATGCCCAGATCCAGCGATGGTGTTTCGACCACGCCATCGACGACCCACGCAATCGACGCCATGGGGAGCTCCAGGACCGTTGTGGCTGCATCAATCAGAACGGCATCGTCGAAGCCTCTCGCCCGGGCTCGCAACAGGGCGGCAGTGTTTGGGGCGTACGACAGCACCTTGACACCGGCCAGCTCGCTGGCAGCGCCCGCCGGATGCCACGGTGCGGCCAACTCGTCGAGTCGAATCGACTCACCGGGCGCGATGTACTCGTGGGCAAAGACGATCGTGGAGGACCCGGCACCGATGTCATCGAGATCAGTGCCGCCGGTGACAACAACTCGCACCACGGAATCGCCGACGGCAGCCCGGTCCCGTGTCCACGCTTCGATCTCATGGCGCGGCGGAAGCGGCAATCGCAGGCCTTCCGCGCTGCGTTCGAGCCGATCTAGATGGTCGCCGAGCCGGAAGGGCAACCCGTCGTACGATCGCAACGCCTCGAAGCAGCCGTACCCTCGGAGCAGTCCAATGTCGTCAATCCGGATCGCCGCACTTGCCGCGGCAAAACGCTCACCGTTGATGATCACGTCGCCGATCGTTGCCATGCCCATCGTCAATAGCCGTTCGTGATCGGGATGCGGCGGTCCTTGCCGAAGGCCTTGGCGGTGATCCGAACTCCGGGGGCGGCCTGACGGCGCTTGTACTCATTGCGATCGACGAGTTGAGCAACCCGCGCCACGACCGTGGGCGGAAAGCCGGCGGCAACTATGTCCTGGATGGCTCGATCCTGTTCGACGTACATCTCGAGTATGCCGTCGAGGGTGTCGTAGTCGGGCAACGAATCGGAATCGAGCTGGCCCGGACGTAGCTCGGCAGACGGTGGCTTGTCGATCGTGTCGGTCGGAATCACCTCACCATCACGATTCCGCCAAACCGCCAGCCGATACACCCACGTCTTGAACACGTCCTTGAGAACGGCGTAGCCCCCGGCCATGTCGCCGTAGAGGGTGGCGTAGCCGACCGCCATCTCGGACTTGTTGCCGGTGGCCACGACCATCGACCGGAACTTGTTGGAGAGGGCCATCAAGATGGCGCCGCGAATCCGCGCTTGCAGGTTCTCCTCCGTGACATCCGGGTCGGTGTCGGCGAACTGTGGCGCCAGGGATGTGAGGAATTGGGCGAACACATCATCGATCGGGATCATGTCGAACCGGCATCCGAGATTGGCTGCCAACTCGCGACTGTCGGAAATCGAGCCGTCGGAGCTGTAACGGGTCGGCATCGTGACGCCCCAGACGGCCTCGGGCCCCAGGGCGTCGACGGCGATGGCGCAGGTCAATGCGCTGTCGATTCCGCCGGAGAGGCCAATCACGACCTCGCTGAACCCGTTCTTGCGCACGTAGTCGCCGAGGCCGGTCACGAGCGCTGCATAGACCTCGGCCTCCTCGCTCATCCGGGGCCGAAGGTCGACGGCCGGCTGATCCTGACCGATATCGATATCAACGTGGAAGAGCTCTTCCTTGAACTGGGGAGCCCGATAGATCAGCTGGCCGGTTGCGTCGAAGACCATCGACTCACCGTCGAACACGAGTTCATCCTGGCCGCCGACGAGGTTGAGGTAGACGACGGGAACGCTCGAGGCGCGGGCCTGAGATGCCAGCAGCTCAGCGCGTTCCTCACCCTTGCCGATGTGATAGGGCGAACCGTTGATGTTGAGCAGGATCTCGGCTCCGGCCTTGGCTTGTTGGGTCGGCGGCCCATCCGGCGCCCAGATGTCCTCGCAGACGGACACGCCACACTTGACCTCGCCAATCGCCCACACCTGATCCACTTGGGCGCCGGGAACGAAGTAGCGCGCTTCGTCGAAGACGCCATAGTTGGGGAGCAACGCCTTGTGGTACGTGCCCAGTCTCCTGCCGTTGCCGATGAGGGCGGCTGCGTTGGCGAGTGCCCGCGGCACCGAGTCGTCTGGCTGATGATCCACGGGTACCCGGTCGACGAATCCCACCACGGCGACGGTCTCGCCGGAAGCCTCGGTGATCCGCTCCAGCGCCGCCAGGTTGTCTTCGATGAAAGCCGGCCGCAACAAGAGGTCCTCGGGCGGATACCCTGTGATTGCCAGTTCCGGCAGAAGCAGCACATCAGCGTCGTGCCCCTCCGCCCAGGCCATGGCCGCGATGATCGAGTTGGCGTTCTCGGATATGTTGCCAACCTTCAAGTTGAGCTGGGCGCAGGCAACCCGAATCCTCTTCAATCCATTCTCCGGCTCATCGTGACCTCTGGCTCATCCTGTGTCGGCTGTCGGCTGGTGTATTACGGAGAATAACTCGCGCGACTCGTGCTGCGAGCTACACGCCGGAGACGGTCTCGTCGATCAGCCAGTCGACAATCTCCTTGGTAGCTTCCTCTGGCGAGGCACCGGATTCAATGGCCTTGTTGTACGTCTCGAGTTGCCGGTGGGCGCTGGTGCCTCTGGCGACGATCGTTCGAGCATGTTCCACCTCAGCCAGACAATCGAGTTCCTCGGCGTCCTCGCGCACAAGTTCGATTATCTCCTCTATCAGGTCCTCGAACGGGACCAACCGGCTCAACCCGAAGTCGATCATCGATCCTCTCACCCCATACCGTTGCGCCCGCCAGGTGTTCTCGTCGATCAGCGTGCGGCTGTAGATCCGCCAGCGCTGGTTGTGGGTCCGGCGCCTGTAGAGCATGGAAAGCAGGCTCATGTAGATCGAAGCCAGCGCAATGCCGTCGTCGAGTGACGTGCAGATGTCGGTACAGCGCAGCTCGAGGGTGGGGTAACGATCGCTCGGGCGGATGTCCCACCACAGCTTCGTGGCGTCCTCGATGACGCCGGCGTCGATGAGGACCCCGACATGGCGGCGATAGTCTGCCCAGCTGCCGAACTCGTCCGGCAGGCCCGTGCGCGGCAGTGACCGGAAGACGGAAGTGCGGTAGCTCTTGAGACCGGTGTTCTCCCCCGCCCAGAACGGTGACGACGTCGAGAGCGCGATCAAGTGGGGTAGGAAGTAGACGACCTGGTTCATCAGATCTATGCGCAGGTCCTCATCATCGATCATGACGTGGACGTGCATCCCGCTGATAACGAGGCGCCGGACGATTCCGGCCATGTCGCGCGCCAGCATGTGATACCGCTCTTTGTCGGTGTGGCGCTGCTGCACCCAGTCGGCGAACGGATGGGTCGAAGAAGCGATCGGCGCCAGGCCGTGCTTGGCGGTGACTTCCGCGATCGTCCTCCGCAACATGGCGAGATCGTCCCGAGCCTCATGCAGAGTGTTGCTGACCTTCGTGCCCACTTCGATCTGGGATCGGAGAAACTCCGGACTCACCTGTCCGGCAAGCCGCTCCTCGCACTCGATCAACACCTCGTCGGGTAGGTCCCGGACAAGGTCCCGACTCTCCCGATCGACGATGAGGTACTCCTCCTCGATCCCGACCGTAAAGGTCGGCCTGTCTACCGCCACCGCGTCTCCTCTTGCCTGGTGCCCCCAACATAGTTGCGAGGGCGGGCACCGGCACGTGGCAGAGGAACCGGAACCGTCGTACCCAGGGAGTTCACGGCCGAGAGCGTTCGCGCTCTTCCCACCGCCGGTGCTTCTCGCCTACTGGCTCGCGCCGCGCCGGCGCAGACTCAGGCGAGCACTAGGCCGGCAGCGAGGATCGCGTCCGCGAGGGTCGCGGCGTCACCGGGACGGACCGAAATCGTGAGAACACCTCCGCCTCCGTAGGGAGCGTGACGTAGCTGGATGTCGCGCACATCGGCCTTGGCCGCGGAAAGGGCCGCCCCCACCTTGGCCAGCTCGCCCGGACGGTCGGCGAGCGCAATACGCACTGCAGTCGCCCGGGCCGCCAGGGATCGGCGCACATCGCGCGCCTCATCGAGATGCGCCGCCAGCGACTCGACATCGTCTTCACCGAGGAGGGCAGCCAGATTGCCCAGACGATCCTGGAGCTTGGACACAGCGTCGAGAACGTCGGCCCGGTTGGCCGTGAGCACCTCGAGCCACAGCTTGCTGTCCGATCCGGCAACACGGGTGAGGTCCCGGAAACTGCCGGCGGCGAGCCTCAAGGCCGTGGCATCATCTGCAGCCAGCCCCACGAGCGAGGCCGCCAGCATCTGCGGAAGGTGACTGATTGCGGCAACGGCCGAATCATGTTCCGCGGCCGTCATCCGCATCGGGCGAGCGCCCGTCGCCGCCACTATGGATTCCACTTCGCTCAAGTCGGCCGCGGAAGCTCCGTCGGTGGTGAGGACCCACGTGGCTCCATTGAAGAGCGACTCGGTCGCCGCCTCCGGGCCCGACACCTCGCGTCCGGCCATCGGATGTGTTCCCACAAACCGCGCCATGTTCGAAGCGCCGGTGATGGTGGCCTTGGCGCCGGCCGTGTCGATCGTCAGCCAGGGGATCTCAGAGCTGGATACAAACTCGATGGTGGCCGCCGGAGGGCCCGCAAAGACGACGAGGTCTCGCGGGCCTTGGCAGGCAGCCGGCGTCGTGGCAACGAGCTCGTCGAGGCCGCCCCTCTCGAGGGCGCGTTCACCGATCGACCGATCGGGGTCCCAACCGGCAACGTGCCACCCGTCGGCGCGCAGCGCCAGGCCGATCGACGTACCGATGAGGCCGGTACCGAGGATGGCGGCTGATCTCACAGAGGATTACAGCTCGAAGCCCATCACGGAGCAGAGCGCCCGGACATCATCCATCAGCGTGGCGAACTCGGCGGGCAGGATCGCCTGGGCACCGTCGACGAGAGCGGTCTCGGGTGCCGGGTGGACGTCGATCATGAACCCATCCGCCCCGGCAGCGACCGCGATCCGAGTGAGCGGTGCGACGAGGTCCCGGCGACCGCCCGAATGGCTGGGGTCAACGATTATCGGGAGGTGGGAGAGGCCCTTGATCACGGGTACCGCCGAGATGTCCAGCGTATTTCTGGTGGCGGTCTCGAATGTGCGAATCCCCCGCTCGCACAGAATGATGTCGTGATTGCCTTCTTTGTAGATGTACTCGGCGGCGTTGAGCCACTCCTCGATCGTCGCCGTCAGGCCTCGCTTGAGCAGCACCGGGCGCGACTGCTTCCCCAGTTCCGACAGCAGAGTGAAGTTCGCCATGTTGCGGGTGCCAACGCGGATGATGTCCGCGTAGCCGGACACCAGTTCAACGTCGCGCGGATCGACGGCTTCGGCAACAAACGGGATGCCGAACTCCTCACGGGCTTCGGCCAATAACTCGAGACCCTTCTCCTCCAGTCCCTGGAACGAATACGGAGACGTCCGCGGCTTGAAAGCATCCCCGCGCAGCACCCGGGCGCCGGCCTTGACGACGGCCTCGGCCGATGCGAAGAGCTGCTCGCGTGATTCCACCGCGCACGGACCTGCGATCGGTGCGAATCGCCTGCCACCGATCAGAGTTCCCCCGACGTCGACAACCGTGTCCTCCTGCTGGAAATCGCGGCTGACGAACTTGAACGGCTTGAGAACCGGGACCGCCCTCTCCACGCCGGGAAACGCCTCCCAAGGGAGTTGCTGGATGACTTGACGATCGCCCAGTGCGCCGATCACCGTGCGGAATCGGCCGACGGAAATGTGAGCTTCGGCGCCGATGTCGTGCAGCCGCTCAACGACGTGGTCGACGTCGGCGGCATCAGCGTCTTTCTGCATGACGATTATCAAGGATTCGTCCCCTTGAGTATTGGTGGTCACGAAGGCTCCTTGGCAGACCACAGGTGTTGGAGGAGGATAGGCGCACTGGCTGGGTGCCCCGCCGGATGGGCCATTCTGAGGGGGGTGTGCTTGCAAAACAACGCACGGATGTCGACGCCAGCTAGCGCTTGCAATAGTTAGCACTTTGCGATATATTGTTTATGTGAAGCAGCCTCTCTCAGATGTGGGGACGTTTATCCGCCAACAGCGCGAGCGCAGCGCGATGTCGCTGCGCAAGCTCGCGGAAGCGGCGGGAATCTCGAATCCGTATCTCAGCCAGATCGAACGTGGTCTCCGCAAACCTTCAGCGGAGATTCTCAAGTCGATCGCACGTGCCCTCTCGATCCGTGCCGAAGCCCTCTTCGAACACGCCGGGTTGCTGGAAGGCATCGAGCGGCCCGGAGTCATTGAATCCATCGAGGCCGACGACATGCTTCAGCAGAGTCAAAAACAAGCGTTGATGCAGATCTACACGAGCTTCATCAACGACAACACAACGGAGGAATGATGACACTCAAGTCACAGAAAGAGTTCGCCAAGAAGACCATCTATGCCGGCATCGGGGCCCCCGTGGTCGCCGGTCGCATGGCCAAGGACTACGCCGAGTGGCTCGCCGGCCAGGGCAGCAAGGTCGGCAAGATTGCCCAGGATCGTTTCGAAGAGTTTTCCAAGGAGGGTGAGAAGGTCACCAAGCAGCTGCGTGACGCCGACGTCGTCGAAGAGCTGCAGAGCCGGATGGACTTCGACAAGGTTCAGGATCGGGTCGAGAAGATGCGCGACCAGCTCGAAGGCGCCCTCGAAAGCTGGCGCGAGTCGTTCACGCCGGCCACCAAGCCCGTAGCGGCCAAGCCGGTAGCGGCCAAGAAGCCCGCCGCGAAGGCCCCGGCCTCCAAGCCCGCCGCGAAGAAGCCGGCAACCAAGGCAGTGGCCAAGCCCGCCGCCAAGAAGGCTCCCGCCAAGAAGACCGCGGCCGCCAAGAAGACGGCTCCGGCCGCCAAGAAGGCCCCGGCCAAGAAGGCGCCTGCCAAGACGACCGCGAAGAAGACCACGGCTGCCAAGAAGTAGTCATCCGGTCCAAGCAAGAAGCCCCCGGGACCTCTCTCCCCGGGGGCTTCTTGTATGGGCCTGTGGTGGACCGGTCTCGGGCGGCAGGCATCCGGATGCTGCGCGGTACCACCACATCATCGAACTCCGCCAGTGAAATCCTTGCATCGGTTCGCCGCTCCGATCACTGACCGGGGCGGTATGGCACGCTCTGATTGATTGCGGCGGACGCGTCTATGCGGCCGCAACATCCTGGCATCGCGGAGCGGTCGGTTCGGTTCGATGGTGTGGGGTGTTTTCCGCGATTGCGGGTTCTCGACTGAGGCCGAATGCCTCTAGTTGGGTGGTGGGGCTCGGGTGACGCCGGGGGCGAGGAAGCGTCTCCGTTTCGGTGGGGATTCGGGGTCGATGGTGAATCCTTGTTGGTGGACGACGATGTGGTGATGGAACCAGCACAGGAGTGTGAGCCCGTCTGGTTCATGGGTTCCACCTTGGCTGCGGGGTGTGATGTGGTGCGGTTCGAGCCGGTACCGGCTGGTACAGCCGTCTGCGGTGCAGCCTCCGTCTCTGAAGAACACATAGTCCCGTAGCCGGTTCGGTAGCCGGTCCCCGTCAGTGCGAACCGCCTTCAATCCGTCTACGTCGATGAAGGTGGTTACGGTCTCCCCAACACAGAAGATCTCATCGAGGGTGTTCGGTCCGACCTTGAGCCCCGACCTAGTGATAGCCCCAGACTCACCACCGGTGCGGTGACATTCGGTGGCGTCTATGAAGATGTGAGCCTTCAACCGCCGCGGAGCCACACTGTCACCAGTAGCCGGGACGGTGGCGTCCAACGCCAACGACACGAGGGCGTCTAGGCGGCGTTGCTCCAGTGTTGGCCGGTTGGGGTCCTCGGGATTGATGATCTCATCGGCCCTTCTGTCGAGGCCTGCAATTAGTGACTCGGCGTCAGCTCCTGGCATATCGAAAGTCCCGAGAGCCCTGGTGTTACCCAGGTTGGGTTGGACCCACAAGCGGCGCATCTTGAACACCGCAGCCTCATCATGAGGTGCCATCCGGCGATGCCGAGCCGCCAAACGCCCGATCTGACCCACCGCAACCCCATCAGCCTCATCCAACACCTCGTCACTAGCTCCGGTGTTCGCCAGCCGGGTAGTGGCAGCGGCCCGATCCACCGACACCACCCCGGCTTTGATCGAGTCCCGGATCGGTCCCGACTCGGCTTTAGCCAACACCGCGAGGTCCGAAGCGTTGCGGGGCTGAAGGTCCAATCGTCCCGCTATCCATTCTTTCAGGGAGCGGGTTCCGTCCCAATGGGGGACTTGGAGATGGTAAACGGCTTCAATGATCGCTACCTGCCGGGAACGCACCCTAGATACGAGTCCTTCGAGGCGGACTAGTTCCTGTTCCATAGAGTCCACTGAGTCGTATTCCTCGAGTACCTCTTGGGCTTCTGTTGATAGGGTCAACATGGTTCCCATAATGCCAACCACCTGTGACACAAACCGGTCGAAAACGCCTGATACAGAGAGAAATCTCGGGTTATTCAGAGGAATCTGGTCGAGCCGTTACCCGACCCTCCCGCCAGCGACGAGAACCCCGATCCGCTGCCACCCCAAACACCCGACCACACCCCGAACCACGGCTCCCTTCGCCAGCAATTCCGAGCCCGCCTCGCGGACGGCGACCGAATCGTCGCCCGACGATGCGCCCCTTACCCGCTTCGGCGACTACGTCGCCGGCGGGTCCCTTTCCCCCTCCGGGAGGAACACATGCGCGGCCGGCGGGCCCTTCCACCCTCCTCCATCGCCAGCAAACACGAACCCGCCCAGCAGACGGCGACCGAACCGCCCCGACAGCCGACCGACGCCAATCCCCCCACCTTCGCCAGCAGATTCGAGCCGGCCTGGCGCACGGCGGCCGAATCGTGTCTGCCGGTGGTCCCCTCTACCCGCTTCGGCGACTACGTCGCCGGCCGGTCCCCCCTGCGTGCGGGGAGACACATAGGTGGACCCGCCCTCGCCGCCCTCGACCTCCTTCGCCAGCAACACGAACCCGCCCGACAAACGGCGCCCAAACCGCGCCGACTCAACCGGCTCGTGTGTCGCTAGTGGGTCACTAGGGGGTCGAGGTCTTTGGCGTGGTCTACCCAGCGCTGCACCATGCCTTCGGTGGGGAGCCGACGCACCAGATCCTTCTTGCGATTGATCTCGATCATTGCGGTGAGCAGGTTGGCCGCGTTGCGCCGTCGCAGCTCCTTGACAGTGTCGACCCCGGATGCCTCGAGCGCGCTGAACAGCAGTACTCCTCGCCAACGCCTTTGATTCGCATCAGGTCGGCGCGGTTGACCCATTCGAGGATCTGGCGTTCCGGAATCCCTGTCGCCTCGGCTAGTTGCTTACGTCCTCGCTTGATTGCACCGTGTTTGAGCAAGGCTTCTGTAGTGCGCACCCGCGCCTTGCGCAGCTTCGTTGCGTACTTGTGGCCGATCCCCTCGATCGCATCGATCGACGCCATTTAATGTCCTCTCCAGTCATCAATAATCGTTGTTACCAACCAGGGGGGAAGGTAACGCCAGCCGGTCGGGACACTACTCAATGAACCGCCCCCTCTGCCAAGTCGCCTGAAGGTAACGGGAAATCACAGTGCCCTCCTAGCGGGCGATCTCGCGAAGGTCGTCCGCGCTCGTGATGTGCCGGGGTGGGGCCCAGTCGATACGAACCTCGGTGACCCATTGCGGATGTGCGAGCAGAATCGCCTCGAGATCGAGATCGCCCTCGGCGCCGAGAAAGTGCGGCCAGATGTCCCGATCCAGCAGCACGGGACCGCCCCGCACATATCGATACTTCGGTACGGTGACCGGAGTCCCGGCAGTGGCGTGGGCCGCGACCAACTCGTGCATGGCTGCCGCTTCGATGTCCGGCGTGTTCAGGTTGACAACAAAAGCCGCGCGCACATTCGTCGAATGCGTCAGCCAATCGAGCCCGACCCGCAGAGGCGCCGCCGCTCCCTCCTCCCATTCGGGATCAACGATCACTGTGGCGTCGCGGATTTCTTCAACGAGCTCAGCATGAGCTTCAGTCCGCACGACCACCACGACGGCATCGAATCCCGTCAGCCGCCGCACAACTCCCGCTAGCAAAGGCTCCCCACGCCAGGGCTCTTCGGCCAGTGTCGGCGAGGGCCCGGGCGAGGCGACTGTGGCGATGACGACAGCGGCCGCGCTGATTGCTTCTGGTTCCGCATAGAAATCCACGGCATCAACGGTACTCGGCGTGCTCGACGCGTCGGCAATCCGGCTACGCGGCGGCAATATCTTTGGCAATACGAACGGCATCGGTGGCAACGTGGCCCACGCCGACCCCGCGATAGCCCCATCCCGTTAGGTGGAAACGCGGCTCGCACAACCCTTCGATACCCGCCAACCAGGCACGATGGCCCGGCTCGTACTGCGGAATCCCCGTCCTGTGGCGAACCAGATGCACGAACGAGGGATCCGGATCGATGCTGAGGATCTTGGCGACTTCAGCCTGGACCGTGTCGATGATTCGATCGTCGTCCCAGTCAATCACGTCGCGGTGGTTGGCCCCACCGGCTATCACCTTCGCCAGGGAGTGCCCTGCCGGAGCCCGGTGCGGCGCGTACGAGGACTCGAAGAGGACCCCAAGCGAAATCGTTCCCGCGTCCGGGCCGGTGAGGGCCCCAAAACCGGGCAGAAGAGGCAGGCGTTTGGACTCAGCGCCGAGGCCCACGATGACTGCCGGGGCTGAGATGGCTCGATTGAGCGCCTCGGCCAGCTCGCCGTTCACAAGGGTCGCGGCATCGGACGGACGAACTGCGAGAACAACATGCTCGGCCTCAACACTCTCGCTGCCCTCAATCGTCCAGGTGCCGTTGGTCCGGCGAACCGACTCGATGGTTACGCCCGGCCGGTATCGCTCCCCGAGTCGCTCGGCCCCGCGCTCGGCCAGGGCGCTGATACCGCCCACGGGCACGTGGCTCTTGGCCCGCGGAGTCCCCGGCTCGCGCTTGCGGGCGCGGCGCATTCCGCCCAGCACCAGTGACCCGGCCTCGTCCTCGAGAGCCGAGAACACAGGAAAGGCCGCCCGCGCCGACAACCGCGTGGGATCTCCCGCAAACACGCCGTTGGCGGCCAGCCAGGCCAATGTGCCTCCCATTCCCTTGCCGAACCTGCGGCGGAAGAAGGCGTCGACCGACTCGTCCGATGATGCCGGTTTGGTGCGAATGAACGGTTCCGCCAGGGCGCGGAACTTCGCCGGCCACGAGACCACGTGGGAGAACATGACCTTGGGTGAGGGGCCCAGGACGTTGAGCCGGCCGCGGGCATAGACATATCGCATCGCGGCGTCGACCGCCGGCACGATCTCGGCGCCGAGGTGTTCGAGAACGGGGGTCAGATCCGGCTTCGGGAGCAACAACGCCCCGGCAGCCGGCTCCAGCTCGTAGCCGTCGAGCTTGACGGTTCGCGCTACCCCGCCTGGCTGATCATTCCGATCCAGCACGACAACATCGTCGACTCCGGCCTCCATCAGCTCCGAGGCCGTGAAGAACCCTGCCAGCCCCCCTCCTACAACCGCTACCCGCACTTTCATTGCATCCTCACACTGTCTTGGAGAGCCATCACACTGTCTTGGAGAGCCATCACACTGTCTTGGAGAACCATCACACTGTCTTCGAGAACATTGGCCCATCACCGGTCTGGCGACGGGTATGGGCATCGAACACCGCCGCGACCCGTCTCACGAAGAGCGCCCCCAGCTCTGTTGTCCGTAAGCGCAGACCGTCGACAAGTGCCATCCCCTCGTCTATCAAACCGCCCTGCTCAGCCAGCTCCTCGAGCTCGGCATCGAAGTACGTCGTGCCGTCAACACCGAACCGCTGCCCGGCGGCTTCGAAGTCGACCACTCCGTTGCACATGAGCTCCGTGATGACGTACCGGCGGATCTCGTCGTCCACGCTGAGCTGGTATCCCCGCTCTATGGGCAGCTCGCCACGTTCAACCGACTGGTAGTACGAGGCCAGCCTGCGATGGTTCTGGGCGTAGGCGCCCGCGACGTCCGAGATGCCGGACGTTCCGAGGGCCACCATCTCGGTGTCGCGCTTGGTGGTGTAGCCCATGAAGTTCCGGTTCAACGTTCCCGCGGCCAGAGCCAGGGTCAGCTCATCGTCGGGCAAGGCGAAGTGGTCCATCCCGATCTGCACGTACCCGGCGTCTGTGAGGGCGGACACGACCATTGCCAGCAATGCGAACTTGGCATCCGTGCCCGGGAGCAGCTCTTCGTCGAGTCGCTTCTGATGGGGACGCATCCACGGGACGAACGCAAACGAGTAGACCGCCAGCCGGTCGGGCCGCAGGTCGATGACCGTATCCAGCGTCTCGGTGAGAGTGCTCTCATTCTGGCCGGGCAAGCCGTAGATCAGATCGAAGTTGACCGAAGAAAAACCCAGACGCCTGGCGTCCCGGTACAGATCAACCGTCTCCTCTTTCGTCTGATCGCGGCCGATGAGGCGTTGCACCTCGGCGTTGAGGTCCTGGACCCCCAGCGAGATCCGGTTGAAACCCAGGGGAGCCAATGCCTCGAGGTGTTCTGCTGTCGTCACGCGCGGATCGACCTCGATCGCCAGTTCGGCTCCCGGCGCCATGTTGAAACGGCGAGTCAGCGCCGTGTGCAGCTCGACCATGACTTCCGGCGAATAGTGAGTCGGGGTGCCGCCACCCCAGTGGTACTGCACAACCTCGCGCCGCTCACCGAGTCCGTCGGCCAGCAGGTCCGCCTCTGCCACCACCCTGCCCAGATAGGCGTCCGAGATCTCAGGCCGCTTCGTTATGACGACGTGGCAGGCGCAGAACGAGCAACGAGCCTCACAGAAGGGAAGGTGCACATACAGTGACAGGGGTTGGTCGGGCCGGGTCGCCGCTGCGGCGAGCCGCTCGGCGTACTCGGCGGGCCCGACGGCTTCGCTGAACTCCACGGCGGTGGGGTACGACGTGTAGCGAGGACCGGGTCGGTCGTGACGGGCCAGTAGCTCAGAATCGACTCTGATCACGACCGCACCGCCTCGACGAAGGCCGCCACATTCTCGGGTGGCGTGTGCCGGTCGATCCCGTGGCCGAGATTGACGATGTGGCCGTCGCGGCCGGCGGACCGGGCGAGCAGATCGCTGACGGCTTTGCGAATGGCATCCGGGTCGGCCAGCAGGACCGCAGGATCGATGTTGCCCTGAATCGCCACGTCGCCGAGTCGAGCCCACGCCTCGTCGAGAGGAACCCGCCAGTCGACCGCATACCCCTCAACACCGATCGCGGCCTGCAGGTCGAGCGTGTGTCCGGATCCGGGGGCGAAGTAGATACGGGGGGCATCGAGGCCGCCCAACGTGGTCGAGGCAGCCGGCAGCGCCAGGTCACGGTAGGTATCGCGGTCCAGCACCCCGGCCCAGCTGTCGAACAGCTGGACCACGTCGGCCCCGGCGTCGAGCTGCATCGCGAGGTAGCTCTTCATCGCCGCCGCCAGCGCGGTGAGAGCGGCTCGGGCCGCTGCCGGATCGGCCCGCAATTGGCCCCTGAGCCGCATGAAGTCCTTTGACCCGCCACCTTCGACCAGGTAGGCCAGCAGAGTCAGCGGGGCCCCTGCGAAACCGATGACGGCGGTCTCATCCGGCACCCCGGATCGGACTCGCCGAATGGTCTCGGTTACAAACCCGACGCGATCGATATCGAGCGGCTCGAGCGCCGCAACCTCGGCGAGCGTGTGAGGTCGGAGCCGGGGGCCAGGATCGAAGGTCATCTCGACGCCCATGGCCTCGAGCGGAGTCATGATGTCGGCGAAGATCACCGCCCCGTCCATCCCAAAACGGCGAATCGGCTGCAGCGTGATTTCGGCGGCGACTTGCGGGGTCGACACGGCTTCCTGAAAGGAGTGGCGGGCCCGCAGCTCTCGATACTCGGGCAAATAGCGCCCGGCCTGGCGCATGATCCACACCGGGCGGCGCGCCACGGGGCGCATCCGCAGCGCCTCGATCAGGGGCCGCACCATCAGGCGGCTCCGATCGCGGCTGCCAGCGTCTCGGCTGCCTCATCGATGACGGGGCCGTGGTCTTCCATGAGGAACATGGCCTCGAACGGCGACGGCGGCAGGACGATCCCGGCGTCGAAAGCGGCGGCGTAGTAGCGGCTGAATCGTTCGCGGTCGAGCTTGGCAGCGTCTTCCCAGGAGCGCACGACATCCGGCCCGAGGAAGACTGTCAGCATGGACCCCACCCGCTGCACGCATCCACCACCGCCCGCTGCCTCGAGCGCTGCAGTCAGTCGCGCCTCGAGGCGCCCTCCCATATCTTCGAGCGTGTCGTACAGCTCTGGGTGCTCGACGAGGTATCGCAAGCAGGCGATCCCGGCCGCGACGGCGATCGGGTTCCCCGCCAGCGTACCGGCCTGGTACACCGGTCCGTCGGGAGCCACCATTCGCATCAGATCCTCCCTGCCGCCGTAGGCCGCGGCCGGAGCCCCCCCGGCGACGATTTTGCCGAGCGTGGTCAAATCGGGCGTGATTCCGTACCGTTCCTGCGCTCCGCCGAGGGCAACGCGGAACCCGGTCATCACTTCGTCGAAGATCAGCAACGCTTCGTGTCGATCACACAGATCGCGGAGTCCTTCGAGGAAGCCCGGCTCTGGTGGCACCACGCCCATATTGCCGGCCACGGGCTCAACGATCAGCCCCGCGACGTCGCCGGCGCCAAAAGCCTTTTCGACCGTCTCGAGGTCGTTGAAACGGGCCACCCGGGTATCGGCCACGGTGGCCGCCGGCACACCGGGACTATCCGGCTCTCCGAAGGTCGCCAGACCGCTGCCGGCCTTCACGAGGAACGGATCGGCATGGCCGTGATAGCAGCCCTCGAACTTGATGATCCCGGGCCGTCCTGTCGCCGCCCGAGCGATACGGATGGCCGAGGCGGTGGCCTCCGTTCCCGAATTGACCATACGCAGAACCTCGACCGAGGGGATCAGGGACACCACGAGCTCAGCGAGCTCGACCTCGCCGCTTGTCGGCACGCCGAAGGAGGTTCCCCGGCGAGCGGCCGCCACCAGTTCGTCGATGATCTCGGGGCGGGCGTGGCCGAGGATGAGAGCTCCCCACGATGAGATGAAGTCGACGAGAGTCTCCCCGTCCACCGTTTCCATGTGGGCTCCCGCGGCGCTCACCACGAAGGGCGGGGTCCGCCCGACAGACTTGAAGGCTCGTACCGGAGAATTGACCCCTCCGGGCATGACGGCGGTCGCTCGCTGGTACCAGCCTGCCGACGTTGCGCTCTCGTTCATTGTGACTCCGACTTCTGTGTGGTCAGCTTGTGGGCGGCTCTCGTGGCGAAATAGGTGAGAATGATCCCGGCCCCGGATCTGGCGATGCTGGTGAGGGACTCCATCATGACCCGATCGCCGTCGATCCAGTCGTTGGCTGCGGCGGCCTCGATCATCGAGAATTCTCCAGAGACCTGGTAGGCGACGACAGGCACGTCGACGGTCGCCCGTACGGCCGAGATGACGTCCAGGTAGGGACCGGCCGGCTTGACCATCACCATGTCCGCGCCCTCAGCGAGATCCTGCTCGACTTCGACGAGCGCTTCGCGAACGTTGTTGGGATCCATCTGGTGGGTGTTGCGATCACCGAAGGCTGGAGCGGAATCGGCCGCGTCGCGGAAGGGCCCGTAGTAGCCGCTGGCGTACTTGGCCGAGTAGGAGCAGATGGCGAGTTCGTTGTACCCGGCGTCATCGAGTGCGCTCCGTATTGCCGCCACCCGCCCGTCCATCATGTCCGAAGGGGCAATCACGTCGGCCCCGGCATCCGCGTACGCCACGGCAGCCCTGGCGAGCAGCGGCAGCGTCGCGTCGTTGTCGACGATTTCTCCGCGCAGCACTCCACAGTGTCCGTGGCTGGTGTACTCACACATGCAAACGTCGGCCCACACCGTGATGTCGAGGCCGCTCTCCTTGATCGCCCTTATCGCTTCCGGCACCGGGCCGGCGGGGTCCCAAGCTCCGGTGCCCTCCTCGTCCTTCTCAGCCGGGATTCCGAAGAGGATCACGCCACCGACACCGGCGGCGGCAGCCTCGGCAACAACGGGAATCAGCCGATCGATCGACAGCTGGAAGTTGCCCGGCATCGAGCGGATCGGGTTGGCGATGTCCTCGCCGGGCACCACGAACAACGGCAGGACGAACATCGCCGGGTGCAGCCTGGTCTCGGCGACCATCCGGCGGAGTTTCGCCGACGCCCGCAAACGGCGCGGCCGGACAACTGGGAACATGCTCACCGGGAGCTCCTCTCACTGAGCTGATTCACGTATGTAGCGAGCGCGGCGACGACGGCAGCCACGCCGGGCACGGGGGGAACAACATCGGGCTCACGGCCGGCGGCTCGCAAGGCCGCTGCGGTCGTTTGCCCAATGGCAGCGACGACGACACCGGACAAGTCGCGCGTCAGGAGCCAGCCCTCGAGCGCCGACGGCGACCCGAAGATCACGGCGTCAACCGGATCGGACGGAGGCGCCATGGGCACCGTGTCGTAGGCCACGCCGGCAACTACCTTCCCCGCCTCGGAGCGCAACATCTCTACCGTCACCCGATCGGCGGCCCGGGCATGGGGGAAGACCACCGTCTGGCCGGCCAGACGGCCGCGGAGTAGCTCTCGCAGCGTGGCGGCGCCGCCCGTGCCCGTCACCTCGACGCGCCCCCCGGCGGCCATTACGGCGCGGGCGGTGGCGGCTCCAACCGTGGCGACCATCGCATGGGTGGGCATCCCCCCCGCCGGCCACAGGGCGCTAACCGCCCGTTGCGATGTGCAGATCACCCAATCGGCATCTGCCGCGGCAGCTCGCATCGGATCGAGTAGCTCCGGCGGAGAAACCTCGATGCGGATGCACGGCAGGTAGATCGGTTCGAGCCCGGCCGCCACGGCCTCATCCCCGATCCGTTCAGCGCCCCCGAGTTCGGTAGTGACGGCGACTCGTGTCATGTCACAGCTCCAGAGCCGCGATGAGCCGATCGGCGGCATCGACAGGATCGGACCCGACCGCCGTGTGGCGCCGGGAACCGGCGTCGTCCTCGACGAAGCCGGTTAGTTCGATACCTCCTGCGACCGGGCGCGCATAGGCTCCGAGCGCGGAGCGGCACCCGGCGCCGGTCTTGGCCAACACCGTTCGTTCGGCCTCGACGGCCGCTCGTGTTTCCGGATGGTCGATCGCAGCGAGAACCTCCGAGGCCGGGGAGCCCTCGATGGTCTCGACCGCAAGCGCCGCTTGAGCGGGGGCGGGAACCATGGCGGCAAGGTCGAACCGCTCATCGATCGCGCTCTCGAGCCCGATGCGCCGCAATCCGGCCTCGGCGAGGACAACGGCGTCGAACTCGCCGGACGCCACCTTGCCGAGGCGCGTGTTCACATTGCCGCGGATGCCTTCGATCACGAGGTCGCTACGCAGCAGCGCCAGCTGGGCGGCCCGTCGCGGGCTACCGGTTCCAACGCGGGCACCGGGTGCCAACCGGTCCAGCGAAGAACCGCACAGCACGTCCCAGGGAGCCTCACGCACCGGGTATACGGCACCGAGTTCCTCAGGTCCGGCCACCGGAAGGTCTTTGCATGAGTGCACCGCGACATCGGCCCGACCGTCCAGCACCGCACGCTGCACCGAACGAACGAATGCGCCGACCTCGGTCAGTGTCGTCACCGGCGAGGTCGTGTCACGATCGCCCATCGTGACTACCTCGACCAGCTCGACCTCCAGCTCGCGATGCGCTAGACGGATGCGATCAGCGACCCACCTGGCTTGAGTGAGTGCAAGCTCGGACCGGCGGGTGGCGATACGGAGACGGTCAGATGTCATCGAGACCGTCGTCGAGGCCGAACGCCTCGGCAATGACATCAACAGCGTCCCGCGGGCCATCGGCGGAGCGGATGTAGGAGACGGGACGCGCCAGCAGCGTCCGGGCGACTGTATGCGCCGTCTGCTGCAGGAGGGCCCGGTCGTCACCCTTTCCGAGGCGGCCGGCGAAACGATCGACAACGCCGTTGACGGTCTCGTCGGCGTTGCGCATCAGGCCGCCGATAACGGGGCCCACGGTGGCGTGATCTGCGAGGTGGCGATAGGCATTGGCAGCCGCCGTTGTGACCAGAGCGTCGGCATCGTCCCGCCGCGGCCTCCGGGCGGCCATGTTGGCCAAATGGTCGATGTCGACGTAGTCGACCGGGGACCCGGCCGGCGGAGCGAAATCGGGGGGCATCGCCATGTCGACAAGGGTGAGCGGGACGGAGCGAGCCGCCAGTACCGATGCGAGGTCGGCGTCGGAGATGAGGCGCTGCTTGGCGGATGTCGCCGAGATGACCGCCGGGAACTCGTCGAGGACGGCAGGCGCTCGGTCGAAGGTCCATACGGCGATGTTGTCGAAGGTCACCTTCTCAGGATGGCGAGCGACCATGACGATGTCCGGCGGCGCCGGCAGGCCGAGCATCCCGTAGACGACGGCTTTCGCCATCATGCCGGAACCCAATACCGCCACTCGATCGAACGGTCCGACGACCTGGGCGGCCACTGCGGCCATCGAGTCGTGCGGAGACTCCGGTAGCAGTTCGCGCGCCTGGCGGCCCACCGCCACCGCGGTCTCGAGCATCTTGCCGAGGAGGCCGCCAACGACCCTGGCTTCCTGCGCCGCCTGGACCGCCTGGCGGAATTGGGTCAGTATTTCGCGCTCTCCGAGAATCGGCGATTCGAGACCGGCCGAGATCCGGAAGATGTGCTCGACCGCTTTGTCACCGGTGCGTACGGTCGCGAGTTCGAGGACCGACGGCTCTCCGAAGGCTCGATTGACGGCCTGCTCCAGATCGGCCCGATCGCCGTGGACGACCACCTCCGTTCGGAGGCACGTCGAGAAGACAAAAACATCGGGTGGTGCCTCACGCACGGCGAGACGCTGCGCGAGGTCGGATCGAGCGGCGCCATCAACCTCGGGATAAGCGAAACTAGCTGTCGATACGTGCATACCCTGACCCTCGGTTGCCTAATCAAGGACTTTATGGAAACGTCGGTCCGACAGAAAGTCGAGAATTCCGGCTTTCTGGTGGTTATTGCCAGGGGCGTGGCGCCGCCCGGAGGACCTCGAGGAGCGCGGCTTCCGGCGAGCCCGGAACAGGCTCGTGACCGTACACCCACCGGGCTCGCGGAGGTAGCGAACCGAGGATCGATTCGGTGCGGCCGCCCGTGTCGAGGCCGAACTTCGTTCCCCGGTCCCACACGAGGTTGAATTCGACGTAGCGGCCTCTGCGGACCTCGTGCCACCGTCGCTCTGCTCCGCCGTACGCGACAGTAACCCGTCGTTCGAGGATCGGCAGATAGGCCTCGATGAGCCGGCTGCCGAGGTCCTGTTGAAAGGACCACACCTCGTCGAGCTGCCCGGTGAGATGATCGAAGAAGAGCCCCCCGATCCCGCGAGCCTCGCCGCGATGCGGAAGGTAGAAGTAGCGGTCGCACTCCTGCTTCCAGGCGGCATGATCCGCGACGGCGTGGCGGTCGCACACGGCGCGCAACACGCCGTGGAAATGTATCGCGTCGTCCTCGTACAGGTAGTACGGCGTCAGGTCCGCCCCGCCACCGAACCAGGCGGACCCGGTGCCATCAGCGGAGGTTGACTCGAAATAGCGCAGGTTGGCGTGAAACGTTGGAGCATGGGGGTTGGCGGGGTGGACGATGATCGAGACTCCGCTTACGTAGAAGCTGTCACCGGCGGCGACGCTTTCGGTCAGTCTCTCGGGGGTGGCGCCCCACACCGCTGAGAAGTTGACCGCGGCCTTCTCGATGTGACGCCCGCCGGACAGGATGCGGGTTTCCCCGCCGCCTCCGCCGGGGCGAGCCCAGACGTCGGGCACAAAGGCCGCCTCTCCGTCGAACCCCTCGATCGCCGCCGCGAACGAGGACTGCAGAGCGCGGTACCCCGCTTCGATCTCGCTCCTGTTCACGTCGCCTGCTTCACGCCGGTAGTGTCCTGGTCGTGGCCCGCCGGACATCCGACCTCACCGAGACCGAACTCGACTTCCTCAGGGAGCGACAGCTGGCCACCCTCACCACGCTCCGCGCGGACCGCTCGCCACACACCGTTGCCATCGCTTTCACCTTCGAACCCGAAAGCGCGACGGTTCGCATCATCACGTCCGACGGTTCACAGAAGGTCCACAACCTGGAGCGAAACCCCCGGGTGGCGGTGTGCCAGATGGACGGCGCCCGCTGGCTGACGCTCGAGGGGCCCGGCGCGGTGCACCGAGACCCGGCCCGCGTCGCACACGCCGTTGCGCTGTACGAAGTTCGATACCGGCCGGTCAAGGAGAACCCGAAACGGGTGGTCATCGAAGTCGCCGTTGATCGCGTCATGGGTCGCGCCTGATCAGGCGCCCCGGCTGACCATGGCGGCGACCGCTTGCGCCCACGTTTCGTGAGAATTGACGCACGGCAGCAGCATCATCTCTCCACCCCCGATGCCTTCCCACTGGGCCCGGAGCCGGATTCCGATCTCCTCGAGAGTCTCGAGACAATCGGCCGTGAAAGATGGCGTGAACACGGCGAGCCTACGAACACCCTGGTCATGGAGTCCGGCCAGCCGCTTGTCGGTGTAGGGCTCGATCCACTTCTGGCCGGCCAGACGTGACTGAAACGCCGTCGAGTACCGGCCTTCCTCCAGGCCAAGCTCGGCGACGAGACCGCGTGTGGTGGCGAAACACTGGGCTCGGTAGCAGAAGCCGTTGACGCCGGTGATGGTGTCGCAGCAGCTCTCTGAAGCCAGGCACCAAGCGCCCGAGGGGTCGCTCTTCCGCACCTGCTTCTCAGGCAGGCCGTGGTAGCTGAAGAGGACGTGGTCGGGAGCAAAGCCGTCGAGCAGCGGCCGGGCAACCTCGGCGGCCGATCGGAGAAACCCCGGGTCGTCGTAGAACGCTCCCAGGGATCGCAGGTTCAGGATGTTCGGGCGAGTCCCGATCACCTCGAGGGCACGCTGGGTGGCCGAACCGCCGGCTGCAGAGGCGTACTGCGGGAAGAGCGGCAGAATCACGATCTCGGCACAACCGGCGTCCACCAGCTCATCGACCGCAGATTCGATCGAGGGGTGTTGATATCGCATTCCGAATACGACCCGGTAGCCATCGCCCAGCAGTTCCGAAACGCGGTCCGTCAACGCCGCGGTATGGATCGTCAGCGGGGAGCCCTCCTCGGTCCAGATCTTCTCGTAGGCCTCGGCAGATTTACGCGGCCGGAACGGCAGGATCACGGCGTTGAGGAGAAGCGCCCGCGCCGGCGCCGGCATGTCGAGAACCCGGGGATCGGAGAGAAACTCCCGCAGGTACTTACGCACGTCGGAAGTCGAAGTGGAATTGGGAGTCCCCAGCTGCAGGAGCAGGACGCCAACCTGAGGCTTGTCAACAGACATAGCGGGAGACCCTATCGTCGCCCCCCGGCCGACACGAAGTCGGACGCCATTGGCGCACCGCCCATGCAAGAGCGGCTGGGGAGCAAGTCGCCAAGTTCCGCTTGCCGATCCCGGACGTTAGCCTGGCGCGATCCTCGAGCGAGATAGGCGATGACCGAGACCACGACCGATCAGACGCCGCTGGACATCGACCTCCCCGTCGCGACCAAGGCGCTGAATCCTGAACGCGCGTTCAGTATGTCGATGCTGGTTTCGGCCGTGCGATGCACACTGACCTATGTGGTGCTCCCGTTCGTGACGCCGTTTCTGGGCCTCGCACCCGGCGTGGGCCCGGTGCTCGGCATAACCATCGGAACGGTGGCCATCGCGGCCAACGTCTACAGCCTGCGCCGTTTCTGGCGAACCGGCCATCGCCTGAAGCGCCCGATCACCGTCCTCCACATCGCTGTCATCACATTGCTTCTGGTGCTCATCGCCATGGACCTCAACGAGCTCTTCGGCAGTAGCGGCGGGGTGTAAGCCACGGGCCGGCCGTCGCCGCGGCCACTACCCGGCGGGTCGGGGTGGCAGCGCCCGAACAGCGGGAGCCGGCTCCGCAGGGGCTGCGGCCCAATATCGGCGGCGCGGCACTTCCACCATCGCCAGCACCCAGCGAGCCGACCAGGTCAGGCGATCCGGCTCGGGTCGCCCACGGGATGCCGCCGACGCATGTCCCAGCCAGATACCGACCGCATCAGCGAACGACTCCAACGTGAGGTAGAACAGAGCCATCGCGGTGAAGAACCCGGCAGCGCTGAGCGCCAGGGCGGTGCTCGAGACGGCGACAAAGGCGAGACAGGCCGAGATTCCGATTGCGCAGTGGCCCGTCACCCTGGCTCGGCGAATCCGGTGCCGCTCGTCGCGTGATGCCCGCTCCCTGGCTTCACGGAGGCTGCGGTGGGTTGACAGCGTCGGCTGACCCCCCAACCACGGCGCCAGGCCGTCGCGCGCTTCAAGGCGCCACCGGGTTGGCGACCGCCCGTCGAGCCGCCGTATCCGGTATCCGGCTGACCGGTACCCATCCGGGGTCTTCCGCCATATGAGATCGTTCACTGGAACCTCATTGCCCAGATTACTTGGGCAATGAACGAGAACTCAGGCCCCGGTCGCCGTCAGCCACGCAACGGTAGATTCCTGGTCTGGGAACGTCTGGGCCGGGATACTCAGCACGCCGACTTTGCCGATCCAAGGTCCGCGGTGATCCAGCGGATAATCTGCCACAACCCAACTCTGCCGACTCTCCCGAGCGGGCACGTGCCGGCTCAGCCGCACCCGATGCCGCACGAGAACAGAGGCGATTCAGCGGTACAGAGTTGGCTTACGCGTCGAGACGCAGATGCGACCTGGTGGTGGCTTCAGCGCGCTGGGCGTTGATCCAGTCCTCGAAGTCCTGACGAGCGACTCGCCACTCGCGCCCGAACTTGACGGCCGGAAGGTTGCCGGATCGAAGCTGCGAGGTAACCACAAATGTCGAGACATCCATGTATTCGCAGATGTCTGCCACCGAAAGCCAACCCTTATCGATTTCTACGTGGATTCGCTCCATCTACCCAGGCTATGGCTAGTTGTGGTCGATGACAAGGCTTCTCTCGAAAAATGGTCGTAGCAATCTTTTCGCGCTTTCAGTAAAGTCGGCCACCGCCGAACTGGCGCGACCACCCATGTCGCTTTCGTTTCAGCCTTAAGGGGCAATTAGTCGGGCGAAGGGTCTGGGAAAGGTTGTCATATGCGCATCGAGTCCTCAACGGTGGAGCACCACCGTTTCGGTACTGCGCGCCGTCGTGGATATGACGCGACCGAGGTGGACTCGGTGATGAGTCGTGTCGCCGACACTCTCGCCCAGTACGAGCGGATGCTCAAGCGTCTCGAGAGCGGCACCGACCTCCCGACGCCTTCCGACGAAGCCACCGATGCCGACGAAGCCGCCGGTGCGCCCCAGGACAGTGCCAGTGAGCTACTCACAAAGGCCCGCGCGGCGGCGGCTCACATCGTCGAGGCGGGAACGTCGCAAGCCGAGGTGATTCGGCACGAGGCAACGACCACAGCCGACCGGATCATCGGGGCCGCCGAAGACCATCTGGCCGGCGCCCAGGTCGATGCCCAGCGGATCCGCGAAGAGGCCGACAGCCTCATCGATCTCGGCAATTCGCGATCTGAGGAACTGCGCGCTCAAGCTGAGACGATCCTGACCTCCGCCATTGCCGACGCGGAGAGGGTGCGAGAGGACGCTGAGTCGTTTGCCGTTGCCCAGGCGGCGGAGGCCGAGCAGATGCTGCATTTCGCCCAGACCGAGGCCAATCGTCTCACCACGGAGGCGACCCAGTCATCCGACCAGGCGCGAGCCGAAGCCGACGCCGAAGTCGCCGATGTCCTGGCGCGAGCCCGTGAGCAGGCCGAGTCGATGATCAATTCGGCGGTTGAGGAATCCCGATTGGTGCGCGAGCGCGCCCGATCGGAGATGGAGGAAATGCGAGCATCGCGGGAGGGTCTCTCTGAGGAGTTGATCGCAACGGCGCGCAACGAGGCGGCCGAAATCCGAGCGGCTGCGGCCGCGACCGCGGAAGCAGTGACAGCCCAGGGCCGCGTTGCCTCCGAGGATCTTCTGGCGCAGGCAAGGGCTCAGGTGCTCGAACGACTGACCACGGCCTCGGAGGAGGCCGAGGACCTGCTCCACCAGGCAAGCCGGGAAGCGGACTCGATGGTCACCGCGGCCCGGGAGGACAACCGGCGGCTGGAGAGGCGCATGGAGCAACTACGCACCGGTGTTGCCGAATTCGAGGCTCATATCAGCAACCTCGCCCAGGTGGCCGGCGATCGCGCCCACCTCATCACCGACATGATCGATCAGGAGACCGGGTCGAAGCCCATTGCGCATCGAGCCGAGAATGCCACCACGGTCGAACCGCACCGGCAGGCGGCAGAACCGGCAGCCGGCGAGGAGGATCCGGCGAGGACCCCCCACGAGGAGCAGGCCCAGCCTGATGGGTCCGGCCAGCTGCCGGTGAAGCGGCCGACGGTCGAGGCGGCCGCGACGCCGCAAAGCGAGACCGGCACCGCAGATGAGGTCGACCTACGCGCCGACCTCGAAGCAGAGTTTGTTTACGACGGCGCCGCCGCTCAGCCCGATCCGGCGACCGACACGATCTACAAGCGCCGCGGCGGGGGTATCAAGAGGCGAGTTGCCGAACTCGAAACACCCGACGAGGAAGTGGACTAGCCGGGCGTCGATTCGCGACGCGCTACTTCGACTTCTCGAGTTGGCTGT
Source organism: uncultured Acidimicrobiaceae bacterium (assembly GCA_947258375.1). Classification (GTDB taxonomy): domain Bacteria; phylum Actinomycetota; class Acidimicrobiia; order Spongiisociales; family UBA5794; genus JAHEJX01. Next base: position 59,584 of record CAMYIJ010000019.1, read on the forward strand.
TTCAGGATGTACACGATCCCGACTAGACCGAAGGCGATCAGCCCGGCCCGCGCCCACGCGTTGCTGAGCGCCAATGCCGTGCTCAGGCCCACCGACAGCACGATCGATGTCACTGCGAAGATCTTCACGCGGCGAGCGATCCCCATTCCGGACTTGAAGTCCTGCAACTCCTGGCCGAACAGGCCGTTGGTCATCATCCACTGATACATCCGCTCGTTCGACATCGAGAAGAGGTACACGGCGACCAGCAGAAAGATCGTGCCCGGCATCCCCGGAAGGACAAACCCGGCGATACCGATGCCAAGGAAGATGAAGCCGAACAGGCCGTAGAAGACCCGGACGGCCGCGGATCGCGAGACTTCGACTTCGCTCTCAACAGAGGTTATGGCGGCCACGGCTCCTCCGGCCTCGGATTCCATGACGAGTCAGCATACGGCCGGGCTCTCGCTATGACACCTTCGACATCGTGTCGGGTTTTTCCGCGTGCTCAGCCACGCGGCGGTCCGGCTGCGGCAGCCTCGAAAACGGCCCCGCTCGCCGCGTCATACGGTGTCTGCGTGAGCCACCACGTAGCACCGGCCTCGGCCCACGGTGCCGGATCCGTGCCCGGCTTCTGATTGATCACGAAATCGAAGCCTTCGAGCGTCCCCCGCTGCTCGGCGACAAGCGCGGCTGCTTCCGCCAAATGATCGGGATTGCTCTGATCGATCATGAACAGACCGTCCCAGCGGGCCGCCCGGCTGATGGGACGTTTGTAGGGCCAGCGGCCCGCCAGCCAGATCGCCGGCCGGGGCCGCTGCTGCGGGCGCGGCCGGAAGGTCACATCCGCCACGGTGTAGTGAGAACCTTCGTGGGTGTATGGCTCTTCCGACCAGAGCCCGCTGATGATCCCGAGTGCCTCATCGAGCATCTCCGCTCGCGTCCGGTCATCGAGTTCCTCCCCAAACGCGGAGAGCTCCCGGCCGCTGCGGTCGAGCCCCAGCCCGGCCCCGAGAATGAACCGGCCGCTGCTGAGTTGATCGAGGGCCGCGCCTTGACGGGCCACCATCTGCGGGCGGCGCCGGGCCAACGGAGTCACCATCGGCCCCAACATGACACGCTTGGTAGCCGCCGCCATGGCGGCGAGCCCGATCCAGGGATCGCCGACGTCGGTCACCGGCTCCCGATACATGATGTGGTCCCACACGAACACACCGTCCCAGCCGGTGCCTTCGGCCACGGCCGCCAGCTCGGCCATCAGCCGCGGGTCGGCCAGCTCGCCGAACGGCGGGAAGTCGAAACCAAAACGCAGAGTCACCAGGCGGACTATATCCACCCACTTCACGGTGGTGTTCAGGCCCCACTATCGTTGCGATTCACCATGCACGAATCCGAACGGGACCTCACGGCTCTCCAGAGCCTGCTCGACGACAGTTACGCGGCCGCGGGCCGTCATCTTCTGTCAGTCATAACCCCTGAGCGGCGCCTCACCGCCGAGCAGGTCGCCAAGGAGCTCACCGGGGTTTGCATCGTGGGGCTCGCCACAACGTCGCGCGACGGCCGGCCCTTTGTGGCGCCGGTCGACGGGCTCTTCTACCGCGGCCAGTTCTGGTTCGGGTCGGCGCCGAACTCCCTGCGCTTCGTCCATATCCGGCGCGACCCCCACGTGAGTGTTTCGTACGTCCCCGCGGAGGAGTTGGGCATAACCGTCCACGGCACTGCGGAAATTCTCGACGTAACCGCTGAAGAATTCACCGGCTTTCGCGACTATTGCATGGACATCTACGGGGAGGACTGGATCAGCTGGCTCGACTCGGCGGCATACGCTCGGATCCACGCCGAGCGGATGTTCACGTTCTACCTGGATCCGCGGGCCTGACGCCGGCCTGGGCGGACTTCCGCAGACTGGTCCCGGTGAGCACGACAAAGAAGATCACAACCGGCGTTATGGCGATGGTCGCCGAACCGGAAGTGTCGGCGTAGAAGCTCACAACCAGCCCGATGGCGACGCTGGCGACACCGATCAGGGCACTCGTCACCATCATCGCCGGCACCCGGCGCACGAGGAGAGCCGCAGTCGCCGATGGACCCACGAGCAGCCCGAACACCAACAACGTGCCGATGGTCTGCGACGAGCCGACGATCGCCAATGTGATGAGTACCAGCAGCGCGGTGTGGGCCGCCGTCGGCCGCAGCCCGAGCAGGTCCGCCTTCTGTTCGTTGAAGGCCAGCACCAGGAACGGGCGATACAGCAGAGCTGAGCCCACCACAACGAGACCGGCCACAACGCCTGCCGTGATCAAGTCGGCGGTCGTCAATCCAAGCGCGTCACCGAAGAGGATCGTTGTCAGGCTGCCGGTGAACGACGGCGTTCGCGAGATCAGGATCACGCCCAACGCCAGCATGCCGACGAAGAGCAACCCGATCCCGGTGTCCTCCGAAAAGGAAGTCTGGCGATGAACCAGGTTGATCCCGCCGATCATCACGACTGCAGCCAACGCCGCCCCGATCAACACATGGAAGTCGAAGAGGACCGCAAGGGCGATGCCGGGGATGACGCCGTGCACCAGCGCGTCCCCGAGAAACGTCATTCCCCTGATGATCACCCACGTGCCGATGACGGCGAGGGCAACGGCCGCCAGGGCGCCGCCGAGCAGGGCTCGCTGCTGGAACGCCAGTTCGAATGGTTCGAGGAACAGCTGCACAGCAGGAAGGTATCAGCTCAGGGCGGCCGCGATGCGACGGGCATTGGTCAGCAACAGGCCGGCCAGAGTTTCGGCGCCCGACCCCGGCTCACCCAGCGAGCCGGTGTATATCTCGATTACGGCGATGTCGCCACCGGCTTCAGCGGCCACGGACTCGGCGAGCACCGTCGAGTCGGTCGACTCCGTGAAGATGGCCGGCACCTCGCGGTCGATCATGACTTCAACCAGCCCTGCCAGATCACCGGCGCTGGGGGCCGCCAGGCTGGAGCCACCGGCGATGACCATGCCGACCACCTCGAACCCGTACCGCTGGGCGAAGTAGCCCAGCGAGTCATGATTGGTGACGAGTAATCGGTTGGCGGGCGGGATTGCCGCGAGGATGTCCTCGATTGAAGTGTTGAGCGTTCGTAACTCCGCCGCATAATCCGCCGCACGGACCTCCCAATCCACCGCGGAATCGAGGCGGCTCAGCTCAGCGCCGATCACGTCAACGGCTTCGGCCACCCGCAGCGGATCGAGCCACACGTGAGGATCCCATTCGCCATCCGTACCGGAGCGCTCGATCGGGTCGACGCTCGGACCGATCTCGAGGATGTTGGCCCCGTCGCCGATGGCCGACTCGAGCACGTCATTCAGACTCTCCTCCAGCGAGAGCCCATTGGCAACCACCAGGTCGGCTCCGGAGACGGCAGCCACTTGCTGCGCCGACGGCTGATAGTCATGGGGATCGGCGCCGATCGGCATCAAGACCTGCACGGCGACGTCATCGCCGACGATGTTGCGTACGACGTCGCCCAGGATCGACGTGGTGGCGACCACGGTGAGCCGATCGCCGGCATCGCCGGGTCCCGACGAGTCGCCACAGGCAGATGCCAGCAGCACAAACGCCGCCAGCGCGACCGCCACAGACCGTTTGGACATCGGAAGCTCGCTCACTACGCTTTTCTGAAAATGAGAATCGTTCTTATTAGTGTACGACCCTAATCAGCGAGTAGGCGGAGTGACAAGCTCAAACGTCGAAGCCCAAATCCGAGGGCGTCTCACGGAGGCCGGAATCCGCTACACGGACGGCCGCCGGCAGGTGGTTGCGGCCCTGATGAATGCTCAGGGGCCCCTATCGGCGGCAGAACTCCACTCGCAGATCGCAGACTCGGTGCCCCTCTCGTCGCTGTACCGATCGCTCGCCGTGATGGCCGACGCCGATGTTCTGGCCCCGCACCACGGCACCAAGGGCATCACCAGATACGAGCTCGCTGAATGGCTCGCCGGCCATCATCATCATCTCGTCTGCGTCGACTGCGGAGCCGTCGATGACATCGAGCTGCCTCCGCGACTGGAGTCAACCCTGCACGATCTGGTCGAAGCGGTCGCCGAGTCCGGTGAGTTCGCCGCCGCCGGCCACGCCCTCGAAGTTGTCGGCCGCTGCAAGGCGTGCGCATGAAGCCGGCAGTGATCGCCACGAATGTCGAGCTCGGTTACGGGCGTAACGTTGCGCTCACGGCGTCGAGCTTCGAGATCCCCGCGGGCGCCATCAGTGCGCTCATCGGTCCCAACGGCTCCGGGAAGTCCACGCTGCTGAACGCGATAGCCGGGCTCATCGAGCCGCTGGCCGGGTCGATCGAGGTGCAACCCGTCGGCGGAATGACCCGCCGCGTTGCCTATGTCCTGCAGACCACCACGGTCAACGACGCACTGCCGGTCACCGTGGCCGAGGTGGTGGCGATGGGTCGCTACGCGGGCAAGGGCCCCTGGCGGCGCCTCAACAGCACCGACAGAACGACCGTTGCCGCCGTCATGGATCGAATGGCGATAACGGATCTCGCCAAGCAGCACCTCACCGAACTGTCCGGTGGCCAGCGGCAGCGTGTCTTCATCGCCCAGGGCCTCGCCCAGGATCACGACATTCTCCTCCTCGACGAGCCCATCAGCGGACTCGACCTGCCGGCGGCCCAGGCCATCGACGACGTGATCCACGATGAGCACTCCCGCGGCTGCACCGTCATCATGACGACTCACGATCTCGCCGAGGCCCGCGTCGCCGATCACGTCATCCTGCTCTCCGGGAGAGTCATCGCTTCGGGGGCGCCGGCAGACGTGCTCACCGCGAGCAACCTGAGCGAGGCCTACGGCGCCAGCCTGCTGCACGTGGACGGCGATGACGTGTTCATCGACGATCCGCACCACCATCCGGCCACAACCCGTCACGAGCATCGCGAGCGCTAGATGTGGCGGCCGGAGACGCCGGGTCGCGAAAGATTGGCGTCGGCAGCCCCATTGATTCCGGCTGGGGACGGTGATTAGCTAGCGCCAGAGAATCGAAGGGGGGAACCATGGATTCGCTAGGCGATCCGCCACTCGGGGATCGCGCCGAAAGCTCGGCAGGCCGCGATACCGGCGATCACGCGGAGGATACGCTGGGCACCCACCCGGATCTGCGGGCCCTGGGCAGGCGACTCCGGCTCGAGATGGACGAGACCCTGCGGGCCGAACAGTACGCGGCGCGGGTGTCGGCCCAGCGCCGGACGACGATCAGGGACCGTTTCCTGATGGCCGAGGACCGGGCCGAACGCCTCAATATCGAGGTCATCGATGGCACCGACATCTCGGGAACGGTCGTGGCCGTCGGCGTCGATCATGTCGTGGTTGTCGACGGGCGCAGACACTGCTGGGTCGCGTTGGCGCACGTTGTTGCCGTACGGGTACCGACCGCGTGAGACCATCAATGGCGACCGTACTCTCGCCGCGCCCTTGGGAGGCCGAGTTGGTACGAACCGCGATTGAGTCCGGGCTCGTGCGATTGCTGGCGCGGTGCTACAACCCGGGCGACGTGCCGGCCGCCGACGTCGTCGTCGTGGGAAGCGAGGTCCCGTGGCTCAATGGCGCAGTGATCGACCGCTGGCACCGATACGGACTTGCCGTCATCGGCGTGTTCCCGCTTGGCGACCGCCCGGCGATCGAGATGTTCTGTCGCGCGGGGGTTGCGCAGCTGTTCGCAGATGTCGCCGACCCCCTCGTCGTGCTGCGAGCCGTCCGTGACGTAGTCGCGGCCCCAACGCCACGAGTTCGATATCGCTTCAGTCGGTGAGCGATCTGCGCGCGAGTCGAGCCACCGCGCGATGGCTCCACCCGGAGGGGGGAGACCGGCCCGCAGGGCCAGAGGGGGGCGCCAGCTCGAGGTGACTCCCGGTTCACAGGATCTGTTGCCCCTGGAGCTCGAACCACCTCGGAACGGGAGCGACCTGTGAGTATGCGCCCCTCTACCTCCATCGGCGCCCTGGCGGGCGCCTCGCAGGGACCTTCTCCCCTCCGGAGAGACACATACGCGGCCAGCCGGATGGCACCACAACGCGGAGCAGCCTCTTGCCCGTCACACGTCGCGGATACCGGCGATCATCAGAGCAATGCCCAGGATGACCAGGACCGCCGCGAGTCGGTGAGCGATCTGGGCGGGTGCCTCTCATGGGTCCTCCCGGAGGGGGGAAGGGCCCCGCCGGCGACGGAGTCGCCGAGCGGGGTAGGGGGGCGCTAGCTC
>CAMYIJ010000020.1 GCA_947258375.1 uncultured Acidimicrobiaceae bacterium
GATGAGCCGCAACCGCACGTAGGCGCCGCCTAGATCCACGAGATCGAGGTCGGCATCCGAGAGCGCCTGATAGGACTTCCACCCGAGCGGGCCGATGAGGCCGACACGTGCGGCATCGCGTCCGCGGAGGGCACCTATCACCGATGCGATAGTGGACGGTCCCCCCACGACACCTCGGCGTCCGATGCCCATCGTCGTGCCGCCGGCAGGTGGTTGTAGAACTGCACGAACATCTAGTCCGCCCGGCCCGCCGACACGACAACGGCGGCCTCTATGGTGGTTGGCCAGCCGGTCAGCCAACCAACGGACGAGCCGGCGCCGTTCGCTCCGTAGAGAAGCGCCGCATCGACGCCCGCTTCGGCCGTAGCATCCTCCAGGGCTGCCCGCCGCCGCTGATGATGGCGGCGATCGTCGGAGGTTCGGTTCTCGTGATTCTCACTGGAGGGGACTGATCACACGGTCGAGCCGGCAGTCCCTCCCCCCGCCGCCTGCCGTTGTCCAACCCTTACGTCGCAGCGCTTTCGGCCGACTGGGCACTGGAGCCGGATGGAACCGGCGTTCTGGCCAATGGATTGGCTGCACCGTTTTTCGACCGGAGCGGCTGTGAGTCAATCACAGGACAAAACAGAACAACCCACTGAACGGAAGAAGCGCGAAGCGCGCCGGGAAGGTCAGGTCCCCAAGTCCCAAGAGGTGGGCGCCGCCATCTCCATGGTCGCTCTGCTGTTCTCCCTGCGAATCATTGCCCCCGGCGTCGGCGAAAAGATCGCCATCCACACCCGAACCCTCTTCACGTCGGCGGGAACGGCCTCCCTCGAAACGGGCATCGGCGGCCAGGTGCTCGCCATGTTCATCGGCGGGCTCCTCCCCTTCCTCGCTCTCGCCACGATCCTCGGCATCGCCGGAGGCCTCGCCCAGGTCGGATTCGTTCTTGCTCCCAAGGCAGCCAAGCCGAAGATATCCCACCTCTCCTTGAAGAAGGGACTTCAGAGGTTCAAGCCCTCCGTCTTCGGATGGGAACTCGCCAGAACTGCCCTCAAGCTCGGCCTGCTCATCATCCTCTTCTGGGGCCCGACAACCGCCTGGATCAACCGTCTCGGCGAACCGCTGGGACTGGCCGACGCCCTCGATTTCGCCGGAAGCCAGGTCTTCACTCTGGCAATACGAGCCACGATCCTCGCAGTGTCGATTGCGGCCGCCGACTACTCGGTGGTGCGGTATCGCAACAACAAAGAGCTGAAGATGTCCAAGCAAGAGGTCAAGGACGAAGCGAAGAACACAGAGGGCAACCCGCTTCTCAAGCAGGCCCGGAGGCGGCGCGCCATCGAGATGAGCCGCAACCGGATGATCTTCGATGTGGCCCGGGCCCATGTCGTGGTGACCAACCCGACCCACTTCGCCGTGGCACTCAGGTATGACGCCGGCGAGCCGGCACCCCGCGTGCTGGCCAAGGGCACCAACAAGATCGCCGCCAAGATCAAGGCCGAGGCCTATCGCAACGGCGTCGCCGTTCTCGAGAACAAGCCGCTGGCACAATCGCTCTATCGCACCTCGAAGGTCGGCAGCTACGTGCCCGCGGCCCTGTTTGAGGCCGTCGCCACCGTTCTCGCCGTGGCCTATCGCCGGCGTAGAAGGCAACTGGTGACCGCATGAGACGCTCGGGTCTATTCGTTCCGCTGGCGCTCATCGGCATCACGATGATGATGGTGGTACCCGTGTCACCGCGGGTGCTCGACGTGTTTCTCGCAGCCAATATCACTCTGTCGATCCTGGTGCTGCTCAGCGTCATCACGCTCAAGGACACGCTCGACCTCTCGGTGTTCCCGTCCCTGCTCCTCGTGGCCACGCTCGCTCGACTGGCCCTGAACGTCTCATCGACACGCCTCATCCTGTCGGAAGCCGACGCCGGCAAAGTCATCGCAACCTTCGGCAGCTTCGTCATCGGCAGTTCCGTAATCGTCGGCCTCGTTGTCTTCCTGATCCTGATCGTTATCCAGTTCGTGGTGATCACCAACGGTGCCACCCGCGTCGCCGAGGTGGCCGCCCGGTTCACCCTGGACGCAATGCCCGGCAAGCAGATGGCGATCGACGCCGACCTGGGCGCCGGGCTCATCGACGAGCAAGAGGCCAAGAAGGCCCGCAGGCGCATAGCCAAGGAAGCGGATTTCTACGGGGCGATGGACGGTGCCTCCAAGTTCGTCAAGGGCGACGCGATCGCCAGCATCATCATCGTCGTGATCAACCTCGTCGGCGGCTTCGCCGTCGGCATGGGCTCACTCGGGATGGACCTTTCGGAAGCCGCCGACACCTACTCCCTCCTCTCGGTCGGCGACGGCCTCGTCAGCCAGATCCCGGCCCTGCTGATCTCCATCGCCACCGGCCTCCTGGTGACCCGGGTCGGCAGCGAGAACGACATGGGGTCCGAGCTGAGCAACCAGCTCCTCGGCAGCCCGGCTGCGCTACGGTTCGCCGCCGTCGCCGTCTTCGGGCTCGCACTCCTCCCGGGGCTCCCCAAGCCGCCCTTCATCGCGCTGGCGATCATCCTGCTCATCGTCTCGAGCCGGCCCGCGGCGACTCCGGGAGATGACGAGGAACCGGACGAAGCCCCGTCGGTCGTGATGGACCCCGAAGAGCCCGAAGCGCTTGTCGGCGAGATGCGGATCGAGCCTCTCGAGCTGCGGCTCTCTTACGACATCCTCGACCTGCTCGATCCGTCCAAGAACGGTGACTTGCTCGACCGGGTTAGGTCGCTCCGGCGCCAGATCGCAATGGAACTCGGCATCGTGATGCCTTTCGTGCGGACCCGTGATGACGTGTCGCTGCCACCCTCGACCTACAGCATCGAGCTGCGGGGCACCGAGGTCGGCCGCGGCACCGCTCCGATCGACCAGGTGTTGGCGCTGCCGCTGGGAGACGGTGAACCACTGCGGGCGCTTGGCGGAATCGAAACCGTCGAACCGGTCTTCGGCCTGAAGGCCTTCTGGGTTCCTGAGTCGGCCCGGGCCTCCGCGGCCGCCACCGGAGCGACCGCCGTCGACCGCTCCTCCGTGATCGTCACCCATCTTGCCGAGGTCGTGAGGGCAAACGCCGCATCGCTGTTGTCCCGCCAGGATGTGCAGACGCTCATCGACGGACTGCGCTATGACGAACCGATCCTCGCCAACGAGGTGGGCACCGATACGCTCCAGCTGGGGTTGGTGCACTCGGTTTTGCGCAAACTGCTCGACGAGCGGGTGTCGATCCGTGACCTGAGCCCAATTGTCGAAGCCATCTCAAACCGGGCACCGGAAACTCGATCTGTCGAGCAACTGGCCTCCAGCGCCCGCACCGCAGTCGGTCGGAGCATCGTGTCGCGGATTGCCCCTGAAGGACAACTTGCTGTGATCACCCTGGAACCGTCCCTGGAAGCAGCCATGCACGAGGGTCTCCGCGAGGTCGATGGCTCGATGTTCATCGTCATCGACGGCGGCATCCTCGATGTTGTCAGGAGAGATACCGAGCACCTCGCATCCGAGGCGGCCCGGCGCCAGACGCCGGTTGCTCTCGTGGTCGGCCAGCCGATCCGCAGCCCCCTACAACGCACCATCGCCGGAATGGGCCTCGACATATCTGTCCTTGCCTACCCCGAACTACCGCCCGATACACAAATGGAGCCAATTGGAGTGATTGGAGTTGCCCTTGCCCAAGCGTGACAAGACACCGAAGAAGAACACGGCTCCGGACGCGGGCACCGGCACCGTCACCATCGAGGCCGATTCCGTCGAAGAGGCAATGCACCGGCTGGCCACGGAAGTAGGCGATTCGGCCGAGATCGTCGACGCCCGCAAGGTCCAACGTGGCGGCATTGGCGGCTTCTTCGCCAAGGAGCGGGTCCAGCTGACCGCTCGCGCCGGGACGCCTTCCCAAGATGAGCCGGATGCTGTAGAAGGTCTTGCCGGCGTGCTGGACCGGATGACTCGCGATGCCGAAGCCCAAGAGACGCAATTCGCAACCATGCTGCGGCGCGAATTGGGATCCGACAAGCGCGACCTCGGGCTGGATACGTTCCTCGAGGCCGTCGGTTGGGACGATCGCACCAGTGCCGATGAGGCCGCCAAAGCCCACACAGCCGTCGGTGAGATCGCGGCCGCCATCACACCACCCAACCCGAACCCGTCATCTGTTCAGGGGGCGGCTCCGGCCGCCATCACACCACCCAACCCGAACCCGTCATCTGTTCAAGAGGCGGCTCCGGCCGCCATCACACCACCCAACCCGAACCCGCCATCTGTTCAGAGGGCGGCTCCGGCCGCCATGGCACCACCCAACCCGAACCCGTCATCTGTTCAGGGGGCGGCTCCGGCCGCCATGGCACCACCGGTGGAGCCGCCCACAATGACTGAGGAGGCAGCTACCACTGCCGCCGCGGCACCGCCGGCCGCCCCACCGCTCGCTGCCGCGGAAGCGGCTCCGGATGCCACCGGCCCGATCGCAGATGCAGCCCCGTCCGAGGATCCACCGCTGCCACGGCCGATCGTGGTGCAACGCACCGGCACGAGCGCCAACCTCCCGGGACCGTCCCTGATCAGCCCCGGAGCGCCGCGTCCACCGCTGAGGATCGCCGAGCCCGTCGATGACATTGCCGCCGATGACGTTGCCGTGGATGACATTCCCGCATGGCGCACCACGGCCGACGGTGGAGAACCGGCCGGCATGGGGGCCGTCGCATGGCGAACGATGGACCTGGTACGCCACGGCGTCCCGACCGAGATAGTTGCGGCCGTTGCCGACATCGATCCCAACGATGACATCGCTTGGATTACAGCTCTGGCGGGAGCCATCGCGCCGTACTGCGGGCGCGGAGAATCCATCGATACGGTGCTGCTCGGAACCAACGCCTATCAGCTGGCGGAGGCTCTGTCCATCGAATGGGTCGAGCCCGGGCAGACGGCGCCCTATGAAGGCTCCTTCGCCTCGTACGTCTCGACGGATTCCGATCACAGAGAGTGGCTCGAGTTCGTTCGCGGCACGCGCCACATCCACTACGTGATCGGCGGCGACCAGGCCTGGAAACAGGCTCTTGTCGAGGCACCGAACGTCGTCAGCTGGTTCGACGAGTCCGCCCTGATCGACGCTCTCTACCTCGCTGTGGCTTTCGATGCTCAGCTGGGATATGGGGTGCTCCCCGGACGGGGTGGCTGTGTAACTCGGATCTACCCTGTTGACGTTGCCCTCGCGATCCGCTCAATGATGGAGCGCCGCTGATGGCGAACCCGGTGAGCCGGGTCACCGGCGCGCTCGGTCTTCTGATGCTGGGAGCCATCGCATATCAGCTGGTGATCGGCCAGGTGACGTTGGTCGCCGCCGGTGGAAGAGCCGCCATGACCCTGGCCGCGGTGATCCTCGTGCGGCGGCTCGGACGCTTCGGAATGGATGCGCTCGCCGGAGCAATGGAACGAGAAGCCGCCGATCACCGGCGGCGCAGCACGGACGCCACCGATCGCCAGCCCGTCTAGGGGCCCTCCGAGCGAATTGTCGGCTCCCTAGAAGCCTGCGGTGGCCACAGTCTGCGGCACATCATCGAGCTGGGCCCACCTTTCGATGCGGTCGGCAAGACCGGATTCGAGCAGGAACTCCTTATCCCACTCCAGATCGCCGCGCCCCAGCAGCACGACCGCGCCGTGGACTGCGGCAAGCGGGCCGAAACCTCTCGAAGCCCCTTCTACCGGATCGGCGTAGAAGCCGACCGCCTCTGTCATTTCGTCATCGAGACCCCACAGCTTCAGCAACAGCGCCCCCAGATCCGTGTGCGGAACGCCAAACACGTCTCGTTCGCGCGCCAGGCGGGTGGCGATAGGCCGGGGCCAATCGATGGCAGAGAACTGCTGCGGCATGTTGGCGGCAAACATGAGCCGGCCCACGTTGTGGAGCAGACCTGCCAGATAGGCACTATCCAGCTCACCAGGAGTCATCTGTTCGTGAGCCGCGATCCTTCGACTGAGTAGCGCCGTCGACACTGCATCGTGCCAGTCCCTCTGGACGACACGTCCGGCCGACCCCGCAGTGCACAAGTGGTCGCTGGAGCTCACCCCGAGCAACAGGGACGAGATGCGTCCCACTCCGAGGTGTGCCACCGCCGCTGGAATGGCGTTGAGCGATCGGTCGCCACCGGGAATCGGCGAATTCGCATGCTTGAGGATCTGCGCCGCGAGGCCGGGATCCTGATCGACCAGTCGGACAACCTCAGCAAGGTCACGCTCGCCGCCGGACGCCAGATCGGAGGCGATGGCGAAACACATGTCCTCGAACACGGAGGAGATTACCGGAATCCTCTTGAATCTCGACGCGACCCGCACGAGATCCGGATCGCCCAGCCGTTCCTGGAGGGCGAACGAGCGACCGATCTGCTGCGCCAGCCCATTGGCAGTTCGCTCCGGCGACTCAGCCGCATTGGCCGTGAAGGTGGCATAGGAGACCGACGGGTAGTAGTCCCGAATCCGCTCCGCGAGCAGACACCCGCCGCGATGCTCCCCCTTGATTGTCACAACGGTGTCCACTCCGCCATCACGCAGCACGGACATTGCGACGGCCGGGTCACACGCGGCCACGGACCAGCCGGGGTAGAACCGATGGAGCATCTGCGACAACGCCGGGCCCACCGATTCCGCAGACTCAACGATCAGAACGGAGCGCGCCCTCATATCGCGGCAGCTCTAAGTCTCGAAGACGTCATTGCACGCCTCCACCACCGCAGGGTCGAAGAGGGTCTCGGAACCCTCGTTGACTCTCTGCAACGCCTCCGGCGTCGGACGGTCCGGAGCCGAACCGTTCACGGACCAGCGATCCAGAGCGTCGGCGACCGCGACGATGCGGGCCGCCATAGGAATCGAATCCGCTACGAGACCGTCGGGGAACCCCGAGCCATCCCAGTTCTCGTGATGCGAGCGAACTGCGGCCGCCACCTCGTCACCGGCCGGGGCCCGCAGGATCTCCGCCCCGCGCTCCGCATGTGATGCGTACTCGGTCTGCAGCTCGCTGGAAACCTTCTCGACGTTGGTCGCTGCCGCCTCATCTGAGAGCCCCACCTTGCCGATGTCGTGCAAGCGGGCAGCCAGGCGGATCTTGGTCAGGTCACGCTCCGAGATGCCCATCGCCTCGGCAATGGCGACCGAGTGCTGAGACACCCGTTCGCCATGGGAAACCGGGTATGCGTCGCGGGCCTCGACGATGGTGATAGCACGCATCGCACTGTCGAGCTCTGTCGACGCGGCAAGCGTCAGTGCAAGACGCTCGGCTCCGAATACGCCCTGATTGGGCTGCTCGGCTGCCAGCTCCATCCCACGGAGTGCCAACTCACGCAGCGTCTCTACGTAGGAGGTTGCCTCGGGCCCGGCATGGCCAAAAGCCATCGCCAGGAGACGGCTGCGATCCGGGGAGAAACCCGCAGTGACTTCGATCAACGAGGCTCCGAGGTCCTCGAACTCGGCCAAGCTGAGCGCCTCCGACACCACAGCGAACTCCGCCGGTCCTGTGCTGAAGACCTCTGCAGCCTTGCTGCGGCACATTTCATCGATCTGCAGAGCCAAGCGCCGCCGCAGCAAGTCGCGGGCATCGACGCTCAGTCGGCGCATCGACTCCTCGAGTCCGACAATCCGGACGAATGCCAGGCGCGGCATTGGCGCCCCCGTACCGCGGGCGAGTCGAGCCGCCAGATCGGCCGGACCACGCAGCCCGGTCACGAGATCACGATCGCCGACACCGCGGACACCGTTCGCCAGGCGATCGAGGCTGAGCTCGTAGTTGGCCAGCAGACGGGTTTCGTCGGACTCACCACCGAGCAGGGCGGCGACGGACTCTTCGTTGCCCTCGGCCACCAGGCCGGATGCGCCGGCGGCCAGGAACTCGACGGCGACGTCTTCACCTCCCGGGTGGACAATTGCAACGATCGGGCAGGACACCTTGCCCCGCAGCTCGCCGACGAATGAGGCAGATGCGCCGGCGGGCACACGAGTCGACACCACCACGAGACCGGCCTCCGCCAGCCTCGCGTCGTCATCGACCACCGTTAGAGCGCCGGAGGCCGCGAGGCGGGAACGGGCGGCCTCGGCAAGCCAGTATGAGACGACGAGGTGCGCGGCTAGAGGTTCGGAGACTTCAGGCGCGGCGGACGCGCCGGCATCCGGCTCCATAAGGGCTGTATCAGCCTCTGCCACAGCTACCTCCTTGTAGCGATCATCCGCGTAGCCGCGGAAATGGCTTCCTTGCCAATCGGATAGCCAGTCGGCACAACCCCTCAGGAGATAAGGGAAGCAATCCGAAGGATCTCCTTATCTATCCGCTGGAGTGGCCGACAGTGGGGGTGCGAGAACCGCGCAAGCGGCCGTGCATGACCGACAGATTGGCCGAGACAATGCTGATGAACACCGCGGCAAGCAGGGAGCAATTCACCGCGCTCGTCGGAGTGCTCCGTCAAGAGCAAGCCGCCCTGGACTGGCTCGCGTTCAAGATCTCCGAAGCCGAGCTCCTCACCGACTCGCGTGAAGGCAGGTTCCTTCCGATGATCGTCGACGAGGTCGACGAGATCGCAGACGAGCTGGGCACCATCGAAGTCGCCCGGGCCATGGTCGTTGCCGAGCTATGCGACGCCCTAGGCAGGCCCGGCGAGGATGACATAACGTTGTCCGACCTGATTGCCCTCGCACCGCCCGAGATCGAATCCGCTCTCGCCGAACTGCGGACGGAATTGACAGAATTGACGGACCACCTAACGGCCACGGCCGCCAGGGGCACCGCCTCGGCGCAGATCCACAAGGCGACGATCACGTCCGCACTCAACAACCTCGAGCCGGCCACCCACGGCAAGACGGGCTACGACCAGTGGGGTGCCCGATCCACCGTCGCGCCGAACGCGACCCGGATCAACGAAGTCCTCTAGGAGCTTGATCCTTGGGGAACCCGGCCGCTACGGCTGCTTGGGCTCTTCGGCTTTGGTATCCGACAACGCTTCTCTGGCCTTCTGAGAACTCGCCACCGCAGCGATGTTCTCCTGGCGCACCTGTTCGTAGACCTCTTCGCGATGCACCTGGACCTCGCGGGGAGCGTCGATTCCGATGCGCACCTGGCCGCCCTTGATCTCAATGACCGTGATGATTATGTCATGACCAACGACGATCGACTCGCCGGGACGTCGGGTGAGAACCAGCATCAGCCGCTCACCAGATCGATGGGCGCTCGTACCGAGTATTCGGAGCCGGTCAAG
The DNA here is from genome assembly GCA_947258375.1 of uncultured Acidimicrobiaceae bacterium. GTDB lineage: Bacteria > Actinomycetota > Acidimicrobiia > Spongiisociales > UBA5794 > JAHEJX01. The sequence goes on from CAMYIJ010000020.1 coordinate 9,239, forward strand.
ACAACTTGGCGGCCTCTACGAGTGCGCGAGTTCACGACAAACGGCCCCAGGAGGTTGAGAGACGCCTGCCGGGTGTCGGAATCGAATGAAACCGGGACGAAGACAATCGCGTCGCTCGCCGATTCGAGCTGGAGTTCCTGTTCCTCGGCGTCGCTGAGAACCGGGGCGTAGTCCGGGAAGAACAGCCACGGCACACAGACAATCATCGAGATACTGGGGTCATCGAGGCTCTGCAACTGCTGGAATGCGCCGTTCTCACGCAGCTCGACGACAACGAATCGTTCCAGGTCGGGAAAGCCGGGCAAGCCGTCCGTGAAATGAACAACCTTCTCCTCGAGATTGTCGTCGATTGGTTGGCTCATTGGGGCGGCTCCGTCAGTGCCTGCGGCCGGCGGGGAAGTCACTAGTGGACAGGTTAACCCTGGATACGGCGTCTGATCGTGCATCTCATCGCAAGAAGTCGAGCAGAGAGGTCTGCGCGCTCCTGGCGAAGGCGCCGAGGGCCGCGGTGTAGGCGGTTTCCTGCAACTGCATCTCGACGACTGCCTCCGCCAAATCAACATCCTCGACCGCGCTGAGCTGGGCTTTCAGGGCTGCGATGTCCTCACCGATGCGGAGCTTGGCGCCCTCGATGCGTGAGCCGACTGCGCCGAGGCCCGTCAGCGTTGTCAGCGTGGTGTCCAGCGAGCTTTGCAGCTCGCCGATGCCCGTGTCGATGCCTGCCTGATCGTTCGCCAGCAGGGCCGCTTCGAGATCATCAAAAACGGTGAACACATCTTTGGCCCCCGCGAAGCCAAACGCGTCGTATGCCGTGACGTTGACGGAGACGACCTCAGAATCGCTGATACGACGATTGATCTGGCCGGCATCTCCCTGGTACGTCCACGTACCGGCAACCTTGGCGACGGCATCGCCCGCGTCGAAGCCGGAGAAGACCCCGCGACCCTGGTGGTGAGAGTTGGCGAGTCCGACGATCGTGTCGCGCAGCTGGCCGATCTCCGCTGCGATCGCGGCTCGCTCGTCTGCGTTCGTGAAGCTGGCCCCGCGGACCGCCAACTCCTTGGCCCGCTGCAGCTGCTGCACCGTCGCCTGAAGCTTGGAATCGGCAAGGTTGACCCACAGCTCGCCATCGTCGGCATTGCGCAGCGCCTGTTCGCTCGTGCGTTGCGCTGCCCGTAGCTCGAGCGCCTTCGCCATCGCAGTCGGATCGTCCGAGGGGCGTTGAATTCGCTTCCCTGATGAAACCCTGTCCTGGGCATTGGTGAATTCGGCGAGACTGCCGGTGATGCGAGACAGAGCTGCGTGGTGCGATCCGAGGTGGGTGACTCTCATCGTCCGACCACCCCGGTGCGATTGATGAGGGTGTCGAGGGTCTGGTCGACCGCAGTCATCACCCTGGAAGCGGCCTCATAGGCCCGCTGGTACGTCATGAGGCTCACCATCTCTTCGTCGAGCGCGACCCCGTGCATCTGCGTTCTGGCATTCTGGGCGGACTGGGAGATGGCTGATTGGGAAGCCGCCTCGGCGAACGCACCGGCGGCCGCCCCGCCGACGGCACCGACGATGCCTCGCATTGCCGAGTTGAGCGTCTCGCTACCGCCTGAAGCAGAAAGGCTGGACCGAATGTTGGCGAGCGCCTCAGCGTTTAGTCCATCGAACTCCGCAACCGGCGGCCCGCCGGCGGCAACGGCGAGGTCGGCCGGTGCCGAGATGGCCACGTCGAGGGTGAGAGCCGCCGAACCGGGGCTATAGGTGAGCAAGGCACCACCGGGAGCTCCGGCCGCTGTGAATCCGGCTGCATGCTGGGCATTGAGGGCGCCGGCGAGGTCTTCGGCGAAGGCATCGAGGCTCGCTTGGTAGGAGGGCAGGGCCGACGCCAGGAAGCCCTGGTAGGCGCCGAGGGACCCGCCTGCGTTCACGGCTACGCCGGTGGAGTGGAGAACCTGGTTGGTAGCCGGGTCGAAGGACAGCTGGCTTGCCATGGCATCGTGGACCAGCGCGAGACCGTCGATGCTGACGCGGGCCGCGCCCTTCTCGGTGATGGTCACCCGGACCCCGGCCAGCTGCGATAGCTCGTCGACAGCAATGTCCCGCTTGTCAAGGAGATCGTTCGGCGTGAACCCGGTGCTCCCTGCCTCGAGGATCTCCTGGTTGAGGGCGGCGACGTCGCGAATGAGCTTGTTGGTGTCTCCGATCGCGGCCGTGAGGTCTCCCGCAGCCGAAGCACCGGCAGCCTGCCATCCCTCGGCCACGTCGCGTACTCGAGCCGCGACACCCTGGAGATGGCCCAGGACGTCGTAGCGGGCGGCCGTGGACGGCGGGTTCAGTGAGAGCTCCTCGAATGAGGACCACAGGCCGCCGAGAGCGTTGGTGATTCCGGCGTCCGGCTCAGCGAGGGCCGACTCGACACCAAGGAGTAGCTCGCCGAGCGTGTTGAAACGGCTCTCCCCACCCATAGCGCCACGGGCCCGGGTGTCGAGCATGACGTCACGGCTGCGCGTTATATCGACGATGTCGACCCCGGCACCCACCGGGCCGAACGGCCGATGGGAAGGAAGCCGCGAGGCTTGATCGACACGCTGGCGGGTATAGCCGGGAGTGGCGGCGTTGGCCACGTTGTGCGAGGCGGTGTCCATCCCCGCCTGAGCCGCTTGCAGGCCGCTGAGTGCCGTGTAGAGGCTGATGAATCCCATCAGATGATCCGATTGATGCTGGACGGCTGGTCGGCATTCTCGAGGCGGCGGCGCCCGGCAGCGTCGTAGGTGCCGCTCTCGGTCAATCCGAATGAGGTGCGAATCTCGTCGAGACTCACGGTCGCCAGACGCCGGTTTTCTCGGGTGAGCGACTCGATCTCAGCCACGAGCGCCATAAAGCCCACATGATGGTCGGCAAAGTCGGGGCGCAGTTCCTCGGGAGCACGGTCGGCGATGTAGTCAAGGGAAAGCAACGCCGGATCGACGCCCCAATCCGACGCGATGCTTTGGATGACATCGCCCCGGTCGGTTTCGGCTCGCCGCACCTCGGCAACCACCCGTTCCACCTCGGCGATCGCCGGGCCCACGAAGCGCCGGTCGTTCGCCGTGAGCACAAGGTTCGCCGACACCAGCTTGAACAGCAGGAACTCGAGCAGGCGCCGCTCAAACCAGAGCATGTCCGCCAGACGAGCCAGATGTGGAGATGTGGGCATAGCTTCCATCAGGCTCCCTGTCGGCCGGGCCACGCCACCTATTAGCGCTTTCTATATACCTAAAAGGGCCGCCTCCTAAAGTTGCAGAGGCACCTGCCGACACCTTTTGGGAACGATCACAACAGCGGGTCGGTGGAGGGGACGCGCCAGAAACACGGGTATGAACCAGACGACGGGAAACGGAGCGAGCGGGATGGAATCCGAAGGCGATCCAAAAACGCTGCCCGACGCCCTGCGCCGCATCCGTGAACTGGAGGAACAGCTCGACAAAGCGATCTTCGATGCGGGCAACCTGCGGCTGCAGATGGACATGTTCTCCGTAACAGACACGCTGACAGGGTTGCGAAACATGAATGGCGTCATCACCGCCCTCGAACGCGCCGCCGTGCGATCCCGCCGCTCCGGAGAGGGATTCGCTCTGATGGCAGTCGACATCCCGGCCCTGCGCCAGATCCAAGCCGAATACGGGCGCCCCGGTTTCGACGACGCCATCCGGCACGCCGGAGCGTTGATCTCGGCCTGCCTGCGCCGCCTCGACACCGTCGGCCGCATGGACGACGAGGGGTTCCATGTCGTGCTTCCGATGCTCGACGCTGCCGGTGTGGAGCCGGTCGTGGAGCGGATGGGCGGGCTGCTCGGCCGTATGCCACTGGACTTCGAGGGGAACGAGATCACTCTCAAACCGGCCTTCACCGTGATTCTCAGCAATCCCCACGGCACCAACGATGTGCAACGTCTCGTCCGCGAGCTGGCGACCGCCAGAGACCGCCAGCCGACCGGAGGGCCGCTGGTAATCCGCTCCAAGGCCATGGTGGAAGAGCCCCACGCCACGGAGTGAACCTCCCGGCGCGGACTGGGCGAATCAGCTATCCCGCGATCGCTTAACTGCCGCCGCGGCCTGCCGACGAGGACCCCGATGGCGTCACTGCCCGAACGAGGCGGTGCAGCGGGAACCGGCCGCTGAAGCTCATTACGAGTACAGGCGGCACCCCATGGAGGGGGATGCTCAGACATCTACGGATGGAGCAGCCCACCTAAGGGGTGTGTAGAACGATGATGCGCTCAATGTTTGCCGGAGTCTCCGGCCTTCGTTCCCATCAGACGATGATGGACGTCGTAGGTAACAACATCGCCAACGTAAACACGGCCGGGTACAAGAGTGCCCAGGTCACTTTCGAAGAAACTCTTGCCCAGACCTTGCAGGGCCCGGCCGGCGCCGGCACCTCGCGAGGCGGCACCAACCCACTCCAGATCGGGCTCGGGGTCAAGGTAGCCTCGATCGACGGAGTGTTCACCCAAGGGGCCACTCAGGTCACGGGACGCCCGACCGACCTCGCCATCAGCGGCGAGGGCTTCTTCATGCTCGAGTTGGAGGGCGAACGCGTGTATACCCGCGCCGGTTCCTTCCGCTGGGATGAGTCGGGGAACCTCGTCGCCCCGGGTGGTTACCTCGTTCAAGGCTGGACCGCGGATGACCAGGGCAATATCGCCACCCAAACCGCCGTGTCGCAGATCAACCTCCCACTGTCCCAGGTCATCGAGCCGGTCGAGACCTCGGTCGTGAACGTCGGGGGCAACCTCAGCGCCGACACTCTGGTCGGTGGGGGCCACACCACGTCGATCGTCACCTATGACTCGCTGGGCGATTCGCACGAATTGCTCATCACCTTCGACAAGACGGGCGCCAACAGCTGGGGCGTTTCGGCCGAGATGGACGGCAACGCCCTCACTCTCAGCACAACGACCGCCCTCTTCGATACCAACGGCAACCTGACGTCCCCGAGCACGATAAGTCTCAGCGGCTACACGCCGGCGGGCGCCGACCCGATCGCGATCGATATCGACCTAGCCGGCGGGGCGCCGATCGTGCAGTTCGGTGGCGGCTCAACGGCCGAAAGCTTCGATCAGGACGGCAATGCGATCGGGTTCCTGAGCAACTTCTCAATCGCCGAAAACGGCACGATCAGTGGCCAGTTCTCCAACGGTGAGACAAAGGTGCTCGCCATGGTGGCAACGGCAACATTCAACAACCCGTCCGGATTGATCCGCAACGGCAAGACCCACTTCCAGTCGTCGACCAACTCCGGGGCGGCCCTGATCGGCGAACCGGGAAGCGGCAACCGCGGCCTCGTGGCCGGAGGCGCCCTCGAGATGTCGAATGTGGACCTGGCGCAGGAGTTCACCAACCTGATCATCGCCCAGCGTGGCTTCCAGGCCAACAGCCGGGTCATCACCGCCTCCGATGAGGTGCTGAGCGATCTCGTGAACCTCAAGCGATAGTCGATAGGCAGTAGCCGAACCGGGGGATGGGTGTGGCCCATCCCCCGTTCACCAGACCGGCGGGCGACGCCTGGGAAGACCTTACGCGCGCCGGCAGGCTGCCGACAGGGTTCCCACGGTGCCTCGAACGCCGCCGATAGGAGCCAGCGACACAATGATCGTGCTACATCGACTCAAGGGGGAGGATTTCTTCCTGAACGCCGACCTGGTCGAGTCGGTAGAGGAAATGCCGGACACAGTGGTCACGCTTGTCGACGGCCGCCGCATCGTCGTCTCGGACACGGCAGACGTCATTGCCCAGCGGATCGTTGAGTACCGGGCCTCGATCCTGGTGAGCGCCTCCCAGATGCGGGCCAGCGTCTAAGTTCCTCTAGGAGCCGGCAAGCACCGCATCAACGGCCGCGTCCGCCGTCTCCATCAACCGCTCCCGGCTCCACTCCTGTGGTGTCTCGACGATCGACACGAACGCACCCTGCGCTACCAGCACCAGCATGTCGGCCGCGGCAGTCGCCTGCGGGTGGCCACACTGGTCGACCAGCTTGGAGAACAACTCGCGCATCGCCGCCGTCGAGTCGACCAGGTGCCGATCCACTTTGGCGTCCCGGTCCGGGACGGCCAATACCGCGATCCAGAACTGGAACCGCAGCAGCTCGTCCGCATCCCAATCCACGGCGACCCGCATCGCCCGGCGCAGTGCATCTCGGGCGCTGTCTCCGGCGACCGCGGCCTGCAGTTCGTCGAGCCACGCCGACTCGATCTGTTGCAGTGCGTTCACAAGCAAGGCCGTGCGGGTCGGCAGGTAGTTGGTGATGACCGTCGTCGATGCGCCAAGTTCGGCGGCCACCGACCGGATGGTCACCGCCTGCAGGCCTTCACGCGCCGCGACGCGCACGGTTGCGTCCGCGATGGCAGCGCGGCGCTCTGCCGAGTCGACCTGGATCGGCACTATCCGAGTGCCTCGGCAAGGGACTCTTCGAACACCTGGAGCGTGGTGGCGACGTCTTCGTCGCTGTGCGCTGCGGACAGGAACCAGGGCTCCAGGGCGTCGGGCGATGGCATCACGCCACGTTCGATCATGGCCATCACCAGGTTCTCGTAGAGATCCTCGTCGTGGCCGGTGGCGCCCCGGTAGTCCGTCGGGTCCCCTTCGCCGAAGTAGAAGCTGAACATTGCCGGGCGGCCGAGCACGGCGCTTTCGACTCCCTTGTCGGCCAGGATCTTGGCCGTTCCGTCCATCAGCGCGTTGCCCACGCGGTCGAGCTGTGCCATCGGCTCGCCGGTGAGCAGACGCTCGATCGTGGCCTGGGTCGCTGCGGTCGACACTGCGTTGCCGGAGTATGTCCCGGCCTGGATGATGCCGCCCCGGTCCCAGCCGCCGAGCACAGGTCCCCTTCCTGCAATCGCCGCGACGGGGAGTCCGTTGCCCATGGCTTTGGCAAAAGTCGCGAGGTCGGGGGTGACGCCATAGATCTCGACTGCTCCCCCGACGGCAATCCGGACACCGGTCTTGACCTCATCGAATACCAGAACGGCGCCGTGCCTGGTACACAACTCGCGCAAACCTTCGAGGAATCCCGGTTGCGGTTCGATCGCCATCGCGTTGCCGAGCATCGGCTCCACGAACAACGCTGCGATATTGGCTCCGTCCCGCGCGAAGAGGCGCTCGGCCGCTTCGAGGTCGTTGAAAGGAAGGGTGCGGACCAGCCCGCCTATGGGCCGCGGCATGCCGGAACTCATCACCACCGGGACCGGGCTGAACGGTGAGCCGAGCGCATCGGTGGTATCGCCCGGCGTCGAGAACATCACATAGTCGTGGGCGCCGTGATACGTACCCTCGAACTTGACCACGATGTCTCGCCCGGTGAACCCGCGGGCCAGCCGGGTCGCGTGCATCGTCGCTTCGGTGCCGGTGTTGGTGAAGCGAAGGCGCTCCACCCAGGGCACGGCGCGCTTGACAGCTTCGGCCGCCGACACCTCCTGTTCCTGAGTGAACGCAAACGTCGTCCCGTTGGCGACGGCACGTGTCACCGCGGCAACGACGTGTTCATCGCCGTGGCCGAGGATGACCGGGCCGAACCCGAGGTGGTAGTCGATGTAGCGTTTGCCGTCAGCGTCATACACATATGCGCCTTCACCGCCGGTGAGGACGATGGTGTCGTCGTCGCCCCAGTAGCGCCACCCGCTCGAAACCCCGTTCACGAGGGCCGCGAGGGCTCGATCAAACATTGCGGAGGTCTTCGGTCCCTGGATGCTCATGTGATTGGTTCCTGTCTCATGTAGCCACCTTGATCTTCAAATCTTCACTATCCGCCATAGCCACCCGGCGGATGAAGCGGGCGTGCCTCGTTTCTCTTCGACCGAATCGGCCCGCTTCATGACTTGTAATGCACCATTGATTCCCAGCCAGCGCAGCGGCTCCGGCTCCCAGTTGCGCACGTGGTGGTTGACCCAGGGGAATCGGGTCAACCGGGTTTCGCTGCCACCGATCAGATCGGCCAGTGTGCGCCCGGCCAGGTTGGCCGCCGCCAATCCCGCCCCGACATATCCACCCGCCCAGGCCAGGCCGGTCTTCCTGTCGAGGCCGGCCGTCGGCATCCAGTTCCGGGTGACTCCGAGAACACCGCCCCAGCGGTGGCTTATCACCGTGTCTCGCAGCTGCGGAAAGATGTCGACCAATGCGGCGCGAACGTAGGTGAAACGATCCGCTGCGAAATCGGCGTTGCGCCGCACCCGCGACGCAAAGTCGTAGGGAGCCCCGCGCCCGCCGAAGGCTATTCGCCCATCGGCGGTGCGCTGGCCATAGGTCACGAGGTGGCGCAGATCGCCGAACAACTCGCGATTGGCGAGACCGATTTCGTCCCACAGCGACTCGTCCAGGGGCTCGGTTGCGATCATCAGCGAGTAGAGCGGCGCCAGGGTGCGCTTGTGCCCGGCCAATTCCGCCGTGTAGCCCTCGGTGGCCCGCACTATGAACGGTGCCTTCACCCGCCCGCGTGCGGTCGCCACGACGCCCGGGCTGATTGCAGTGGCCGCAGTGTTCTCGAAGATCTCCACTCCCCGCCCCTCGAGCAGGTCGGCCAGGCCATGGGCCAGCAGTGCCGGTTGCACGGAGGCGGTTTCCGGCGACCACATGCCTCCAACCACACTCGCCGCCCGACCGATCTCGAGCGCCTCGCCCGCCGGGAGGATTCGCACATCGTCTTCTGCCCATCCGTAGTGGTGGAGCAGGTCGACGTGTTCGCGCGCTCGCTCCAATTGGCCCCCGTTGGTGAGGAACTCGATGGAACCTCCCTTGTGAAAGTCGGCGGAAATGCCATGCTTCGTGGTGACGTCGCCGACGACGTCAACTGTCTCACGTAGCGCCGCCCCCCAATCTCGTGCAGTCTCGAGGTCCGCCATCTCCTCGATCCGCTCGGGCCCCGCGGCAAACCCGTCGTAGCAGAAGCCACCGTTGCGGCCCGACGCACCGAAGCCGACGTGATCCCGCTCCAGGATCGCGATCCGGATTGCGGAATCGGCCTCGAGGAGGGCGTACGCGGTCCACAGTCCTGTGTAGCCGGCGCCGACGATTGCCACGTCGACTTCTATGTCGCGATCCAACGTGGGCCGGGCTGGGCGAGGGTCGATATCCTCCCACCACAGCGGTCGCGCAGCGGCATCAACAGGCGGTGTTGTAGTCATAACTGGTAGCGTAACACCGTGATGTAACGTTGTTGCATTAAATATCGAAAGGTGACTAGATGGTCGAGACGGTGAAGCTGTTCATCGCCGGGGAATGGACCGAGGGAACGGGACAGGGCGCCTTCGAGTTGCGCTCCCCCGGCAGCGGCGAGCACATCGCAGACGTACCGATCGCCAGCCGGGATGACATCGATCGCGCGGTGATAGCCGCGCGCGCCGCGCATGATGAGATGCGCCACTGGTCGGCCTTTGAACGCGCCGACCTCTGTGCCCGCATTGCGGCCGAGGTCGAGCCGCTGGTCGCCGAGATCGCTCGCATTCAGACCCTCGAGCAGGGCAAGCCGTACCACGCCGAGTCGCTCGAAGACATCGAGGAGGCCAATCAGTACTTCCTCAACGCCGCCGAGGACGTCAAACGACTCAGTGGGGAGGTCATCCCGACCTCGGATCGCAACAAGCGGATGTTCACGTTCCACCGACCGGTTGGGGTGTGGGCGGCCATCACCCCCTGGAACTTCCCGGTCACCATCCCCCTCGAATACATCGGACCGGGCCTCGCCGCGGGGAATTCGATCATCGCCAAGCCGCCGCTGTTCACGTCGTGGGCGCTGCTCAAGCTGGCCGAGGCATTCGATGCTGCGGGCGTCCCCAAGGGAGCCATCTCGGTGATCCCGGGCGCGGGCGACATCGGCGAGATGCTGGTGACCCACGACGGCATCGACGCCATCGGCTTCACCGGTTCCTCCGAAACCGGGAGCCGGATCCTGTCGCAGATGGGCATCAAGCGCTCGATCATGGAGATGTCGGGCAACGGGCCGACCATCGTCACCGCCGATGCCGACGTGAAAGCGGCGGCCGCGGCCGCTGTGTACGGGGCCTACTACAACGCCGGGCAGGTGTGCTGTGCCACCGAGCGGGTCATCGTGCTCGATGAGGTTCACGACGAGTTCGTGGCGCACACCCTCGAGGCGGCGCAGGCGGTTCAACTGGGCGACCCGTTCTCAGAATCCACCAACATGGGCCCGCTGAACAACGAGCCGACCGCAGCCAAGATGGACCGCCATCTGGCCGACGCCCGGGAGCGCGGCGCCGAGATTCTGGTCGGCGGTGGCCGCGCCGCCGGCTTCGCCACGGACCTGTACTACGACTTCACAGTCATCGACCGAGTCCCCGAGGAATCCGCGGTTGCCCGAGAGGAGAGCTTCGGACCGGTGCTGCCGATTCTCAGCGCTCCCGACGACGAGGAGGCAGCAGCGCTGGCCAACCGGACCCGGCTCGGGCTCCAGGCCGCCGTGTTCACCTCGAGCCTACGGAAAGCGTTCTGGTACGCGGATCGGATTCGTTCCGGCACCGTGGTCATCAACGACTCAACCGACTTCTGGGAGACGTTCCAGCCTTTCGGCGGCGCCGCCGGCACCGACACCGGGTGGGGCCGGGGCCGCCTCGAGGAGTTCACTGATCTGCAGACACTGGTGATCGACCTCAGCGACGGGTAGCGGGCGGGGCAGCCAGAAGGTGACCTTCTACCTCAGATCGCGACGCCGCCGATGAAGGTCGCTTCAGCCGTGACGAGGGCCAGATCCTTCGCTTCGAGCGGGTTCTCGCTCGCGACGACCATGTCGGCAACCTTCCCGGAGACGAGCGAACCCGTCTCAGCTTCACGATGGTTGACCCACGCCGCGCCCATCGTGAAGCCGCGCAGCGCCTCCTCGCGAGTGATCGCCTGCTCGAGCACGAACGGCTCTGCCGCGGGATCATCACGGCGTGTCGTGGCCACCGCCATCTGGGCAAACGGGTCGGCCGTTGATACGGACCAATCGGACCCACACGCAAACGGAGCTCCCTGGTCGATCAGCGACCGGAATGGGTACTGCAGAGCCGTGCGGTCCCCCAGCCGAGGCGCGGTGAGCTCGACCATGCACCCGTCGTAGCAGGCCCAAAACGCTTGGGCATTGGCGGCGACGCCGAGTTGCCCGAATCGCGGTACGTCGAGAGGGTCGATCACCTGGATGTGCGCGATGTGGGGGCGCACCGCCGCGGCGTCGGCGGGATCGCCGGACTCCACGGCATCGAGCGAGTCGCGGATTGCCCGGTCGCCGATGGCGTGAAAGTGGGGCTGCAGCCCGGCGGCCATGATCCGCGGCACGGCCTCGAGCAGGACATCACGCCCGATGAACTGGAGGCCGCGGTCATCTACCCCCTCGTAAGGTTCGAGCATCGCTGCGGTGCCGTTCTCACAGACGCCGTCGACCATGAACTTCACTGCCCGCGGCGAGAACCGCTCCGAACCGTGCTTGCTCCGCTCAATGATCTCTTCGATCTGCTCAACACCGCGGTCTCGCTCCCACCACAGCGCCCCGATGACCGTGCCCCGCAGCTCGCCGGCACGATCGGCCGCCAGATATGCCTCTTGGACCTCCGACGTGACCCAGGCGTCCTGCCACGTGGTGATACCGAGTGCCGTCAGGTAGCTTTGCGCGCGCACGATTCCGGCCCGCAGCTCGGCCACCGTCGTTGGGGGAACGACCCGCTCGACGAGAGCCACAGAACCCTCTTGAAGGGTGCCGTTGGGGGTTCCGTCATCAAACCGCTCGATCCGGCCGTCCACCGGGTCGGGCGTTGAGGCATCGATACCGGCCAGTTGCAGTGCCCGGGTGTTGGCCCAGGCGCCGTGGCCCTCACTGCCGTGAAGCAGCACGGGCCGGTCGGGCACGACCGAATCGAGCACGCCGGCGAGAGCCATACCCCCGGGGAAATCCTGCATTGCCCAGCCACCGCCGAGGATCCACTCCTCGTCGGGATGGGAAGCGACGTATGCCGCGATGGTGTCGAGATAGTCGGCGGGATCCACCTCGTGAAGGTCGCAGCGGTTCATCGCGAGGCCGCCGATCGGCGGATGGACATGAGCGTCCTGGAAACCGGGCATCAGGCATCGGCCGGCGAGGTCGTATTCCGCTGCCCCAGCCGGAGGCTCGCCGAGGCCAACTCCGGTGATTCGTCCACCGTCGACCACCAGCCAGTCGGCCATGGGCAGGGAGGGTTCCTGGGTGAGGATCGGACCATTGGTGAAAACGGTTGCCATGACCAGAGGCTAACGCCTGCAGATCGCGGGTTCTCTAGGCCGCTCACGATAAGCTCGGCGGCCATGGCCCAGTTGGACCGCGCCCAGATCCTTGCATATCGATACCAGGCGAGCGGCCTCGATGCGCGGCTCCCGAACGGCGAGCTCGTCGCGGCGGCTCGCCCGGGACTCCAGGACAGCTCACCACGTTCGGCCGTGCTCTCGCTGCACGCCCGGGTCGAGGGCGTGACTCCTGAGGCATGGAGCGACCGGCGTCTCGTCCAGGTGTGGGGCCCCCGCGGGGCGATCTACCTGGTGGCCAAAGACGACCTCGCCCTTTTCACCCTTGGCCTGTTGCCGCGGGACCCGGATCGGCTGAAGCTTCTCGAAAGCAACGCCAGGAAGGTGCTGCGAGCTCTCGACGGGCGCCCGCAGCGGCCGGCAAATATTCTCGACCTGGTCCCGGCGATCCCCAGCCAGCGCGAGTTGTTGTGGGCGGCGGCAACCGGGTGGTTTCTGCCGATCTGGGATGCCAGCGCCACGGCGGCCTACCCCGCGGAGCCGGTCGATGCCGATCCCGAAGAGAGCAGGCTGGCCCTGGCCCGGCTCTTCCTCCACCACTTCGCCCCGGTCACATCCAAGGGCCTGCAGTGGTGGACTGGCAGCAGCCAGCAGGATGCAACGGAGACGATGAAGGCGCTGGCACAGGAGCTGGTCACGGTCGATGTTGGCGGCGAAGAAGTACTGATGCTCGAAGGCGACGTGGGACCGGCCCAGGAAGCACCGCCCCCTCGCGGATTGGCGCTGCTGCCTCCCGAGGACGTCTACATCAACCGCATCTGCGGGCCGTTGCTCGCCCCCAACGCCGATCTGCACGCCCAGCTCTATCCGCAGGCTCCGCTGCCGGGAGCCCTGATCGTCGACGGTGAAGTGGCGGCCACGTGGCGGCGACGCGATCGGCAGTTCTCCTTCTCGCCGACTCCCGGGACCAAGATCGACGAACTCGTCGGACCGGTCGCCGAGGCCGCCTCCGCGCTGCCGCTCCCGGGCGCTCCCGAGAACACGGTCGTCGACTGGGTCAGGGACTGAGTCCCATCTGACCGGCCGGGCTCGGTTGCGGGGAAGGTACGCTGTCGATATGGACACTCCGACGGCCCTGATCAGGATCAACGAAACGAACGTCATGGCGGTACACGGTGACTTGACCAGGCAACCGGTCGCCGCCGTCGTCAACGCCGCGAATGCATCGCTACAGCACGGCGGCGGCGTGGCCCAGGCGATCGTCCGCACCGGCGGGCGAGTCATCCAGGAGGAGTCCGACGCCTGGATTCGCGAGAACGGTCCGGTGAAGCGAGGACAGGCGGCGGTCACAACCGGCGGCATGCTCGTGGCCTCTCACGTCATCCATGTGGTCGGCCCCATCTACGACGAGGGCCAGGACAACGCGGCGATGCTGAACGACGCCACGCAGGCAGCCCTCGATGCCGCGGCAGCTCACGATCTCACCTCAATCGCCTTTCCGGCGATATCAGCGGGCATCTACGGATACCCCGCCGAAGAGGCAACCGCGGTGATCGTCGCTGCGGTCAGGAACTGGCTGGAGCACAACGAATCCGATCTGGACGAGGTGCGCCTCGTCGGCTTCAGCAGAGACGTTGCCGGCATGTTCGCCGCCGCGCTCAGAGGCGAGGACTAGTCCCCCGGGTAGTACCCGGTGGTGCCGTCGATCATCTCGCGAATGATGTCACTGTGCCCGGCATGGCGCCCCGTCTCGTCGATCATGTGGACCAGAACCCAGCGCAGCGAGCGCGGGCCGCTGTCAAGAACCACCACCGCTCGACCCAGGCGAGGTGCTTGATCATCCCGAGCAGGCTGGTGCCCGAAGGCACCAGCGGCCGCGCCGCCTGCTCCCTGTCCAGGCCGTCGAGTTTCCAGAGCATCACTGCCCGCAGTTCATTCAGGACGCCGACCAGAGTTTCCTTCTCGGTGCCCGTTTTCGGGCTCTTCTCAAATGGGAGCATGCGGGGAGGCTACAAATCCTTGAGAAAGAAGACATTGCGACATGTGGTCTCGAATCCGAGCGACTTGTAGAACTCCTGATCCGATCCGACCCAGATGATCTCGGCTCCAAGCACGGCCACTCGCTGCATGCTCGCGAGCACAGCGGCGGCACCGAGACCCATGCGGCGGTAGTCGGGATCGGTGGCCACGGGTTCGACGTATCCGATCCGGTTCACCGGATCGAACCACATACCGGCGAACGAGACATGATCGCCATTGGGAGCCACCACAATCATCGTCAACGCCTTGTTGAAGTTGGGGGCCTGCTGGGCCCGACGGCGCCATTCGACTCCCTCAACCGGAGCCGGACCGTCGTGATTGAACCCGCGCCATAGAACCCGGTTGATCTGAGCGAGGTCGTTGTTGTCCTCGAGGCTCTCGAGCCCGAAACCGGGCGGTAGCGGTGGCTGCTCGATCCGTCCCCTCACAACGAAGCGGGACGATGGTTCGTCGAATTCGGGCGCCGGCTCGAGCCCATGTGTCGCCACCAATTCCGCGATCTCTGGATCGGAATCGCTGCAGTAGATGCCGAGCACGTCCCTGGCGAGCGTCTTGGATCGGCCTCCGAAGTTGGCGAGAGCGTGTTCGATCAGGAGATCCGCCGCCTCGTACTGGCCGGGCCGTGCCTGGAGATACACAGAAGCCATCGAGTGCTCGGGATGGATGAGCCCCAGCATTTCACCGCCCCTGTGGGCTATGGCGATCCGGCTGAGATCGACGTCATCAACGTTGGGGTGGAAGTGCATGTACTCCCAACGCGGCTGCAGCCAGGCGGCCATGGCATCACCCGGCTCATACGCGTCGACGAGAAACCGGTTGACTCGCTCGTAGTCTTCCTGGTGAACATAGGTGCGGAGGTCTACGCCTGCTCGAGAGTTGGTCACTGGGCCACCTACGGAAACGGCTGTCTGTGGGACGGGCCCTCAGCCTAACTGTGGTGCCGAAACCATCGAGAGCGCCGGCCGGGTTCCGGGAGGCTGCCGTTAGCATCGCCGGGTGCAAGCCAACCCACAGGGTCAACTCCGGCCGTTTCGGGCAGCCCTGCTGTCTGCACTCGTTCCCGGCACCGGGCAGATTTACGCGGGGGCCCGGCGCCGCGGGTGGGTGATGATCGGCATCGACGGTGCCCTGCTCGTGGCGGCGCTTGTCTACGTACTACGCGGTGAGCTTGAAATCGCCAAGGACTGGGTGCGGCCCGGCGCCCTCGCCGTGATGATGGTCGTCAATGTTGCGCTCTTCTCGTTTCGCCTGATTGCTTCGCGTGACGCGTACTTCCTGGCCGGGGGCATCCCGCGCCGGCAGTCGGGGGCCGGCCTGACGGCGGGCCTCGGGGTTGCGGCCGCGCTGCTGGTACCGCACGTTGTGTTCGGCTACTACGACGCAGTCCAATACAACCTGATTACCACGGTCTTTCAGAACGAGGACGTAGCAGCGGTTACGTCGTCCACCAGCCCATCGACGGAACCGCCGGCCACCGTGTTGGGAACCGGCGTCGCAAGCCCGTCGGTCACGATTGCGGAAACCCGGCCACCTGCGATCTGGGATGGCCTCGATCGGCTCAACATCCTGCTCCTCGGCGGCGACTCCGGCGTTGGCCGCGCCGGTATTCGCACCGACACGATGATCGTGGTGAGCATCGACCCCGACAGCGGAGACATCGCAATGTTTAGCGTGCCCCGGAACTTCGCTCGGGTACCCCTGCCTCCCGGCCACGGGATCTGGGACTGCAACTGCTTCCCGAAGCTCCTCAACGACCTGTACATCGAAGGGGCGCAACGCCCCGAGGCCTTCCCGGGCCCGGGCGCTCCCGAAGTCAACGCGATCAAAGGCGGGATCGGCGAGCTGCTGGGTGTTCCCATTCACTACTACATGTTGGTCACACTCGACAGCTTCGTGGGGCTCGTCGACGCGCTGGGGGGCGTCGAGATGGATGTGCAGTTTCGCATCGTGGATGAGATCTACCCGCACGAGGACGGAGTGACGGTCGAGTCGGTCGTAATCGAGCCGGGGCGGCAGAAGCTCGACGGCCACCTGGCCCTGGCCTACGCCCGGATTCGCCGTCACGCCGATGACTACGCCCGGATGAACCGGCAGCGCTGCGTTCTCGAGGCACTGGTGAAGCAGTCGAATCCGGCTGAGATGGTGCGGGCGTACCCGCGGATCGCGGCGGTGCTCGAGGACACGCTCCTCACCGACATTCCCATCTCGCGCCTGCCCGACTTCATCGACCTGCTGCCCAAGGTCGACACTGAACGGATAACGACAATCCGCTTCATCCCGCCCACTTACGTCGCCGGACTCGACGAACGCGGCAAGGACATTCCCGATGTGGACCTCATCCGCCAAGATGTGCAGGTGGCGATCACCAACCCGTCCGCTGTGGCGGTGGCCGAGCTCGGCCTCGATCCGCTTGGAGAGGCCTGTGGCTAGAAAGCCGCTGACCACGCTCGCGCTTCACTTGCGCGGTGCGAAACCGCTGATGGCGCGACGGCTGAGGCAGGGAAGCCGCACAAAGAGAGAGGCCCGGGGTGTGCTACCCCGGACCCTGTTTACCACTCCCTACCTGGCACCGGGCTTCCATCGAGTACCACCAGCAACGGTCGGCTCCGGACTCAGATCATGGCGGCGGAAATATCGACATGTGTCACAGCGCCCAGCTCAAACCTTGGGCTACGGGCTCCTTGGTGAACATGCCTCCTACTTCCGTTCGTCCTACCTCTCTGACATCGGAATGGGACCGCCAAAACGAGAGAATCAAAACGCCCGCGCGTAGGGTGACTAGTCATCACCCCCGGTTGCAGCGGGCCGCAGGCGAAGCAGACCCGCCGATGTGACTCTGGTGATACGGCGCCGACCGCGTTGAGTGACTTCGGGGCTTCAGCCGCACGGAACCAATGCCGATATTGAGCTTGATACGTCAAGGAGTTGGACACTGACCACCGCATCGAGCGTAACCGCCAAGCGGCCGGGGAGGCGCGTCAGGCGCGTCTGGGCCCTCATTGGTGGAATCTGGTTGGTCGCGGCGCTGTTGACACTTGTAGTCGCTCCCTGGGGTTCATTCCTGGAGGACGTCTCAGTCCCGTGGATTCTGCTCGTGGTGTTGTTCGCCGTTGCAGAGCGAGCGGTGTTCCACCTGCGATTCCGCAAGGACGCCCACTCGTTTTCGCTCAGCGAGATCCCTCTGGTGATCGCGTTGTTCGTGGCTTCGCCCGTGGCTGCGATCACCGCTCAGATGGTCGCCAACGCCGCCGTCTTGATCCTTCGCCGCCAGCAGCCCGTCAAACTCACGTTCAACGTCGGGCAATTCGCGGTCCAGACTTCGCTGGCGATCATCGTGTTCCGTCCGATTGCAGCACTCGGTGACCCCATCGGCCCGGCTGGATGGCTGGCGGCGATCGTTGCCGCTCTCGTGGCGCTCATGGCGGCGGAAGCAATGATCAACGCCGTCATTCGATTGACCGGCGGAAGGCTCTCCTTCAAGGAGACCTACGAGGTGATGTTGCTCAGCGCTCTGGCGACCATCATGAACACCGCCACCGCGTTGATCGGCGTCGTTCTCCTGAAGCTGTACGCGTCTGCCGCCTGGCTGACCGCTGTGCCGCCGGTGATCCTGTACGTTGCCTACCGAGCCTATGTGAGCCAGCGCGAAGAGAGTGATCGCCTCGGCTCCCTCTATGAGGCGACCCGTGCCCTCCACGCCTCCCCGCAAATCGAATCCGCCATGGTCGCAGCCGTCTCGAGTGCCCGGAGCATGGTCGATGCCGAGTACGCCGAAGCCTTCCTCTTCCCGATCGACGGCAGCGAGGCCTACGTCACGTCGGTGGGCCCCGCAGACGCGACCCGCGTCATGGAAGTTGCTCCCGCCGACGGGCTGGTGTCCGTTCAGAGGATGGCGAGAGCGGCAAGAAGCGGTCTACTGGCGGGGCCTGTGGAGCATCCGGCGGCGGCGGCGGGCGACACCCTCGTTATCGATCAAGCCATAGTCGCTCCGATGCACAGCGGAAGCGAAGTTGTCGGCATCCTGTTGACGGCAAACCGTCTCGATGACGTCTCCCGTTTCAAGCCCGAGGATGTCGGCCTCGTCCAAACCCTGGCGGGCCAGGTGGCGGTCTCTCTCGAGAACGGCCGGCTCGGCGAATCACTGGCACAGATCACGACACTGAAAGAACGGCTGGAAGAATTGGTGCGATCGAAGGATGAGTTCGTCGCTTCGGTGAGCCATGAGTTGCGGACACCATTGACTGCGGTCGCCGGCCTGGCCGACGAGTTGCGCCAGGCGCCCGACGCCTACTCCGAGATGGAGACCCGTGAATTCATCCAGCTCATTGCCGAGCAGAGCCACGAACTGGCGGGAATCGTCGAGGATCTGCTCGTCGCCGGCCGGGCCGAGATGGGCGTGCAGAACCTGAACATCGAGGAGTTCGACCTCGTCTCTGAGGCGCGCGACCTTGTGTCCAACGCCGGCCTTTCCGGCGTTCGTGCCCGGATGAGCGTTGCCGAAGACACAGAGCAGGTATTGGCACACGGGGATCCCCTCCGAGTGCGCCAGATCCTGCGCAACTTGCTCACGAACGCCGGGCGCTACGGCGGCGACAACATCTCCGTCGACGTCGGCATCGTCGGGACATCGGCCTGGCTGGCCGTCTCTGACGACGGACAGGGCGTCCCGGAGAAGGACGCAGAACTCATCTTCGACTCGTATCAACGCTCGGAGAACGCCGTCCAGGAGCCCAAATCGGTTGGCCTCGGCCTCTCGGTGTCGCGCAAACTCGCCCGGCTCATGGGCGGTGACATCACTTACTCACGGCGCGACGGCCTGACCAGATTCGAGCTGACCCTGCCGTGCAACGCCCCTGCCCATGCCAAGGCGCCGACGGGCTAGGTCGGCGGGACGAGCTCCTCAGGATCTTGCCCTTGTGGTGCGGTTCTCGTGCGATGGGACCCAGCGGATTACCTCTAGTACCAGGCGTTTCCGACCGATCAACATGCTTGATGGCTTATGACCGCTGACTTGCCGAACGCGCCCCAATCGAGCCGCCGTCGTGTACTGGCCGTCGACGACGACCGGGTGATGCGCGCCGTCATCACGCGGGTCCTGCGCGGGGCCGGGATTGACGTTGTCGCGGTGGAAGTGGACGACGCGCTACGCCTGTTGGAAGAGACTGAATTCGATCTGGTCATCTGCGACCGCTCGATGCCGGGGGTGAGCGGTCAGCAATTCCTCGACGTGGTCCGCAGCGACCACCGCTACGACTTCACGCCTTTCCTGTTCCTGACGGTGTCCGATCAGGTCGACGACATCATCGATGGGTTCGACGCCGGGGCCGACGACCACATCACAAAGCCATTCGACAATGCCGAGCTGATCGCCAGGGTCACCAATCGCCTGGATCGCGCCGAGCAGACGCGCCGCCGCCAGCATGAGCTGGTGGACGTCGAGACCTTCTCCTTCGAGGTCGACCGCGAGTTGACGCGAGCCAGGCGCGGCGGGGCCGGCGGCGTGCTCGCCGTCGTGAACATCCCCAGCCTCAAGGCCGTCGAGGCGACGCTCGGCGAGCGCGAACGCCGCCGCGTACTAGAGACCATCGCCGCCGCGATGGGCGAGTCCGCGGAACCGCTCGATATCGTCGGTGCATCTCGCGCCGGAGACCTCGCGATCTTGATGCCCGATGTGTCCATCCGTGCTGCCGCCGACCGCTTGCGAGCAATGGCTACCCGGGCCGCTTCAATGGTTACCCAGGCGAAAGGGCGAACCATCCGGCCGGTGCCGATGATCGGGTTCGTCGAGTTCGACAGCAATCGTGTCGAGTTGAGCGACCAGGTGATCGAGCGAGCAGCCGCGGCAGCCGCCGACGCCGAGAGCACCCAGGACCTGCAGCCGCGACGCTGGCTGCCACCCGATCCGAGGGAAGGCGCGGAGAAGACCGACCACCGCCCGGCGCGCGATGTCCTGCAGATCTCCTCGACGTTCGCACTCGGGGTTGTCGTCCCGTTCCTGCTCTACCTCACACTCGACACGATCGGCTTCGACGTATCGTGGCCCGTCTACATCGCAGTCGTCGTGGCCCTCGTTTCCACTGCCGTCCTCATCTGGCTCGAAGGTCTATTCGCCAACCGCCACCGTGGAGCACCGCGCGTGGCCGGCGCTCCCGAACCGCCCGCCTCGGCCATCATCTGCGCCTACATGCCGAACGAGGCGGGCACGATCGTTGAGACGATCGAGCACTTCCTCACCGTCGACTATCAGGCCGGCCTGCAGATAATCCTCGCCTACAACACTCCTCACGATCTTCCCGTCGAGGCCGAGCTGCAGTCGATCGCAGATCGCCACCCCAATCTGCTGCTACTCAAGGTCGCCGGCTCCAACTCGAAAGCCCAGAACCTCAACGCGGCCCTGGCAAGGGCGACCGGCGACTTCATCGGCGTGTTCGATGCCGACCACCATCCCGATCCGGATTCGTATCACCGGGCGTGGCGCTGGCTGTCGAACGGGTATGACGTGGTGCAGGGCCACTGCCTGGTCCGCAATCCGGAGGAGACGTTCCTCGCGAAGATGGTCGCCATCGAGTTCGAGACCATCTACGCCGTGGCCCACCCGGGACGGTGGATGCGCGACGGGTTCGGCATCTTCGGCGGCTCCAACGGTTACTGGAGAACCGAGGTTCTCCATATGACCCGGATGCGAGGATCGATGCTCACTGAGGACATTGATGCCTCGATGCGGGTTCTCGAAGCAGGCGGCCAGATCGCATCCGACCCGGACCTGATCAGCCGCGAGCTGGCCACAACCACGGTCAGGCAGATCTGGAATCAGCGGCTCCGTTGGGCGCAGGGTTGGACCCAGGTTTCTCTGCGGCACCTGTGGGCGATGCTGCGACTCCCCCACTTCAATACGCGTCAGAAGTTCGGTGTATTCGCCCTGTTGCTCCAACGGGAGATCTATCCCTGGATCTCGTTTCAGATCTTCCCGCTCCTGCTCTTCTGGTGGGTGCGGGGGGATGTGGTCGACTGGTTCGTGCCCATTTTCATCGCGACAACCATCTTCGCCACTTCGGTTGGGCCCGGCCGAGTACTCATGGCCTACCGCCTGGCACACCCCAGCTTGAAGCGCAAGCGCTGGTTCCTGCAGTATGGCTTCTTCTCCATCCTGCTCTACACCGAAGCCAAGAACATCATCGCCCGCGTCGCCCATCTCAAGGAGCTGATGGGCGAGTCATCGTGGCGGGTAACTCCTCGCTCAGCCGACCCCGCCGGTGCCGGTTTGCCGCCAATGGTCGCCGATACGGTGTTCACCTCGCCGACCGAGTCTGCTCGGGAAGATGGTTTGCCCGATCCGGCAGACGCGCCAGCCGATGATCACCCGATGGAACACGCCGAGATGTTGCTTCACAACCTTCGGACGACGGGCAGTTGCTTGTGGTGTGGCGAGACAAGGTCGGTGGAGATCGACATGTGTGCCCGCTGCGGCAATGGCTGGATCGATGTAACTCTCGATGAAGCGGCCGACGGCGCCGAGCTCGCGGAGATGGAACACGGCATGCCCAACGAGCAGACCGAATCGGCCGCGGGCAGGCGCTGGGCAGTGTATGGGCTCGCCGCCGCGGCGGCCGCGACTGTGGCCGTCATAACCTTCAGTCCGCCCGCAGAAACGGCTCAGGTGACAACGACCCTCGGTGCGGACCAGCGCACCGCCACCGTGGTCGCAACCACAGCCGCGCCGTCGACCGCGCCGTCGACCGCGCTGCCGACTACCAGCACGCCTGTCACCAGCACGGCGCCGCCCTCAACCACCACGTCCACGACGACAACAACCACCACCACTAATAATTCTTCATCATAGCTGCCTCAGCTGCCGTCTTGCGAAGAGTTTCTGGTCGTCTGTGTGTTTGTGTTGGTCTTTTAACTGGTTGTAGCAGCGGCGACTACGCGGCGGGAAGGTTGGTGGCGACCTTCGGCCAGCCGCAGGCTCGGCTCGAGGCAGACGATTCCTGGGGCCTGTGTCCCGCCGGCACCGGCCGGGTGCTCCAATGGGGCGGCCTCAGTGCGATATTCCGCAACGACGGAGACCGGGAGCTCTTTGTCGGTTATCGCTACGAGGGAGCGCCGGTCGCGGGAGGAAACGGGCTGCAGACGATCTCGGGCCTGGAGCCGGGCATCACTATCGAAGATGCCCAGCGGCTGTATCTGTCATCAGTAGTCACATCCGGAACGTTGGAGGACGGCAGCCCGATATTCCTGTTGCTGCGATCCTCCGACCGCCGGACACTGCTGTGGGGACCGGTTGGCAGCGGCGACGAGGCCCCGACAATCGAGGGAATCTATTCCTACCGCTCCTGCGATCGCGGTCCCTTCGCCGGCTGAGCGGAGCTCCCCTAATCGCGGTTCGATCTGTAGGCTCACAGGCTCGTGAGGGGCTGAAGAACGGAGGCAATCATGGACCAATACCTGCCGGGGCTCTACAAGTCGTTTCGCGAAGACTACGGGGCAGTCGCCGCCGGCCTCGACCGCCTGGCGGCCACGATCGATCAAACGGGCGGCCTTGATGAACGCAGCCGGCGCCTGGTGAAGCTCGGAATCGCTATTGGTAGCCGCTCTGGAGGTGCCGTGCGTTCCAACGCGCGCAAGGCTGCGACGCTCGGGCTGCAGCCGGATGAGCTGCGCCAGGCGGCACTGCTGGCCGTGACGACAATCGGCTTCCCATCGGCAATGGCCGCCCTCCAAGATATCGAGACGGTGCTCGAGGACTAGGCCCCCTGGATCCGGCCGAAGGGTCTGCTAGCGAGCCGGTGCCATGTCGCATGCTCGGCAAACCCAGGCGAAGTCCATCGCCATCATGGGTGAGCCGCAGCCGCCGCAACGGTGCCATTCCGATGGCTCGGGCAGGGAACGGTCTCGGCTCTTCCGGGTTACCGGAGGGTCCAGGCGCCGGTTGATCTCCGCGGCGATGGCTATGCCGATCGAAACCGGAGCGATCAGCAGAGCAATCATATAGAGAACCGCCGCGGTGAATCCGTCCACCATATGGCTGAACCCGTATAGCGCTGAGGATGCCGCTATCCCCGCAAGGCTTGCTAAGAAGACACGCATTCCTACCTCCGTCCCGCCTCCATAATGGCGTGGCCGCGGCTACGGCGCAATGGGCATTCACTCTGGTGAGAAGGGGACTAGTCCCCGGCCGGGATTGAGGCGCCCGGCTGATACCTCACTCCGGGCCAGTCAGCTGAAGTCAAAGCTCGCGGCAGTAGGGTTGAGGCCACGATGAGGATCTTGGTTCTCGGCTACGGAATGCAGGGTCGGGCGGTGGCACACGATCTCGTCACCCACCCGGACGTGACAAGTGTGGTGTGCGCCGATACTGAGGTTGACCGGACAAAATCAGAGCTCGCAGTGCTGGGGAGTACGAAGGCTGAGGCGCGGGCCCTCGATGCGGCCGACCCGACCGCGCTGGCCGATCTGCTTGCCGACGGATACGACGTTGTCGTCGACACCTTGCCCTTACGGTTCGTCCGCCCCGTCGCCGAAGCCGCGATCGCGGCGGGTGTCCATGTGGTCAACACCAACTACGACGACTACCTGCGCGGTCTCGACGGTCCGGCCCGAGCCGCCGGAGTGGCCATCCTGCCGGAAATGGGACTCGATCCTGGAATCGATCTGCTGATGGGTGCCGAGGCAGTACGGCGCTTTGATTCGGTTACCCACCTCAGGAGCTACGGCAGCGGCATCCCGGCGCCGGGTGATGACAACAACCCGCTCCGCTACCGCATCAGCTGGACATGGGCCGGCGTGCTCGACTCCTATACCCGCCCGGCTCGGTTAGTGCGCAACGGTGAGGTTGTCGAGATTCCGGGAGACAACGTGTTCGATGAGGAGCACGGCCACACCGTGGAGGTCGAGCCGTTCGGGTTGCTCGAGGCGGCTCCCAACGGCGACGCCGCCAAGTACGCCGACCGTTTTGGCATCGCCGACACCGCGGTGGAAGTGGGCCGCTACACACTTCGATACCCCGGGCACGGCGCCATGTGGCGCCGGCTGACGGCTTTAGGCCTCCTGGGGAACGAGCCGATCGCGACGCTGGGCAGTGTGACGCCGCGAGACTTCATGATTGAGCATCTCGGGCCGCGACTCCAGTACGACGCCGGTCAGCGTGACGCGGTGATATTGCGGGTCGAAGCCGAGGGCACCGGGGGCCCGGCCGGCGGACTGACCCTGGATCTCGTTGATTTCAGGGACCTCGAGACCGGTCTGTTCGCCATGAACCGGACGGTGGGTTTCGCCGCCGGCATCGCCGCCCGGATGATCGCGTCGGGCACCATCTCCGGCCGCGGCATCCTCTCCCCCATCCGCGATGTCCCCTGGCAGCCCTTCGTGACGGCACTCGAACAGCGCGGCATCGCCATCGTGGAGTCGCCTCTCGGCCCGGCCGAAATGCCCTAGCCGACCAATCCGGGCTTCGGTAGCGTTCGCGAGGTCGAGAAGGTTTCGCTCATCGAGAGGAGACGCTATGTCCGACGCCGCCATCCGCGTGGAGGACGTCAGTTACTCCTACGGTGATATCGAGGCGGTCAAGGGAATCAGTTTCGAGGTGGCCGCTGGAGAGATCCTCGGCTTCCTGGGGCCGAACGGTGCCGGAAAGTCGACCACCATCAAGATCCTCACCGGGCAGCTCGCACCGAAGTCGGGGAAGGCCCAGGTGCTCGGTGCCGACGTCACGGCCGACGACCCGGCAATCCAGGCTCAGATCGGAGTGTGCTTCGAGGAGAAGAACCTCTACGACTCGATGTCGGCCCAGGAGAACCTGCGTTTCTTCGCCAGCCTCTTCGGCCTCAAGGACATCGATACCGCCGGGCTGCTCGCCAGGGTCGGGCTGGCCGATCGAGCGAAGGATCGGGTCAGCAAGTACTCAAAGGGAATGCGGCAGCGGCTCATGATGGCCAGAACCCTGGTCAACACACCGCGGGTGCTGTTCCTCGACGAGCCGACCGACGGGCTCGACCCGGTGTCGTCGCAAGCGATTCGTGAGCTCATCAGGCAAGAGGCCGACCGCGGGGCCGCGGTATTGCTGACAACACATGACATGTTCGAAGCCGACGATTTGTCCGACCGGGTGGCCTTCCTGAACGAGGGGAAGCTGTACGCCCTCGATACGCCCGAGAACCTGAAGCTGGCCCACGGCCGGCGCTCGGTGAAGGTTCGAATCAGAGAAGACGGTGAGATCACGGAACGCTCCATCTCGCTGACGGAGTCAGGGGCCGGAGACGAGCTCAAGGAGGCCGTCGGCGCCGCCGGGCTCATGACCATCCACACCGAGGAGGCCTCGCTGGAGAACATCTTCATAGAGATGACGGGAAGGGGGCTCGCGGGATGAACCGGCCGGTGTCCCGGTTCTCGATCATTGCCTCGATAGTGCGCAAGGACATCGCCGAGTATGGACGGGACAAGCTGTGGGCGTTCCTTACTGTCATGGTGCTCGTCGTGGTGGTCGTGCTCTTCTGGCTGCTTCCCAACGACGTGAACGAGTCGATCCGCGTGGGCGTGTCCGGCCTGGAGGACTCGAGCGTGTTGACCGCGCTCGAGTCGGCTGAGGAAGAGGGGCTGCTGCTGGTGCCGTTCGCGACCGCGGCGGATCTCGAAGCAGTCGTCGCCGGCGATGCCACCCCGCCCGATCAGGACCAGGCCAAGACCGCGGTCGGAATCGCATTCCCGGAAGACTTCCTGGCTGCAACCGCTGCCGGCGAGGCCACGGCGGTGACGGTCTTCATCGACGCCGCCGTCGCCGAAGAGATTCGCACGGCCATCACGAGTATCGTCCGCGAGCTGGCCTTTGCCGTCGCCGGCACCGAGCTGCCGGTCAGCACGCTGGCCGCCGACGAAGTCTTCGTCGTCCTCGGGGAGGACCGCCTCGGCAACCAGGCTTCGGCCCGCGACAGCTTCCGGCCGCTGCTCGTATTCCTGGTGCTCCTGATGGAGATGTTCATCATGGCGTCGTTGATCGCCAAGGAGATCCACGAGCGTACGGTGACGGCGCTACTGGTATCGCCGGCGACGGTCGGCGATGTGCTGGCGGCCAAAGGCATAACCGGCGCGCTGAGCGGGATGGCCCAGGCGGTGATCGTGCTGGTCGCGATCAACGCCCTGTCTGTGCAGCCGCTACTGATTCTCACGCTGATGCTGCTCGGCGCCGTGATGGTCTCCGGCACGGCGATGCTCGCCGGCTCGACCGGCAAGGACTTCATGAGCACCCTGTTCACCGGGATGCTCTTCATGATCCCCTTGATGATCCCGGCGTTCGCTGCTCTGTTCCCGGGAACCGCCTCGGCCTGGATACGGGCGCTGCCTTCCTACCCGCTCGTGCGAGGACTGGTCAACGTCGCCACGTTCGGTGACGGGTGGGCGGAGACCCTTCCCGAACTTGGCATGCTTCTGATGTGGTGCGTTGCGCTGTTCGCTCTGGGCTGGATGGTGCTGAAGAGAAAGGTGCAGACGCTGTGAGCCTCTCGCGAATCCTCCTGGTCCTGCGCAAGGATCTCCAACTCGGCCCGCGGTCACCGATCTTCCTCTGGGTGCTGCTGCTGCCGGTCCTCATCACGCTGATGCTCCAGGTGACGTTCGGCAATCTGTTCGACCCCAACCCGCGGCTTGGTGTCGTCGATCAGGGGGCATCGGATGTCACGACTGCGATCCAGGATCTCGAAGGGCTCGAGCTGACGCTGCTCAGCGACGTTGCCGACCTCAAGGACAAGGTCGAGTCCAACGATCTCGATGCCGGCCTGGTTCTCCAGCCCGGCTTCGACGGTGCAGTCAGGTCCGGAGCCAATCCCTCACTCGAGTTCTACGTCGGCGGCCAGAGCCTGGCCTCGAACCGCATCATCCTGGCGGTGACGGCAGTCGACCTGGTCCGGGACGTTGCGGGCACCGCCCCTCCGGTCGAAGTGGAAGTCGTGACCCTAGGTGAAGAAGGACTCCCGATCTCGGTGCGCCTGGTGCCGTTCATCGTGATGTACGCACTATTGGTCGCGGCGGTGTTCCTCCCCTCGTTCAGCCTGGCCGACGAGAGGGAGAACCGGACGCTCTCCGCGTTGACCGTCACCCCGGTCACCCTGGCTGAGGTGGTGACTGCCAAGGGCATTCTCGGCTTCCTGCTGGCCGGGGCCATGGCGGTCGTCACGCTGTGGCTCAACAGCGCGCTGACCGCCCAGCCGCTGGCGCTGATCGTCGTTCTGATCGTGGCTGCGGCGCTGCTGGTGGAGATCGGGCTCATCTACGGCACCGCCTCGAAGGACATTGCCGGCGTTTTTGCGCTCATCAAGGGGACCGGTTTCATCCTGCTGGCGCCGACCGCCTTCTACATCTTCACGGGCTGGCCGCAGTGGATTGCCAAGCTCTTCCCGACCTATTGGGTGATCAACCCCGTGTACGAGGTGACGATCAACGACTCCGGGCTCAGCACGGTATGGGGCGAGCTGGCGATCGCGGCCGGGGTGATCGTGCTGCTTGCGTTCGTGGTGATGGTCCTGACGAGGAGGCTGCGCTCCAAGCTGGCGGCGACATGAAGGCAAGCGCCCACCACACCTACCAGGGCTCATGTCAAACGGGCCGCCAGCCGCTTGCAGGCGACCTGAACCGGGGTCGCGAGCCGGCTCGAAATGCAAAACCGATCTCCGGACAACCAATGGGGGTTGCGATGTATGAAACGAAAACCGAGCTATTCAAAGTGATGTACAGCTGCCGGGCGATGCGCCGCCTCCGCCCCGACCCGGTGCCTGAGGAAGTGTTGCTGGGGCTTGTTGAAGCGGCGACACAGGCGCCGAGCACCGGCAACGGCCAGAACTGGCGGTTCGTCATCGTCCGCGACCGCGATGTCATAGCGCGGATGGCCGAGCCGTGGAGGCGGGGCAACGCGTTCCTCACCGAGACCGCAATGGCGATGCCGGCCCGGCCCGGCGAGGACATCGACCAACGGAGACGGACGCTACGGGCGGCCACGTACCTGGCGCAACACCTCACGGAGGTGCCCGCCCTGATCTGCGTTTGTGTCCGGCACGATCCACTCGCCGAAAAGGCGGCCCGCAGCCGGGCGACATTCCGCGCCGGGCTCCGCCACCTCGGACTGTGGCGGATGGTCCGGCTGGCGTTTCGGGCTCGGGCCAACACCGAACAGGAGCTGTGGGCGACCGCCTACCCGGCAGTCCAGAACCTGTTGCTGGCGGCGCGGGCCATGGAGTTGGGCGCCGCCCTGACAATGCCCCTGGTGCTGGCGCCCAAGGGGACCTACGAGAAGATCCTCGGGATTCCCAGGGGAACGCTGCTGGCAGCGGTGATCCCCGTCGGATATCCGCAAGGACGATTCGGGCCGGTCACCCGTCGGCCTGTAGAGACGTTCGTCTCGTGGGACCGTTACAGGGAACCGGCTCTGAGTTGAAGTCAGTCCTCGGCGGGCCGCCATCCGCTGATTGCCTTCACCTCGAGGAATTCCTCGAGGCCCCACTGGCCCCCCTCGCGTCCGTTCCCGGAGTGCCCGTAGCCCCCAAATGGCGAACCGGCCGGGAGAAGCTGGCCGTTCATTTCGACCATGCCGGAGCGCAGCTGTTTGGCGACGCGGCGGGCCCGTTCGAGATCCTGGGTCTGGACGTAGTTCGTCAGACCGTACGCCGTGTCGTTGGCGATTTCGATTGCCTCTTCCTCGCTGTCGAAAGACAGGATGGATAGAACCGGCCCGAAGATCTCCTCACGGGCGATCGACATGTCGGGGGTGACGTCGGCAAACACCGTCGGACGAACGAAGTAGCCGCGCTCGTGGCCCTCGGGCCTTCCCAACCCGCCGGCGATGAGCCGGGCGCCCTCGTCGATACCGGTCTTGATGAGGCGTTGGATCTTGTCGAATTGCGCTTCCGAAGCCACCGGTCCGATGTGGCGCCCCTCATTCGAGGACAGATCGACGGCGGTCTGATCGGCCACTGCGGCCGCCGTCTCGACCGCCTGCTCGTACGCGGACCGCTCCACCAGCATTCGCGTCGGGGCATTGCACGATTGGCCGCTGTTGATGAAGCAGCCCCGCACTCCCCTCGTAACGGCCTTTTCGTCGGCGTCGGCGAAGACGATGTTGGCGCCCTTGCCGCCGAGTTCGAGGGCGACTCGCTTGACCGTGTCCGCGGCGTTTTTCGTGATGGCGATCCCGGCTCGGGTCGAGCCTGTGAACGAAACCATGTCAACGCCGGGGTGGCCGGTCAGCTGGGAGCCGACACCGGCACCGTCACCGTTGACGAGGTTGAACACGCCCGCGGGGAATCCGGCGGCGTCGATCATCTCGGCCAGCAACATTGAAGACAGCGGTGCGATCTCCGATGGCTTGAGGACGACGGTACACCCGGACCCCAGCGCCGGCGCCACCTTGAGCGTCACCTGGTTCATCGGCCAATTCCATGGCGTGATCAGGGCCGCTACTCCTGCCGGTTCGTAGATGATCTCCGTGGTCGGGGCATGGGAGCTCAACTGATGTTCGAATTCGAACTCCTTGAGTACCCGGATAAAGGCCTTGATGTGGCCGGCACCGACACCCACCTGGGCGGTCTTGGCAAGGGACACGGGGGCGCCCATCTCGAGGGATATCGCCTCTGCCATCTCCTCGGACCGCTCCTTGTAGATGCCGAAGAAGGCCTCGAGCAGCTCGATCCGCTCGGCGACAGACGACTGGCCCCAGCTGGAAAGAGCATTGCGGGCGGCGGCTACCGAGGCATCCGTGTCGGCCTGATCGCCAAACGAGATCACGGCGCATGGTTCGCCGGTCGATGGGTTGATGACCTCGTGGTCACGGGCCATCGCCGGCGAAACCCAGGCTCCGTTGATGTAGAAACTACGCCGATCGAGCATCTCGTCTCCTCCGTCCGTCCGAGCGGGTCTCATGATCCAGTCGTGGTCGATGAGACGAACATCGTACTCGGAGCGGATCCCTTTCAACTCCCCTGGTTTGCCCGCGACAACCTCTTGAATACTGGCGCCGCGGGCCGACAGGGGGGAATAGAAGCAACTGCGTTGGGGTGACTGTTGGCTTGGCCGACCTGGCCCGGCTGCGTTTCCTCGTCATGCACCTGGCTTTGGTTTGAAATTGACGACGCGGCACAAAGGAGACCGGACATGAACAAGAAGAGCGGATTGGACGGCATCTTCACGATACGTCGTCGAGCGCGCAGGCAGAGCTTGGCACCAATGGCCCGGATCGTGGGTGTGACGGCGGCACTGCTCATTGTGAGCCTGGCTGTCATCACCAGCTCCGTGGCCGTCTTCAGTGACACCACGGACAACACCACGAACTCATTCACTGCCGGAGATGTGGACCTGGTCGACGATGACTCGGCTTCGACGATGTTCACAGTCACCAACAGGGAGCCCGGGGAACCGGCCGTTGACTGCATCGTGGTGACCTACCAGGGCAGCATTCCTGATCCCTCGGGAGTCAAGATCTATTCCGGTGGCTATACCGACTCCGGTGACTTCGACACCTACCTGAACCTCACCATCGAAGAGGGCACTGGCGGATCGTTCGGCAACTGCGCCGGCTTCACGCTGCAGAACGCCATCGAAACTGGCGGCACCCTCTCCGACTTCGATACCGACCACACCAGCTACGCGACCGGCGCCGGCGTGTGGGACCCAGCCGCGACACCTGAGTCGAAGACATATCGGATCACGGCGGAGCTCGACTCAGCCGCTCCGAACGCCGAGCAGGGCGAATCGGTCACCGCGCTCACCTTCACCTGGGAAGTCCAGAACTAGGCCCACCAAATCGTACGGCCGGCGTCGTGGCCGCCTCCGCAGCGAGAGCCGAGAAGGCCCGATTCACCATCGGGCTCTTCTCGCTTATGGGAATCACGGCGCTGCTGTGCCTGCTTGTCTGGGCCGTCGTTGTACCACTGGCGCTGGGCTGGTCTTCCGTGGCCGTGCTGTCGGGTTCGATGGAGCCCGGAATCGAAGCCGGCGACGTGGTGGTGACCAGCCCGCACGATGGCACCGGGCTCGGCCCCGGCACGGTGATCGTGTTCAAGAACCCGGCGGGAGAGGGACAGATCACCCATCGGATTGTCGATATCGCCCCGACCGGCGAGTACGTGACCCGTGGTGATCGCAATGGTCGTGTCGATTCCGATCCGGTGACCGCCGATCAAGTTGTCGGCGTCGGCCGCATCCTGGTTCCCTTCGTCGGCAAGCCGTACGCGTGGGTCTACGCCGGAGCCTGGCTCAATCTGGTGCTGGCAGGGATCATGGCGGCAGCTGCGTTCTGGACGGCACGCTGGGCGCTTCTCGATCGATTCAACCCTTGGCGCGAGCCAGGGGAGACGGTCCAACCGGCGGGCCTCGCTCTGCGAGTCAGTCGCGCCGACATGTCCGCACTCGTCGTCGTGCTTCTTGTCGGTTCGGTCGTCACCGGGACCGGCTCGACTGCCGCCTTCGCCGCCACGACGGGTAACGGAACCAACTCCTGGACCGCCGATGTCCTGCAAGCTCCCACAAGCGTCACGGCCACCGACGGGTCGACGATCACGATCGACTGGACGGCCACCGCGGACACGTACGCCACGGGTCACCGGGTGCTACGCGCTTCGTCCCCGGGCGGGCCGTACTCCCAGATCGCCCAGGTCACCCCCCGGACCACAACCACCTACGACGATACACCCGCCACCGGCCTCTACTACTACGTGGTCCGGGCGTATTACCAGAACTGGGAGAGCGGCAACAGCAACGAAGCGGACGGGTATACCGGCACCAGGGCTACTTATGGCTCCACGGCTGACACCTGGGGGGAAGAGGACAGACCGAACGACAACTACGGCACAGACACCGAGATGGTCACACAATCGGGGAACAACTCAAAGAACGGCAGGAGTTTCGTCGAGTTCGACGTGTCGGGCATTCCAGGTGGGTCGACCGTCGATTCAGCCACGCTGACGCTCTGCCCGGACAAGGATCCGACCTCGGCTCGGACCTACGACGTCCATCGCGTATCGGCCAGCTGGGTGGAGACAACGCTCACCTGGAACAACCAACCATCCGTGGCGGCGTCGGCAACGGACAGCCAGACCCAACCAGGCAGCTTGACATGCACCACGTGGACCGTGACCGCAGATGTCCAGGCCTGGGTTGACGGCACAGCCAACAACGGATGGCGAGTGTCCGATGATGACGAAGGCAATGGAAACGTCTCAACCGAGTACAAGACCCGGGAACACGCCGACACCGCCGACCGGCCTCTGCTAGAGGTCATGTACCGCTAGCGGCCTCCCGCGATTTGGCTCCTGTGGCACATGCGTTACTGTCGAAGCAGATCGTCTCGCAGCATGAGGACCGCCGCTTGACTTCGCAGGCCGCCCTACCCAACCTCGAAAGGATCCCATGAGCATTGCCGATGCCCTGAGCGCAACGCCGGTTTCGAGCGTGGACCTGACGCGCTATGTGGCCGTTCCGGCGAACGTCTCGGTCGGCGAGACGGTGGGCCTGATGTGCGCCGCCGGCCGCTCCTCGGCGTGTGTGGTCGACGACGAGCAGCTGGTTGGTGTTTTCACGCAGCGCGACATCCTGCAGCGCGTCATCGGTCGGCCCGCTTCCTGGCATCGGCCGATCACCGAGGAAATGACGCAGCCGGTTCACACCGTGAGAAATGAGGCCAGCGTCGCCGACGGCCTGACGATCATGAATGACCGGTGGGTCCGCAGCGTTCCGGTGCTCGACTACGACGATCGGCTTGTCGGCAACCTTTCGTTCTATACGGTTGTCGGCACTATCGGCAACCTGCTGACTTCACGGATCTCGGGGAGCATCGGCGAGGCCACCGTCCACCATGGGCTGACAATGGTCGACTTCACCGGCCTCCATACGAGCCCCCCGGTGACCTTTCATGTGGACGATCCCGTCGAATTGGCCATCCACCACATGCGGGTACGCGGGCTCGGCTCGGTCCTAGTGGTCGACGATCGGGAGAATCTCGTCGGAGAGCTGACAGAGTTCGACGTGCAGACCAAAGTCGGGTGCGTCGGCATCGACCTGACGGCCGCGACAGTCGAGGACGTGATGACGGCTAGCCCGATCTCATTGGACGCCAGGTCATCCATTGCCGACGCCATGCATGAGATCCTCGAACAGGAGGTATCGCACGTCCCACTCACCGGCGAGTCGGGTCGCCCCGTCGGCGTGGCTTCCTTTCGCGACATCGCCACGTTTGTCGAAACCAGCCTCGAGACTCTCGGCTGAGCCGTGACTCTCGATCGCGCGGCGCTTCAGGCGAACGTCAACGCCCTTTATCAACGGGAGCACGACGACCTCGGCGAGGCCGGAACCCACCGGATGCTCGACGAGGCTCGCCGCTGGGATCTCAGCGAGACGCTGGCCGCAGGAGGTGTTGTCGGGTTCGCCCACGTCGGGGTTGCCGACTGCGGTCTCCATGTCGCCGCGGCAGTCAATGCCGCTCTCGATACCGGGGCCGACACTGTTCTGGCCATCAGTGTCCTCCACGCGTTCAGCGAGGAGATGGAAACCGCTCGCAAGGACGTCGCCGCCGGCGGCACCCCCTCCCACCACGCCACATGGGGTATCCAGGGCCCCGGACTCGACTTCCGCGACGACTGGCGCGGCGACCACGCTATGCGCAGCCTGCGTCACTTCTGGGCAGCCGAGACGAAACGACGTGGCACTTCCGATCGCCGGATCGTCGAGCGCTACCCGTATCTGGCCGGCGGCAAACCCGGTGACCTGCCCAACATCGACGAGGTGGCCGGTATTGCCGAGAACGCTGTCATCGTCACCACCGGCGACCAGTTCCATCACGGCATCGGATACGGCACACCGTCCGCCGAGGCTCTCGACCCCGAGCCGGACGGCCTCGCCGTGGCGCGGGCATCAATGGAGGAAGGCTTCGTGCTGATCGAACAGGGTGACTATTGGGGCTACAACCAGCACTGCGTCCTGGCCAAGAGCGACGACCGCGACGTTGTCCAACTGTTCCGATACCTCCGCGGGCCGCTGCGGGGCACATTGCTCGACATCGCTTACACCGACTCAACCGAGCTCTACGACCAGCCCGCTCCCACCTGGGCGTCCGGAGGCTTCATGAAGTTCGACAGAGTCGGCTGACTACTTCGATAGCTCGATGAGGACGTTCCAGGCATACCTCCTGGTGAAAGGCGCCGCCTTCATCAGAACCCGATCTCCCCGAGACAGAACCTGCACCGTGCGGCCAAAGACGGGAAGGGACCGCAGCGGCACCGCCAGCAGCGTCAGCAGGTTGAAGAACGTCAGCTCGACTCGCGGGAACATGCCCCGGGCCATCGCGAAATCGGACATGAGCAGCGGGTGCTCATCGACACTGCGCATCTCGGGGGTCCGCCTCCGGTAGGCGTTGATCGCCGGATTGTGGCCGAGCGGCTCGATGAAGAGCGCCCGGCCGCCCGGCTTGAGCACACGATGGATCTCGCCGAAGGCCCGCTCCAGATCGAGGTGATGGAGGATGCCGGTGCCGCACACCATGTCGAATTCTCCGTCCGGGAAGTCCATGGCTTCTGCGTTCATCTCGAGCAGCTCGACGTCCGCACCTGCACTGATCCGGGTTCGGGCTTGGCGAATGGCCTCGGGAGAGATGTCTATGGCAACCACTGAGGCACCGGCCTTGGCGAGGCGGGTGGCGTAGCCGCCGGGTCCGCAGCCGTACTCGAGCACGCGGCTGCCGGCGGCACCTTCGAGGATCTTGTCGAGATAAGCCGCCCGGCATTCCGCGAACACCGAGTAGTACTTGCGAGCCGCGGTGCGGTTCCCGTGCTCGCCGGAGTACCGCCGGTCGTGGAACTCTGCCTCGCGGCGAGACCGCCCGTCGTCCACTGTGCCTCGAATCGGATCGGAAACGCGGAATGTAGCACGTGGCAACCTGCCCGCCCTTGCCTGACTGAGCCGACGATCGGTACCCGTACACTCACGGGTCGGAACAACGGCGCTTGGAAGGGAGCTGCGATGGGCGACGAGCTGCGACGGCGTATGGAGACTGAAGCCATCCACGCCGGTGAGATCCACGACGCCTCGGGGGCTCACATCGCACCCATATACCAGACGTCGACATACACCTTCAAGAATATGCAGGCGATTGAAGACTGGGCCGCCGGCGAGACCGAAGCGTATATCTACTCCCGTGGCGGCAACCCGGCCCGGACTGCGCTCGCCGACAAGCTGGCAACGCTGGAGGGTTTCGGGATCGGATCCGCTGCTGCCGAGATATTCGGCTCGGGCATGGCCGCCATCAGTGCGGCGTTGATGGGGATGGCCCGGGCCGGCGACCACGTCGTCGCTCAGCAAGTGCTCTACGGCTCTGCCGATCATCTCATCTCCGAAGTTCTCCCCGAGTACGGCATCACCAGTTCCCGGTTTGTCGGACTCGAGCCGGAGGCGCTCGATCGCGAGCTGTCCCAGCATCCGAACACGAAGGTGGTGTACCTCGAGACGCCCGCCAACCCGACGATGACCCTGATAGACATCGCGGCATCGGCGGAGGTGGCGCACGCTCGGGGGGCCCGGGTCGTGGTCGACAACACGTTCGCCACTCCGTTGCTGCAGCGCCCTCTCGAGCACGGCGCCGACGTCGTTGTTCACAGCACCACGAAGTACATCAACGGCCACGGAACCATCATCGGTGGCGCGGTCGTCGCTGCCGATACGGATCTGTTGGAGGAGTCCATCGCTCCGTTGATCCGGTTCACCGGCGGGGTTCCGAGCCCGTTCGACTGTTGGCTCACCAACATCGGCCTCAAGACGCTGCCCCTCCGGATGCGCCAGCACTGCGTCAACGCGGCCGCGGTCGCAGAGTTCCTCGACTCCCACCAGGCGGTCGTGGCGACTCACTACCCGGGCCTGGCCGGCCACCCGCAGCACGCCCTGGCGGCTCGCCAGATGGACGGATTCGGGGCGATGGCCGCGTTCGATCTCGGAAACTACGAAGCGGCCACTCGATTCCTCGACAGGATCGAGCTGTGCACCCTCGCTGTGAGCCTGGGCAACATCGACACGCTGGTGGAGCATCCGGCGTCCATGACCCACCGGGTCCTGACCCCGGAGGGACGCGCCGCCGCCGGGATCGGCGATGGCCTGATCCGGATATCGGTGGGGCTCGAAGCCGCCGACGACATCATTGCCGATCTCGACCAGGCCCTCAGCGACTGAGGCCCGCGGAACCATGACCGAACCGCAGACGATTCTCGACGCCATCGGCAACACGCCGCTGCTGAAGCTGAACCGCGTCACCGACTCGCTCGACGCGAGTGTCTACGTGAAGTGCGAGTTCACGAACCCCGGGGGCAGCATCAAGGACCGTATGGCCCGGCAGATGATCGAGGCAGCCGAACGACGCGGTGACCTGAAACCGGGTGGGACCATCGTCGACCAATCCACCGGCAACACCGGCCCGGCGTTGGCATTCGTCGGAGCCGTGAAGGGCTACCGCGTCAGGCTGTTCCTGCCGGCACAGCTGAGCAGCGCATACGACCCGTCCGACCGCATCCGGATCGCTCGGCTATACGGCTGTGAGGTGACACCAATCGACTTGAACGACCACATCGCAGGCGTGGATCGACTCGACGGCCTGGACAAGGCCGCCGCCCATGTCGCCGTCCGGATGAAGCACTGCTTCGATCTCCAACAGACCGAACCGTCCGTCTGGTGGGCCAACCAGCTCTGCAACGCCGACAACACGGCGGCCCATCGTGAGGGCACCGGGGCGGAAATCCTCGAGCAGGTCGACGGGCCCATCCACGGCTGGATCGCTTCAGTCGGAACCGGCGGCACCCTCCTCGGGGTGGCACAAGCGCTGCGGGCTCGGCACCCCGAACTGACCGTCGCCGGCGTTGTCCCGACCGATGATCCCCGGATCGAATGGGTGCGAACCCGAGCCGTCCATCGGGCCCTCGAGCAGTTCGGCGTTCCCGATCAACGGTTCCTGATGGAAGAGCTTCTCGAAGGCAACGTCATGGACCGCGAGCTCACCGTGGACAACGGCGACGCCAGGCAAATGGCCGACCGGCTATGCCGGGAGGAGGGCCTGTATTGCGGCATGTCGTCGGGCGCCAATGTGGTGGCGGCCATCCAGATGGCAAAGCGACTGGGCCCCGGATCACAAGTCGTCACCGTCGTCGTCGACCGGCGTGATCGCTACATCGCCGAACACCCCAACGAGCACTACGTGGTCTAGGTGGACGGCGCGCTTGCGGAGTCACATAGCGCCGATACCGACTGCCACACCGGCAATCACTGCAGCGAGCGCTCCGCCGAAGGTGAGGAAGGCCCCAATGCCCATGAGGCCGCCCTGCTCCGATCCGGCCGTCCCCAGGAACACGTCTACGAACTCGTACACGATCATTCCGCCGACCATCCCTATCAGTCCCGTTGCGAAGATCAGGTAGTCGGTCGCCCAGTCTCCGATCGATGCCGGCAGCACCCCATCTCCGCCGACCACGGCGATGGTGGAGCCGATGGCGAGGCCGACCACCGCACCGAGCCGCCCGAGGGCCAACGCAATGAATGCGGCAACCGCAACGACCGCCGCCAGCGACAAGGTGCCGGCGCCGTCGGGCAGCTCAACCGGAACCAGCAGTGCTGCGGTGGTGAACACACCGAGCGCAATCCCGATGGCTGCGCCGGCACCGATCACTACAACCTTCAGCGTGCGGATGAAATCCCCGAAGGTCGGGAAGGCGTCGACCCGGAGAATCACCCAGTGCGGCACCGCGACGGCCAGCCAGCCGGCAACCAGCAGCCCAACCACTACCTCGAGCGCCAATGACAGAGTGAATTCGGCCACGTCGCTGAACCCCAGCACGACTGTTGCGATTGCCGCTACGAGCATCGAGAGGATGTCGACGGGTGCCTGGCTCGCGTGTTTGAGGAAACGTTCGCTCTCGATCAGCTCGACTGGCCCCGGCACCCTCCCAATCCGCCACATTCCCGCGCCGAATCCGACTTGGGCGGCAACCGCAGAGCCCAGAGCACCTACCAGCACGCCCACAATCAGCCCGGTCGGGCCGCCAATCGACAAGCCAATGATCAGACCCGACGCCACGCCTATCGGGACCCCGTACGAGGCACTCATAGCAAGCGTCCACACGGCGAACCCCTCGTCTGGCTTGCCGTATCTGCCCACGAGGCGGCCGACGATCTTGACTTCGTTGATCAAGGGCAGCATTCGCGAGATCACGAAGCTGGGCACGGCGATGGCCAGGAAGACGCCGAGCCCGGCCAGGAGCCCTTCCGCGAATTCAGCACCACCGCGATGACCGGCGATCAACCCACCGATAACGATCGCGGCCGCCGTCAACGCGGCCACGCCGAGGTACGCCCACCGGGCAAAGGGCGGATCCCAGAAGACGAGGAGGAACCCGACTACAAGAAGCATCGTCGCCGCAACGTTGACTCCCGTTGCCGAAGCACTGCTCACGGCCCATGCTACGGCCGCCAGCAATCCCAATCCCGAATACCTCAACGGAAGCGCCATGACCCCTCCGAACACGGCGCCAAGCACCGTCCTGTTCCCGAACTCGAGTCTAGGTCAGTGGTCCCGCGGAGCCCGATCCGCCGGACTCGTCGACGCCGGGCTGGAGGGCGGCAGCCACAGCCGCGACGAGGAGCACAAGCGCTGAGATGAAGATGCTCGTCGACAGGCCAAACCGATCGGACATCGCGCCGGCCGCCGTAGAGCCGACCGTCATGGCGACGCCGTATCCGACTGTGAATCGAGCCAGGGTGGCGGTCCAGCGATCCTGAGGCAGGTGGATCCGAATCAGGTGGGTCGTGGCGCTGACTGCAGAAACGAACACCGACCCGAAGGCCGCCGCGGAGAAGATCAGCGCCCCCAGTGTCGAGGACACAATCACAACCAACGAAGCGCCGGCCATGAACAGGTACATCAAGCCAGCCAACCGACCCGACTCCGATCGGTTTATCGGGCTCGCCCAGAGCCGACCCGCAACCAGGGACGCGATCCCGAGCACCGCCCAGAACGCCCCCACCGCAGGCGGCGAGGCGTCCTGTCCCCTCAGCAACGCAACGACGAACGTCATGTAGCCGATCGATCCCAACCCGAAGAGGATGTAGGCCATCTCCAAGCGGAGTAGCACCGCGACACCGCCGGGTCGCACATAGGAGAGCAGCGGGGGCTCGGGCAGCGCCTCGATACTGGCGCACGCCTCGCGTAATGACCGGAACACGAAGGGCGCGGCGACGATCGTGGCGGCCCCCATGACCCACCAGACGATGCGCCATCCGCCATCGCTGCGAAACGCAATCGGGAGCAAGAGACCGGTCGCGGCGATGCCGGCGCCTACCCCACCGAAGAACAGACCGATGATCAGGCCGCTGGTCGCCCCGGTCGACAGCCGCGCCGCGATGATCCCGCCGGAGATCAGCAGCACCCCCGCCGTGCCACCCGCGATGAGCCGCAAGGCAACGTGCGACGCCACGTCGCCGGCGACGCCCGTCAACAACAACGTGATTCCCACCGCAACGTAGGAGTACCAGTACGGCCAGCGCAGCCCGTAACGCCGGATGATCCGCGGAGTCAGCAACGAGCCGATCAGGTACGCCCCCAGGTTGGCGCTCTGGATCGCCCCACCCGTTGTCAACGACCAGCCGAGATCATCTCGCAGAGCAGGCAGGACGGGGCCAAAGGCGAACCGAGCCATTCCGATCCCGGCGGCCGCGCCGACGCTGAGCACCAGGATCCAGCGGACGGGAGATCGCGACATGGAGGCTGATCGTAGGGCAGGGCACCGGCCCGCCGGTGATCACGGCGAATATCTCCCGAGGCTGCTGCGTAAGTAGAAGTATGGCGAGTACGATCGGGACAGTTATGAGCGCAGAGATTCCCAGCGCGGATCGCGCTCTTCTGACACAGGCACGGGACGGGGAGCGCGCGGCCCGCGAACAACTGGCCCGACGGGTCGGCCGGTCTGCATACGTGTTTGCGCTCCAGATCACAGGCACCCCCGAGGCGGCCCACGACGTCGCCCAGGATGGTGTCTTGCGGTTCTTCCAGCACCTCGACCGCTTCGACGCCAGCCGCCCCATCGACCCATGGCTGTATCAGATCGTGCGCAACCGCGCCCGGGACCTCATGCGTCGGGAACGAGTCCGACGCCACGAATCGCTCGACGCCTGGCTGGAACAGGGGCACCCGGAAGCAGCCGACCCCTCAGCCGACCCGGCGGCCGATGCCGAGCGCCACGACCTGCAGCGGCGAATCTGGCGAGCCATCTCCCAGTTACCCGAGGCCCACCGCGAGATCTTCGTGCTCCGCGATTACCACGACCTTTCCTATCGCGAGATCGCCGAGGTGCTGGGAATACCGCAGGGCACGGTGATGTCACGGCTCCACGCCGCCAGGAAAGGCCTGCGAGAGATCCTGACCAATGACGAAAACCCCGTCGTCGAAGGACCGTCGGGTCGAGGAGGTGACCAATGAGTGAGCGACAGCACGGATTCGACGAGGCGTTGATCTCGGGTTACCTCGATGGCGAACTCACCCAGCGCGACGACCAGCGGGTGCGGCTCCATCTCGAAGACTGCGCCGAGTGCCGGGCCATCGCCGACGGGATGCGCAAAGTAAAGGAGGCAACAATGACATCGGAGTTTCAAGTACCGGAAGACACCCAATGGGACGAGAAGCCGCGCGGAGGAGTTTCGGCCTTCCTCTCCAGGTTTGGCTGGACGATTGCAATCGCCTGGGTGATCGCCATCGTCGGGTACGGCATCTGGCAGGTGGCGACCGGCGCCGAGGATCTGCTCGAAGCAGTCCTCGTCTTCGGCCTGTGGCTGGGCTTCGGCCTGGTCTTCCTGTCGGTCTTGATTGACCGGCTCAAGACGTTCAAAACCGATCCGTATCGGAGGATAGAAAAATGATCGTATCGACCAGCGAGGTCGTCGCAGGGCATCGCATCGTGCGCACCGTGGGACTAGTTCGCGGCAACACAATCCGAGCCCGCCACGTCGGAAAGGACATCAAGGCGGCGTTCCGCAACGTTGTCGGCGGCGAGATCTCGGAGTACACCAAACTCCTCGGCGAGGCCCGCGAGCAAGCGATCGACCGGATGGTCGCCGAAGCTGAAGGGCTCGGCGCCAACGCCATCGTGGCGGTGCGTTTCACGACTTCAATGGTCATGTCAGGCGCCGCGGAGTTGCTGGCATACGGGTCGGCGGTGGTCGTAGAAGCTGAGTGAATCACAGCGTTCGTTGTGCTTAAACCCGTCCCATAGCGGCGATTTAGGCACAACGAACGCGTCGCGGGGGTCGCCTATCGTGCGCTGATGTCAACTGCGGCCGGAGTCTCCCCACTCGAGAACAACCTACGGCTATACGACCGCCACCGGATCGCGACCCGCCTCCTCTTCTGGTTTCCCACATCGCTGCTCTTCTACCTCGAGCGGGTTGGGTTGGGAGCCGCCCTGCGGCTCGCCGCGGTCTACTTCCTTGCGGTGGTGGTCCTCGAGGTCCCGTCAGGTTGGTTCAGCGACCGCTTCGGCCGGGTCCACACCATTCGCATCGGGGCCGCCGCCTGGATCGTCGCATACACCACGTTTCTGATTGCGGGTTCCTCGGTCGTGCTTCTGTCCCTCGCCCAGGTATTCGTGGCCCTCGGATTCGCCGCCCTCTCCGGGACTGAGGCCGCCTTCCACTACGACACCCTCGAAGCGCTGGGCAGACCGTCCGACTTCGAACGCCGGGAATCTCGAGCGAGCCGTAACGCCTTCCTCGGGACCACTGCCGCAGCCGTCGTCGGCGGGGCGCTCGGTCTGCTCGATCTGCGGCTTCCGTTCGCCGCCGCCCTCGTCGCAGCGGTCTATCAACAGGTGCTGGCAGCCGGCATGGTCGAACCAACTGCAGCGAGCGGCCGCGCCCAGTCGCAAGATTCGGTTGCACCCGGCCAGATCCGCGCATCGCTCCGCTACCTGGCCCGGCCGGGCCTCGCCTGGCTCTTCCTCTTCATGACACTTCAGCAACCGCTCGAGGGCCTGGCGATCGACCTGATCCAGCCGTGGCTCACAGAGGTGACCGGGGCCAGCCTGGCCGACTCAGGAGCGGCACCGCTCTACAGCGGACTCATCGTCGCCGCCATCTCGCTGGTGGGAGCGGCCGCTGCCGCGAGGAGCTACCAACTCCGCGCCGCGTTCGGGCTGCGTGGCGCCCTGGGCATCCTGGCTTCAATAGAGGCTCTCATCCTTATCGGCATGGCCCTCACCCGCTCACCGTGGCTGGTGCCCCTGCTCGTGCTTCGCAGCACTCAAGCTGCCGCGGCCCCGGTGCTCGTAGCCGCCGCGGCCGCCCCGCTGGTAATGAAACACCATCGGGCAACGTTCCTCTCGATCGGCAGCCTGGCAGGACGTCTCGCCTACGGAAGCGTCCTCATCGGCCTCGGATTCTTCGACGAACTCGCCGACGTCCTCACGGTCGGTGCCGGCATCGGGATCGCCTCCCTGGCGCTCTTGCTGGTAGGCCACATCGTCCTCGGCCGTGATGACCTCGTGAGCGCGCCGGACTCGGGCTGATCCACTGCATCCCGGCTCCGACCACGCGCCTCGCCGTTCGATGGCCCTTGACATCTGTCGCAATCGGCCGTACGTTGGCCGTACACGACGAGTGATGAGCTATGGCTGCTGGAGCGAAACGAACCCGCAGCGAACGGATCGAGGTGCGAGCGACACCACAGGACCGTGCGCTGATCGACCGTGCCGTGGTTGCGCTCGACACTGACCTCACCAGTTTTGTGATGAGCAACCTCACGATGGCTGCTCACCGGGTTCTTGCCGATCGCGCCGAATTCGCTCTCGATGATGAAGGGCGTGGGGTGTGGGAAGCGATCAACGACCGGGCACCGCGTGATGTGGTCGGGCTGCGCGCGCTCATGGAACGGCCATCACCGTTCGTTGCCGGGTGACATCACGCTATCTGCGGCCCCGGTTGCTTCAGCCAGGCGACGTGCTCGACGCGTTTGGGTGCCGTTCGCCTGAGCAGACCTCCTGGCTGCACGAACACGCCCGCCAAGCGCATGCGGTCGGCACTGCGAAGGTGTTCGTGGTCACCGAGACCGGCTCGGCGGATGTCATTGCCTACTACGCGTGGGCCGTGGCCACCATCACCATCGAAGACTCCCCGGCACGGGTCCGCAGAGGGGCCGGGCGGTACCCGCAGCCGATCGCGCTGTTGGCCCGTCTCGGTGTCGACGTTGATCACGAAGGCAGAGGCCTGGGTGCGGGACTGCTGAACGAGGTCATCGCCAGGGTGGCCGAACTTGGAACCAGAATCGGCTGTCGAGGTCTACTCGTCCACGCCGAAAACGAACAGGCCCGGAACTTCTACCTGCACCTCATTCCCGGATTCGAACTCTCCCCCACTGACCCACTCCACCTCATCCTTCTCATGAAGGACATACATCACACGTTGCGCGGGGAAGGCGCTCGCAGCTGACGACCGGAACGGTTTCCGCCTCAGCCAGGGCGGACCTTGATGCTGCCGAGGATTGGAATCGCTCGGAGTTGGATCAAGGGCCCGCCGGGGGCCGGCTCCACCTCGACCGACTGGCTCCCGAAGAAGTCGGCACCGCTCAGGCGTATCGAACAGCCTGGAGGAACAGACACGTTGGCACTGCCGAAGAACGTGATGACGGATAGCTTGGCGTCATCGCCGGGAGGTGCCGTTGCGTCGATGCGGGTCGATCCGAAGATGGAGATGCTCCACTCCGTGATCCACCCTGACGGGAGTGCGGTCTGACGACTCGAGAAGAACTGGATATTCATAGGACGAGGATTACTAGCTCGAACGAGCTGCCGCTAGTGCCTTAAGGCCCGTCACCCGATCACGCGTGGCTCGTAAGCGGCAACGATATCGTCGTAGTAGTCACTCCCCTGCGAGAACTCGACGAAGGTGCACGGAGCGTCGTGCTCGGGCCAGGCGTCATGACCCGGCGGCAGGAGGAAGACGTCGCCCTGCTCGAACACTGTCACCGAGCCGTCATCCATGCGGACTCCCATAGCGCCCTCGATCATGTATCCGACGTGCGGCAGAGGGCAGGAATGAGTTCCGCGGAAGGGTTGCGAATCCTCCACCCAGGAGCTGCCAACCGGGAAGGTGACGAGCGCTGCCGTGACCGTATCGAGAGACACCTTTCGGATTTCGATGCGGTTGTGCATCAGTAGCTCCGCGTTGTCGAGGTTTGCCGAGAGCGGTTCGGATGTTGCCA
The DNA here is from genome assembly GCA_947258375.1 of uncultured Acidimicrobiaceae bacterium. Taxonomy (GTDB): domain Bacteria; phylum Actinomycetota; class Acidimicrobiia; order Spongiisociales; family UBA5794; genus JAHEJX01. The sequence goes on from CAMYIJ010000020.1 coordinate 53,756, forward strand.
TGGGGACTCCTCAGTCTGTCTCAGATGCCAGTTGGCTTGTGAGGCGGCGCAGGCCTTCGGTTGGATCCACCCGGGGAACATACTCGAGCTCCGTGCGGGCCCGTGTGATGAGATAGTCCGGACCACCCAGCCACATCGAACCGTGCAGCGTGTTGGGGGCGTAGGACCGCAAGACCGGTCGTAGGTTCGGGTTACGCGCTGCCCCGAACAGCCAGCGGGCGCTGAGCGCGGCACGCAGTACGATGCGCGGGACCTCGATGCGCCGCGAGGTGCGGCTCACGATATCGGCCAGCTCCCGCAACGACTTCTGCCCGGGGCCGGCGATGTTGTACACCCCTCCGGCGGCAGCCGGCTGCGCTCCGGCGGCAACGATCGCTTCAACCACGTCGTCGACGTGGACCAGGCTGAAACGGGCTGGGCCGCGAGCCACCGGAACCCGCCGCGCCGCCAGCACACGCAGAAGCCCTGTCGTGTAACCGCTGCGATCATCGCTGCCGTAGATCTGGCAGGGCCGCAGAATGACGTGCTCGATGCCATCGCCCCCCGCCTCCGACACCACGGCCTCAGCCGCTGCCTTGCTCTGCCCGTACAGCTCGGAACCACCGATCGGGGCGCCCTCTTCGATCGCGAGAACCAGCGGCGGGCGGTAGACAGAGACCGAACTGAGAAAGACGAACCGGCCGACGTTGTTGGCGACGCAGGCCCGCAGCAGTTGCCGGGTGCCCGCGACGTTGGTATCCCAGAGGTCGCCGCGCATTCCGAGGGTCACCGCCGCGGCGTGATAGACGACGTCGACTCCCCGCGACGCCCGGCGCAAAGCCTCGTCATTGCGCAGGTCGCCGACGACGCACTCGACCCCGGCCGCTGCCAGGGCGTGATCACGCTGCCTGACCAGACCGCGCACATGAGAGCCGTCTCGCAGCAGGCGCGCCGCCAGGTGGCCTCCGACAAAACCGGCAGCCCCGGTGACGAGTGCAGTCACGACATCAGCCGGCCGCGCGCATCGCGTTCTTCACTGCGTGCACGACCGCCTGCGGGTAGGTGGCGACGAGTTTGGTGTTGTACACGAAGTCCCGGCGCGATGTCAGGGTCCGGAACCCGAATGTGAGCAGCCGTTTGCGTAGGTACGACTTGTAGATCCGTTGCACGTCTTCAGGAGAGAAGTCGTCGGTCTTGACCTGGTTGTACTGGGTGCGCAGCTCGCCCTCATAGAGGCCCTGCTCGGCGACCATCTTGTAGACGTCGGTACCGGGGATGGGAATCAGCGGCTGTAGGAATGGCGTGACCCCGTAGCGGCGATAGCGATCGAGGGCGTAGTCGACGGTCTCCTGGATCTCGTCGAGGGTCTCGCCGGGGAACCCGATGATGTAGAAGGCATGCAAGCGCAGCCCCTCGTCGTGGCAGTAGCGCATCATGTCGTCGACCCTGGCGAGGTCGAGGCGCTTGTGGATCACCTCGTCGAGCACCCGCTGCACGGCAGACTCCACGGCGACGGTGAGGAACTGGCATCCCGATTCCCGGGCCCGCCGCACTCGCTCCCGCGACCACACGTCGCCGCGCACCCCGTTGGGGGTGTCCCACCCGACGCCCGGCTCGAGTTCGACCAGGAACTCGACGATCTCGTCGTAGCGCTCCGGGACGTGGACGAGATTGTCGTCCTCGAAGTGGATGAAGTCGACGCCGTAGTTGTCAACGAGATGGCTGATATGGCGCTTGACGTAGTCGAACGAGTGGGAACGGAACTTGTAACCCATCGTCGTCTGGATGGAGCAGAACACACACTTGTGCGGGCAGCCGCGGCTCGTGAGCATGCTGATCGGACGGGAGCCCCATTCCCGGTAGCGCGGTGAGAAACCCTTGCGTACCAGCTCGAAATAGGCATCCATATCGACCAGGTCGTAGGCAGGCAGCGGTAGATCGTCGAGGGGCGCCAGGAATGTGATCGGCGCCCGCGGGTTGGGGCGCAGCAGGCTCATGTCCTCGGCACCGCCGATGACGCCCTGGATCTCCACCGGCGTCCCCGCGTCGAGGGCCGCTACCAGCTCGGCGAAGCGCTTCTCCCCTTCCCCGATGACTGCCCAATCGATCGAGTCGCGGCCGATCGCCTCGAGCGGATAGACCGAGGCATGGGGGCCGCCAAAGACGATCTGCGCGTCGGGGCAGGCCTCCCGAGCCAGGTCGGCCATCCGGTAGGCGCGCTCGACCTGGGCCGAGAACATGTTGGAGATACCGATGATGTCGGGAGCAGCCGCCCGGAGCCGGGTCCGGATCTCGGCGTCGCTGTCGCCGAAAATGCTGTCGCCGCCGTCATCAACCCAGGATTGAGCGGAAAGCCGGGCATCGTAGATGTCGATTTCGACATCCGGCAGGCTCTGGCGCAGGTAGCCGGCAACAAGCAGGATGCCGAGCGGGGGGCCGACCATCGGGCGGGCCTTGACGCCGTCGAAGCTGACGAGCTGATTGGGATGGCACAGCAGGACCTTCATCGCGACCTGCCCGATGCGAGCAGTTCGCTGCGCACCACCCGGCGAATCCGATCGCGATAGTCGGCCAGTGTGAAGTGCTCCAGATAACGATCGTGCTGCTGACGCGCCTTCGCCAGCCGAAACTCCTCGTCTTCCAGGAAAGGCCGAATCAGGCCCGCCAGCCCGGCCGGATCGCCGCGGGGCGCCACACACTCTGGATCGTGGCCGAGCATCTCGGGAAGCCCCCCGCTGGCGTAGGCCACCACCGGCTTGCCGGCCGACATCCCTTCCAGCGCCACCGTTGGGAACGGATCGAGCAGGATTGAGGGCACGACGACCAGATCGCACCGGCGATACACCGCGCCGACATCGGTAACGGCGTCCTCGATGCTGATAACGTCGCCGAGATCGAGTTCCGCGATCATGTCCTCGACGTGGCGCAGCACCGAATCGTCGCCGCGATAGATGCCGCCGACCATTCGCACCTGAAAGGCAACACCGGCATCGCGCATAACGGCGGCCGCCTTGACCATCTCGGCCTGGCCCTTGAGCCGATTGAAGCGGCCGACGACGCCGATCGTCGGCGGCTCCGTTTGGCGCGCGAACTCCGGAGCCGGCACGACCGGGGGGATGCCGTTCCAGACGACTCGCAGGTTGTCCGTGCCCGTCCTCATGTGATCCCGCACCGCGCCCGACACGCAAATACCGATGTCGGCACCGTGGGCGACCAGCCACGAGTACACCCGATTGACCACACGCGGACTGTCGATCATGTCGTGGATGTGCCAGATGTTCGTCGGGCCGCCGACCAGTCTCATCAGACAACCCTGAAGCACCCCCAGCGAATTGGAGTACACGACATCGATGTCGTGCCTGCGGACGTGTCGCCGCAATCGGAAGGTGGACAGCACCAGCTGCCCGAGGAACGTGAGGGCGACGAAGGGGTTGAGGGTGCGGCGCCGCATGATCGCGTATGGCACGACCTCGCAGGGAACGTCGAGGGCGCGAATGGCGGCAACGAGCGGACCGTCCAGCGGGAGCAACACCTCGACATCGTGATCGGCCGCCAATGCCTCAACTGTGAGCAGCAGGATCTTGTCCCCGCCGTTGTTGTACAGCTCGGCTTCCGAGTTGAGAAAAAGGATCCGCATCGGCTACCTACGCAGACTGCGCACCGGCTGATCCCCGGTGAACGACACGGCGTCGCCGCGGGCCAGGCTCACCCCGCGGCCGAGCCGCTTGCGCAGACCGGCCGGCCCCTGATTGCGAGTCAGTTGGGCCAGGAACCGCAGCTGGCGCAGCGCCCACCGCGGAGAGCGCAGCTTGGCGCGCAGCCACCGGCTGTGAGCCGTGGCCTGAAAGTCCTCGATGTACGACCGGGGGAAGTCGTCGTAGCGGATGACGGATGTGTTGGCGCCGTCAAACTCGTCCCAGGAACAAGCGGTGAGGCGTCCCTCCCTCTCGAGGTCCCGGTACAGCGTGGTCCCCGGGATCGGGGTGGCGATGCTGAACTGGATCGAGTCGATGTCGATCCGACACGAGTAGTCGAAGGTCTTGTTCATTGTCTCGCGAGTCTCGCCGCTCAGCCCGAAGACAACCGTGGCATGGGTCTTGATCCCGAGTTGGCGGGCCCGGGTAACGATGCTTTCCAGCCTCTCGAGGCGCAGTGGCTTGTTCGTCTCCGACAGGACCCTGGTGTCGGCGCTGTCGATGCCGAACTTGATGCCGATGCAGCCGGCCGCCGCCATCTTATCGAGCAGCTTGTCGCTGAGGCCCATGGCATCGGCCATCGCCGACCACGCCACCGGGCGGCCCCGGCGCACGAGCTCGTCGCATAGCGCCGCGACGTGGTTCGGCCTGGAGGAGAAGTTGTCGTCGTCGAAGTAGATCTCCTGGGCGCCCCAGTCCTTGACGAGCATCTCCATCTCGTCGACGACTCGTTGCGGCGAGAAGAAGCGCTGCGGACCGCTGTCGTAGAGCACCTGCACCCAGCCACAGAAGTTGCAGCGGAAAGGGCACCCCCGGCTCGTGTGCATGTGGAATGCCGGCTGCTTCTGGCAGAAACCATCGAAGTAGAGGCTCATGTCGGGATCGAAGTAGGCGGGGAACAGGTGCCGCGCCGGCGGCGGCAGCTCGTCCAGCGCCTCGATAGGAGTCGTCCGCCCGTTCTTGACGACCCGACCGGCGGCGTTGCGATAGCCGACTCCGGGTATCGCGTCGGCCGGCCGCCCTTCCCGTAATGCCCGCACCAGCTCCTGGACGGCCCGCTCGTATTCACCGACCACGACGAAATCGACATCGGGATTGTCAGTCAGTAGTCCCTCGGCGAATGCGCTGGCATGGGTCCCGGTCAAGACAACCTGGAGCTCTCGATCGCGGCACAGCAGTGACACCAGCGCCAGTACGTCGTCGATGACCGCCGAGTTGGGTTCGAGCATCAGAACGTCCGGATCGCTCTCGGCAACACGGGAGGCGAACTCCGCCTCGGTGAGGTTGAGAGGCACGGCGTCCACGACGCGGACATCGACACCGTCCTGTTCCAGCAGAGCCGCCGTGTACGACAGGAAGAACGGGAACATCGCGTAGCGGGGCCGCTCATCTTTGTGTTTGAGCAGCGACCACGGGAACCGCATGCCGGAGCCGAGCATGTAGCGCTCGAGGTCGTCACCGACCGGGCGGCGGAAGACCGGGTTGCCGATTAACACCTTCATGTCACCGACCTCGATCGGATCAGGTCGGACGCGAACTTCCAGGCGCCACCGATGTAGCGCGACCTGGTGTGCGGCTCGAAGACGATGCGATGCACCCATTCCAGGCCGAGGCGCGAGAGCAGCCCGGGCGCCTTACGTTTGGTGTCGGCGTACAGCTTGATCGTGCCCGCCCCGATGTGAAACAGCAGCGCCGTCGGGCAGAGTTCACGTGCCCGCAGCAGGATCTGCTCCGACTTCGGCGACCCGGCCCCTACCAGGAGCGCATCGATTCGCTGATGGTGCGCCAGCAGGATCTCGTAGTCGGCGAGGTCGCGGAAGCCGTCCACCGCTTCGACGATGTGGAGACCAGCCGAGCGGGCGTTGATCTTGTCCGCGGCCGCGACGGCTTCCGCCGCGGTCGTGCCGATGAGGAGCCCCCTCAGCGGGCGGTCCAGGCCGACGAAGTCATCGAAGAGATCGGTGGCAACCACTCGCGGCAGTGCCACCCGGTGGAGCAACCGGGCCGCCACGGTCACCCCGACCCCATCGATGCAGACGTACTGGCAACCTTCGAGGAACGCCGCCACATCGGGTTGCTCGACGGCGCAGTTGTAGACGTGGGGGTTGATGAATCCGATCATGAGCCCTGCCCTGTTCGGGTCGTCGGCCCACTCACCTATTCGAGCAATTGCCGCCCGGCGGTTGCCTGTGAAGAAGTGCAACCGACCGAACCGGATCTGGTCCGTAGTTGCCGGGTCTGCAGCGGTCGCGCTCGGCCCGGCTTTGGACCACATCGATCAAACCACGGCGGCGACGTCTCGCCGCGAGCGGTAATGATGGTGGATCCGATCGAGGGCATCCTCGAGGCTCAGCTGTGGGGTCCATCCCGTGTGGTCGGCGGCCTTGCCGACATCGGGAATCTTGTCGAACGCCTCGATGTAGGCCGGGCCGAAGAGCTCCGTCGGATCCACGAACTGCACGGGTGATCCCCTCCCACAGAGGCTGCGGATCCGATCCGCCAGCTGCAATATCGTGGTGATGTTGTCCCGGTTCCCGACGTTGTAGACCTCATTGGCCAGCCCGCGTTCCTGCACTGAGATGATCCCGCCTGCGATGTCGCTCACGTGACAGAAGGACCGCCGCTGCTGCCCATCGCCGTACACGGTCAGCGGCTCACCTTTGAGGCCCGCCTCGAAGAACCGCGGCACGACGAAACCGAGCCCGGCGCTCTGCCACTCACCTATCGCGTTGAACGGCCGGACGATCCGCAGGTCGAGGTCCCGCGCGGCCGCCCGGTTGAGCAGGAGGTGCTCCGCGGTGAGCTTGCCGAGGGCATACTCCATGCGGGGCCCGCGGCGGCACGGGACCATCTGCGCTACCGCCTCATCGTGGGAACCATCGCGGCCGTACACCTCAGATGACGAAACGTACAGGAGCCGCGACCCGCCGGCCTCGGCCAGCCGGGCAGCCTTCTCCGCCAGGCCGATGATGTCCCCGGCGATCTTGCCGCTGTGTTGGAGGATGCCGACAGAACCGACCGGGCTGGCAAGGTGATAGATCTCGTCGAAGTGGCGGGTCTCGTCGATGTTGCGCATGTCGTCGATGACGATCTCGGCATGACCCTCGAGGTCGGAATAGTCCAGGATCGTCGACGACAGGTTGTCGACGATCGTGAGATGCGAAGTGGACCCGAGGGCGAGGAGGCGGCGTGACAACTCGGAACCGATGAAGCCGAGGCCTCCGGTGACCAACACCCGCCCTTGCATGTCCCTCACTCCTCAGCGACGGCCCATTACGAGCCGGCACTCCCCGTCCGCCCAGTGGTCCCAACGAAAGCATGCGCCACCGGCAGCCGATAGGGCATTTTGGCCCTAGCCCAAGGCGGTTCCCCCCGGCAGCACCAGGCGTTTGAGGCCGAATCCCTCGGCGAACGGGCGACCCATCTGCGCGCCCCGGAGGCGGGCCAGGGCCTCCACGACCTCCGGTGAGCGATGTCCCCGAACCTGGGATGCGTAGCCGCCATAGGCCGCGAGCTTGGCCGCGATGTCGATCTCGCAGAACACCGTTGGCTCGACGGCTTCCGCGATCGGCCAGAGCATCGTGTGCGGTTGCTCGTATACGAGCACCCGTGGCACGAGCCAGTTCTGGTCGTGCGGCCGGGTTGCCACTATCGCCGCCTCATAGACCGCCCGGTGATCCTGGTTGTACGAGGATGGCTGTGGGATCAGGACCGTATCGGGCCGGTATTCGTTCAAGCAGCGTTCGATGGGCTCGATCAGGTCCTCGAGGCGGTACTGATTGACGACGTTCTCGAGAAGGTCCCAGCCGAAGCCCAGCTGGTCGGCGACTCGCTGCATCTCGGCGACCCGGGCAGCTCCCGAGACGTCGGGCCGGTCTTCGACGCCGCCGTAGAGGACCCGGGTCCGCGGGCCGAGAAACGCGAAGCAGCCCAGCACCTCGTCGTCGATGTGCGGGGAGATGATGACCGTTGCGACCTGCTCCATGTCGGTTACGCCTTCGTAATGTTGTCGGAGTTCATGAAGCCCCTTCTCGCCATGGCGTTGCGGGTGTCCACGATCGGGAGGCCGCCGGCCGCCAGCAGCGAGTAGTCGATAGTGTCATGGTCGGTGCAGATGATGGCAGCATCGAATCTCGCCAGGGTGGCGGGCTCCCACGGAATACTGTGCAGTTGGCCCGATCCGGTGTCCAGCGCCGCTACGAGGGGATCGTGATAGGCGACACCGGCTCCCCCACTCGCCAGCTCATCGATCAGCACCAGAGCCGGAGAGCTACGGATATCGCCGACACCGGGCTTGTAGCTCACTCCGACGATCAAGATCGTCGAATCCTCCAACAAGCGATTCCGGCTATCGAGAACATCGGTCAGCCGGAGAAGGACATATCCGGGCATGTCTTCGTTGATGCGGATGGCGGCCTCGGTGATCGCCAGCGGGGACGTCGAGCTGCGAGTCTTCCAGGCCAGGTACTCCGGATCGATCGGAATGCAATGCCCGCCCACCCCCGGCCCCGGGTAGAAAGACATGAACCCGAACGGCTTGCTGGCCGCGGCGTCGATCACATCCCAGATGTCGATCCCGAGTGAGGTGAACGCCACTTTGAGCTCGTTCACCAGTGCGATGTTCACTGCGCGAAAGGTGTTCTCGAGGAGCTTGGCGGCCTCTGCGGTCTCTATGTCCTTGACCAGGCGCACATCGGCAAAGACGCTCTCGTAGAGCGCGACCGCCAGCTCCACCGATTGATCATCGAGGCCGGCGACGAGCTTCGGAGTGGACACGAAGTCGGCCGTGCCGCCTGGATCGATCCGTTCCGGCGAGTAGGCAATGAAGAACTCCGACGTGAGCGCCGGGATCAGCACGTCACGAGTTGTCCCCGGGTAGGTGGTCGACTCGAGGACGACGAGCTGTCTGGGCCGACCGTGTTCTGCGACGTCCGCGGCGGCGCGGGCAATGGGCGAAAGGTCGGGGACATGGTCCTCATCGAGCGGCGTCGGCACACAGATCACCACCACGTCCGCATCGCCGAGGGCCTGTGGCCTGGTTGTGGCCTCGAACCCAGCGCTGGCAGCGAGGCGCTGAAACACCGTGTCATCGAGGTGGCCGATGTAGGGTCGCCCGGCTTGGAGGTCGGCAACCCGCGATTTGTCGGTGTCGAGGCCGATCGTCTTGATGCCCGCCTCCACGAACGCGCACGTGAGTGGGACTCCCACATACCCCATTCCGACTATGGCGACAGTTGCGGACTTCTCTCGTAGCGCGTGTACGAGGGGGCCGTTCGCGCGGTCCTGGTCGCCCTGGTCCGTCACGATGGCTGTCCCATAGGCCCATCCCATTTCGGCTTCGAGCCGCGGCCTCGGGCCGCCGGCGAGCTAGCGCACCAACACGAAGCGTAGCTGGCGGCCGGAGCCCCCAGCCGACCGGGCTGGATCGGCACGCGGCGGATCAGCCCGGTCGAATGGAGACCGGTCGGGCCACACGATATGTTCGGTTGCCCCTCGTAGACGCCGGTGACGCAGACGCACCGAGTTGTCTAGTACCCCGCGGCTGCTCCCATCACCCGGAAGACGACACGTGAACTGCTGAAATCGGCGGCGGGGATAACCGCGACTTCACCGCGGATGTTCCGGAACGACTCGGTGCCACCGGTCACTGCGAACACCGTGTCACCGGCCGCGAACTCGTCGAAGCCGATCGGCCCGGCCGCTGTGATGTCCCCTTCCGGCAGGCGAAAGACAAGGTGGCACATGTACTTGTCAAGCGCTTCAGGATCTGCATCCAGATTGACGCATTGCCCTCCGTCCCATCCGTCGATGGGCACACCGTCTGTGGTTTCCATCCGATCCTGGAACGTCCAACCCCATTCGTAGTAAACGTCATGCTCCACTTGCGGGATGGCAATGATCTCGAATCCGCCCCCCCGGTTCTCACCTGTTCCATACGCTGCACCGGCTGTGGCAATCAGGCCTGCCACCATCAAGGTCAACAGCGCGACGGTGAAAGTGCGTCGCACACTCATGGTTCCCTCCTACTCGTCGGGGAGGGAGCCACTCGGACACGAACGCCGTCGCCCCCTCCGACTCATCGACCTCATCAGGCGTAGCAGCCTTCTGCAAGAGAAACCAGGGCCGAAGGGCCGTTTTATGGCTGAGGCGATTGAGCGATCGATCGCGCGCCGCGGCCGCGAGAGGCAGGACACAATCGATTAATGCCCCAAACCTCGGCGGTGGTCTATCGTGACGCCCGGCTGGAACAATCAGTGAGAAGGAGCAAGGTGCCCTCGAAGAACATCTGGATCGCCCTGACGATTGCGATCATCTGGGTGGTCGTCTTGATTACGAGCCTCGGAGCAGCCGAGCTGACGTTCGGCGATGAGCCCGTCATCCTCAGGCCGGCCGCGATTGTCAATTGGTTCTGGGGATTGCTCGCCACCGTGTTCGTGTTGCGTACGACCCTCTTCCGCCGTCCCGAGGAGCTGGGATGGGGCCAGACCGACGCCTACCCGTGGATCACGGCCGTAGTCGGGATTACGTGGATCATCGCGCTCTTGGCAACGAACATGGCCCCTGAGGTCGTCGTCAACGAGGACATCACCGTCCCGATCGCCTCGATCGTCGCCCCACCGATCGCGGTTGCGGTGACGCTCTACGCCTGCGACTTCCTGATCAGCGGCTTCGCGTCGCGCAAGCCACTGGCCGAAGTGGTGCAATATGGCGAAGGTTCGCCGGACCCTGCGGACTACTAGGCACATCTGCCAGATGCGGACACGAATCACCCTCGGTTGCCTGTCGATCGTTCTGGCCCTGGCGGCGTGCGGCACCGACCAGCTGTCGCTGCCCGACTACGTCGACGAACTCAACGCTGTGATCGAGGATGGAAGCGATCAGATCGAGCCCCTCTACATCGAACTCCTGAGTGCAGGTGAGCCGACGCTGGAAGGGATGAGGTCGGTTCTCGATCAGGAGGTGGCAATCAGAATCGAGATCCAGGACGAATTCGCCAACCTGAAAGCACCCGATCAGATCGCCGAGCTGCATGACGCCCTGGTCAATTGGCATGGGCAGATGATCCAGGCCCAGGAGCTGCTGGGCTCGCGGGCCAACTCGGCCACGACTTGGAGCGAATTCGAGCAGAGCGACGAGTTCCGCGAGTTCGATGCCGTCATGGAGGAAGGCCTTGCGGGCTGTCTCGAGCTCCAGGCCAAACTCGACGCGACTGAAGCCCGCGGGGTCTTCAGCGACACACCGTGGATCCCCGGGGAGCTCAAAGAGGTGGTCGACGCCGCCCTGGGATGTGACTCACCGCTCGGCGAGTAGGTCGCGGACGAGAATTCGCGGCGGCGCCCATCTCCCCCGTCGTCACGATTGCTAGCTTGGGATACGGACCAACCGGGAGTTTCTGATGCCCCTGCCCAAGTGGCTTGCTCAACTCAACAAGCGGACCTTCAACAAACTGGAGGTCAAGCGCGGCAAGAGGCCGGTGCTCGCTCACGTCGGCAGATCATCCGGCAAGGCGTACCACACGCCGCTCGATGCCCATCCCGTCGATGGTGGCTACATCTTCATTGTCAACTATGGCGCACGCTCGGACTGGGTGAAGAACATCCTTGCGGCGGGCACGGCGCAACTCACCGTCGACGGTAGGACCATCGAGCTCGAGTCTCCGCGGCTGGTGACCAAGGATGTCGCCTGGCCGCAGATGGCCGCCGACACCAAGGAGCTGCCCGGCTGGCTGAACATCACTGAGTTCCTCCAGATGGACATCAGCCGGTAGGAGCCGGGAGACGGCGGCCTCTCAGACGTGCTGATCCATGAGGATCACATTGCCGTCGGGATCGGCGACCATGAAGCTGGCCGGGCCGCTCGGGCTCTCGGCGGTCGTATCGGAGATCGGTTCGATACCGAGGTCCGCCAGTTGGGCACGGAGTTCTCTGACGTCGGTGAATTCATCGACCGCCGTGCCGAGGCCCTCCCACCCGGGATTGAACGTCAAGATGTTGCCCTCGAACATGCCGTGGAAGAGGCCGATCACGGTCACTCCATTGGACACGATCGTCCACGTCTCACCGTCGCCGGCGACCATGCCGAACCCGAGCTTCTCGTAGAACGCTCGGGACGTGGCCATCTCCGCGACGGACAGACTGACTGAGAATGCGCCTAGATCCATTTCGGCTCCTTCATCGCAGCGGTTGCCCGGGCACCCTACGCCGCGATGATCGAAGCCTGCCCGCTGTGCCCTGACGGGATGCACACTCGCCCGTTCCCATCCCAGTTGGTCGCCTTGGATGCAGACGCGACAATGGACGGATGACAACCGTCGACGCGGCGCAGCGTTGGTGCGCGACTTGGAAGTCCGCATGGGAAGCACTCGACGCTGAGGCGATCGTGGCGCTCTACGGGGCCAACGCGGTTCTCTCCACCGAAGCTTTCCGGCAACCGTATCGAGGTCGTGACGGGGTGCGTGCCTACGTGAGCCGTGTATTTGGCGAGGAGGATGACCCGCAGGTTCATATGGGCGCTCCGATCGTGGACGGTGACCGGGCCGCAGTGTCGTGGTGGGCGTCGCTTCGCGAAGACGGCACTGACACAACCCTGGCCGGAACCTCGATCCTGCAATTCGACGCGGACGGGCTGGTGACCGACCAATGGGATACATGGAATGTCGTGCGGGAGCGTCGCCGACCCCCGGCAGACTGGGGCCCATTCGCAGTCGGTTGACAGGTCATGGACGTTTTGGGCAGCCGTGTCCATGAATCCGCTTGACTCTCCCCTAGGGGGAGGCCCGACTATTGGGAGGACAGGAGGTACAGAGTGAATCTGGTTCCCATCGGGCGGTTCTCGAAGATGACGCGGCTGTCGGTCAAGGCGCTGCGGTTGTACGACGAGATGGGCCTACTCCGTCCCGCCCACGTCGACCCGTCGTCCGGCTACCGGTACTACGAACTCGGGCAGGCGAATCGGGCGGAGGCGGTGCGGATCCTGCGTTCGGTCGAAATGCCACTCGACGAGATCCAGGTGATTCTGGCGACCGACGACCCCGAGCTGGTCCACAAGCAGCTTGTCGCCCATCGCGAGCGGCTGGCCGAGAGGCTGGCAGCTCAGGAACGCACACTCGCCTACCTCGAATCACTCATCCAACGCGAGGAGGGGATCATGCCCTACGAAGTCGAGATCATCGAAGAAACCGCCCAACTGGTGGCCGCTACAAAGGTCCACACGAACCTGCGCACCATTGGCAACGACATCGGAGCCGGGTTCGGATCGCTGATGCAAGCGATGGGCCGGGAGGGAGTCACGCCGGCGGGTCCCCCGCTGATCGTCTATCACGACGTGATCGACGAGGAGACCGACGGCGACATCGAGATCTGCGTGCCGGTCGCCGGCGCCATCTCAGGCGACTCCAACGTGTACGGGCGGGAACTGGAAGCCGCCACGGTGGCGACTGCCCTCCATCGCGGGCCCTACCAGGAGATCGCGCGGGCGTACCACACGATTACGGGGTGGATATCCGACCACGGCCACGAGATGGCCGGGCCGCCGCGTGAGATCTACCTCAACGACCCGCAAACCGTCCCGCCCGAGGAACTCCTCACCCGCGTCGAGTTCCCGATCTGCTCCGAGGCCGGCTAGCGGGTTCGCCGTGGGCAGCGGCACGCTTGCCGGCCGAGCATACGCGGCCGCAGCCGCCGCGCTCGGGATCGCGTTACTGGTGGAAGGTCTCGCCGTCCATGCCACAGCGCCATCGCGGGCGTTACTGCGAGTGGGGCATCTTGCCGTCGTCGCCGGCGCCGCGCCGGTCGCCGGCTCGTGCTGCATTACGACCACGACTTTGAACTAATCGCGCGAGTCACCGGCCAGCCTATGGAATGGATCCTGCCGGCGGGCACCGTGGCTTGACGAACAGGGCTTCGTGTCCTCACACCTCCAGCTGGAGAAGGTCCCGCCCGACAACTACCTCGCCCTCGTAGATCTGCTGGATCTCCGTGGCGAGGCTGTCGAGAAGCTCCGGCGACTTCCGCCGGAGGTGCGTGAGCACGACTTTCCGGCATGCGGCATCGGCGGCGATGCGGGCAACCTGGGGCCCGCCGGCGAGCACACTTTCGCTGAGAAACCGGGTCTCATCAGAGTCGATCTCGTCGCCGGCGAGATAGCAGTTGATGACAAGAACGTCCGCGCAGCGAGCCAGGCGGGCCAATTCTCTTCCGGCGACGGCATCGCCGGTGATAGTCACCGCTCCCCCACCGCTTTCGATCCGGTAGCCGATCGCGGTCCATTCGTCGTCCATCAGCCCGATGCCGCTCTCTCCGTGTTCCACTCTCCCGACGGAGACCTGAACCGCGGCGCCCGGCTCGACAACCCCATCCTCGATGTCGATGACTTGCACCATCTCGGTCACGTGGGCGATCGGCGCGCCATTCACCTCTGCCTCACGAATCCGGAACCGGATGTCGGACCCGTACACGGGGCCGAACAGCGCGGCGACGATGGCGCCGGTTCCCCGCGGCCCGTACACGGGCAGCGTGCGCTCGCGCCCGTTATTCCAAGCCGCCATCAGCAAGTCGCCGAGCCCGCCGATGTGGTCATAGTGGTTGTGCGTGATGAACACTGCGTCGAGTTGCTCAGGCGCCACGGCGACCTTGGCGAGCTGGGTCGCAACGCCGCGTCCGGCGTCGAATAGCAGGCGAAGCCCGCCGGCCTCGACCAGGGTCGCCGGCCCTTGCCGGTCAGGGTCCGGTCGGGGGCCGCCCGTCCCGAGGAGCGTGAGTCGCATCGCCGGATCATAGGGAGGATCGTCTCCCCTTCACGCCTCACCTCGTAGACTCGCCGGCACACGAGGGTGGCGGCGGAATGCGCACGACGGCAATGAAACGACTAGCAGCACTGATGGTCCTGGCGTTGCTTATCGGCGGCTGCGGAACTGACGAGATGTCGCTGACCGAATACGTCGACTACCTCAACGCCATGGAGGCGCGGGCGAGTCAACGTGCCGATGCCCTGGCTGCCGCCTCGGCGGACATCACAGACTTCACGCCGCAGCACCTGCAGGCATCACTCGAGGCTGCCGTCGAGATCCGGAAGGAGATCGAAGAAGCCACGGATGGCATCGTGCCACCGGCGCAGGTGGCTGAGCTCCATGACCTCATCTTCGATTGGCAGACTCAATTCATGTCGGTCGAGCAGGCTCTGGCAGCGCGGGCGGGCACCACGGAGGACACGGATGCCGATTGGACGCAGCTCTCCGCCAGCCCGGAGATGGCCGCCTACCGTGCCTCACTCGCCGAGGGCAAGCAGGTGTGCAATGACTTCCAGGCCCGGCTTGACGCCACGGCCGACAGAGGAGTCTTCGCCGACACTCCCTGGATACCCACCGAGATGGCCGAGGTTGTCGAAGCCGTCCTCGGCTGCAGGTGGTTCCCGGAGGACCCGGCGACCGTCTACCAGTGGCCTCCACCATCGGCCGACTCCTAGGTGAGCAGCAGACGCAGCGTGTAGCCGCCCATCACCGCCCAGAACAGCACCGAATAGCCCCGTTCGCCCATCGCCTGATTGATCTTCCGCCCGGTGAAGGTGGCGACAACCATCAGCGGTATGGCAAGGACGGCCAGTAGCGGGGCTGATCCATCCAGCAGCTGCGCCTCAGCGAAGACGGCGGCCTTGGTGGCATCGCCCGCCAGCGAGGCGAGGGAGGCGGCCCCGACGAAGTGGGCACGGTCCAGGTCGAGCTGCCGAATCGCCATGCCCTTGAGCGGGCCGGACGTCCCGGAGAACCCCGAAGTCGCTCCGGCCCCAAAGGCCAGCAGTGGCCCCCCGACCGAGCGCAATCGCGACAGATCGAAACGCTCGGCGATCAAGGCGAGCACGAAGCTGACTATCACGGCAACAGTGACCAGGTCCTCCGGGGACGACACGAGCAACCGGGCGCCAATCGCCGCCCCCAATGCCACGAGACCGACCACAACCGCCGCCTTCTGAAGAGGGAGGGTCCGGCCGTAAGCGATGACCTTGACCACGTTGTTGCCGGCAAGCAGCAACGCCGCCAGCGCCACACCCTCTTTGGTGCCGAGCACCAACGCCAGAGTGGGAACGAGGATCAGCGAGCCGCCGAGCCCCGCCGAGGCGGAAACGGCGAACGCCGCGGCGACCGCGACCAGCGTGAGCACTGCGATAAGGGGGTCCACCGCGCTTCGCCCCTCCGCTTCGCTCTACTGGACCGGCGGCACGTTGGTCGCGGCCACGGCCGCGTTGAACTCCACGACATCGGTAGCCATCACGGCCTGCAACCGGCTGAGCTGCTCGTCGATCTCCTGCGAATAGACCGCGGTGAGCTCACCGGCCTGCTTGGTCGGCCTGGAATCGGCGCTGGCGACGATGCTGATCAGCGAGGACAGCTTCTCGTTGAGCCGGGAACGCTCGTTGAGACCAAACGTGTCCTTGTGGCGCCCCGGCACAATCAGCTCATCCTCGATGGCGTGAAGCTTCTCAGTGAGAGCCTCGGCTGCCGCGACCACTTCACTATGGGCGTCGCCCTGGTCGGCCAGCTTCTTCTGCCAGTGCGCCACCTGATCGCGCATCGCTCGGATGCTGGTGACACCCTCGTGGGCTTCGGAGATCTTGTCCCGAATCGCCAGCAGGAGATCGAGCTGCGCTTGGAGGTCGTCCTGGGACACGCCGGCCCGGGGATCGTTGACCACCTCGAAGCTCTCGGCCTTCACGGTCGTCGCACCATCCGCATCGGTCAGCGTCAGCCGTGCCTGATACCTGCCGGGCACCACCAGCGGGCCCTGGTTGGCCTCCCATGCCAGCTTGTTGCCGAGGACCCTCGTGGCCGGCTCGTAGCGGAGATCAAACAGGAAGCGGTTGGCCCCGGCCTTGGTCGTGATCCACGGTCCCGGAGCGAAAGCCTTCTCGTCGTCCTCGAGCTTGTCGTAGCCGGCCGGCTTCGTGTGGAATTCGCGCACGATCTCGCCATCCGAGTCGAGGAAGGCGAGCGCAACGGACGATCCGTCCGCGGACGCGATCTCCTCGCCGAGGTAGTAGCTCACTGTGATTCCGAGCGGGGCGCTTTCGCCGGCATCAAGGACTTTGTAGGCAATATGTCCCGTCTCGGTCCGGTCGGCGATGTAGTTGGCCGCTTTGCCGAGCCCGATCATGTAGTCCTTGCCCTCGGTCCCGGTGAGAATGCCGGCAAAGATCCCAGGCACAACCCGCCAAGCCTGGCGCGGCTTGAAGAGCCGGGCATCGCCTTTGGCGATTGGATCGTCGAGCTGGCGAAGCGGGGACAGGTCATCGAGGACCCAGAACGATCGTCCGTGGGTCGCCACCACCAGATCAGTTCCCTTCACGGTGAGGTCATAGATCGGGGTGACCGGGAGGTTCGATTTCCATCGCTCCCAGCTAGCACCGTCATCCATCGACACGAAGATCCCGGTCTCCGTCCCAACGTATAGCAAGCCCGCTCGCACCGGGTCGGTCCGAATCACCCGGACGAACTCTTCGGCGGGCATCGCCTTCTCGCCGCTGCCGACGATCGAATGCCAGGTCTGGCCGTAGTCCGTGGTCTTGTAGAGGTAGGGCGTGTTGTCATCCAGCTTGTAGCGAGTCGCTGCCAGGTAGACCGTGGCCGGGTCGTGCGGCGACGGCTCGACCGTGCGGATGTAGCTCCACTCGGGAAGGTCGGGCGGTGTGACGTTGTCCCAGGTTGCTCCGTTGTCGCGCGACACGTGCACCAGTCCATCGTCTGAGCCGGCCCAGAAGACGCCAGGCTCATGCTGGGACTCCCGCAGCGTATACACGGTGCAGTAGTGCTCGGCTCCACTCGTGTCGTTGGTGATCGGGCCTCCCGACACGCCCAGCTTTGCCGGGTCGTTACGGGTGAGGTCCGGGCTGATCGCCTCCCAACTCTGGCCCTCGTCAGTTGTGCGGAACACAACGTTGCCTGCGGTGTACAGGATGTTGGGATCATGCGGAGAGAAGAGGATCGGGAACGTCCACGGGAAACGGTAGGTGAGGTCCCCGGGGCCAATGCCGCCGTGAAGCTCCGGCCAGACATTGACGAGCTGGATCTGCCCGGTGCTGTGGTCGTAGCGCTGCAATGCGCCGCCACCGCCCGGAGAGCTGCCGACCGCACCGACATAGACGATGTTCGGGTTCTCCGGATGGACCGCCATGTAGCCGCTTTCGCCCGTGCCCGCCGGATAGCAGTCGTTCCAGACAATGGCTTCATCGTTGGTGCTGCTCGGCACCGCGATGCTCGAATTGTCCTGTTGCGTCCCGTACACGTAATAGAACGGTTCGCGGGTGTCGGTCGTCACCGTATAGAACTGGGCCGTGAGCTGGTTGTAGATGGTGCTCCACGACTCGCCCGCGTTGAACGAGACGTTGGCGCCACCGTCGTTGCCCTGCACCATGCGCTGGTTGTTGTTGGGGTCGATCCACAGGTCGTGGTTGTCGCCGTGCGGGGTCGCGATTCGGCTGAACGTCTTGCCACCGTCACTGGAGCGCCACATGTTCAGGTTGTTGACGTAGACCGTGTCGGCATCTTGGGGGTCGGCGAACACGTGCATGTAGTACCAGGGTCGGTAGCGGAGATCCTGGCTCTCGGACAGCAACTGCCAGGTGTCGCCGAAGTATCGGTCCAGGTGTCGCCGCCGTCGGTCGACTTCCAGATGCCGCTGTCGTCGCCGCCGCTGCTCAGCTCGTGGAAGTTGCGGTGGGCTTCCCACATCGTGGCGTACACCACATCGGGGTTGCGCGGGTCGAACGTGATGTCGATCGCTCCCGCCTTGTCGCTCTTGTAGAGGACCTTGTCCCAGGTCTTGCCCCCGTTGCGAGTGCGGTATACGCCGCGCTCTTCGTTGGGACCGAACGCGTGGCCCAGTGCCGCCACGAAGACGTGATCCGGATCCTTGGGATGGATGCGGATCTCGCCGATGTAGCGGGTGTCCTCGAGCCCGCAATGGGTCCACGTTTGTCCGCCATCACCCGATCGGTAGACGCCATCGCCGTGGGACACGTCGATGCGGATGGTGCTCTCCCCCATCCCGGCATAGATGACATTGGGGTCGGAGTCGGATACGGCCAGTGCGCCGACCGCCGAAGTTTCGAGGAAACCGTCGCTGATGTTGACCCAGGTGGTGCCGGCGTCGTCCGTCTTGTAGATCCCCCCGGCCACCGCGCCGAAGTAGAAGACCGCCTGGTTGTTGGGGTCGCCGGCAACGGCCACAACCCGGCCGCCGCGGGGCGGACCGATACAACGAAACGGCATGGAATTGAGCATCTCCTGGGCCTGCGGTGGAGTCATCATGCGAGGTGGGGACCCTTCTGTGGAAGGCGGCGTTGCGAAGAATCTGAGCTTAGTGGTGGCCGTTGGCCGCTCCGCTGGGAGGGGGCAGATCGCCCGTCAGGTCGCCAGGCCTGTTCGATATAGTTGAGATCGAGTCACCGGGAGATTGGCACGCGCTGATGGAACCCCTCACGACGATCGCAGTTGCCCTTGGCATCAAGGCCGGGGGAAACATGATCGATGCGTTCACCAGTTGGCTGGGCGGCGGCCGCTATGACCAGTCGATGCACCTGTCGCCCTCCGGTGGCCCGTCGCTGTACTCAGGCGCTCTCCAGCCGGACCTCTACTACACGCCGCTGGTGCAGGTCGAGATCGAATTCGAGACGAGCACCCCCGAGCTGACCGAATACATCGACGGCGGCAGCCCGAGCCTCCTCGTCGTCGCAACACCCGACCCCTCCGGCGAGCCGGTCGTCGACGTGATGCCATGCGTGTTGACCGACAGGTTCGTCGTTGCACTGCCGGCCGGGGAGATCTCGGTCGGGATTCTGGTGTTCCACGACGAACTCGTCGATGAAGACGGCGATCCGCTGCTGGTGGCCTGGCAGATCGTCGAGACCGAGGTCTACGACCACATGCTCCTGCCCATTGACGTGCAGTTCGACCCCGATTTCATCAGCCTTCTCCAGCTGTCTCAGGGCGTCCCCGTCTGCGACGAATGCTGGCTGGAGGATGACATCGTCACCTCCGCCTGGCGCGTCACCGGGAAGGGGAATCTGAAGTGCATCGTCTGTGGCACCAACAACGACTTCCACGAATGCGTCCGTTGCGAATCCGAGCTGTTCCGCCCAACGCGCAAGGGCAACTATCGCTGCCTCAACTGCGACAAGAAGGTGGTGGCGTAGCGGTCCCACGCACCGAGCCGCTGCGATGGGCTAGGTGGGCTTCTCCCACACTGACACGTGTTTGCGGCTGTCGCTCGTGAATGTCTCCCGCGACCAGTCACCCCACCGGTCGCGCAAGGACATGCCGGCCAGCTCGGCCATCAAGTCGAGTTCCGCGGGCCATGTGTAGCGAAACGGAACCGAGAAGCGTTCGACTTCGCCGTCGTGAATAATCAGATGGTGGGAGGTCATGGCCTGGGTGGCCACGTCGTACTCGTCGATGCCCCAGCGGTCGTCACCGACACGGAACGGGACGAACGTTTCGCCCGGTGGGAGGCGCTGCAGATCGGGAATGCCGACTTCGATCACGAAACAACCTCCTGGATCGAGGTGGTCGGCAACGTTGCGAAAGCAGGCCACCTGCGCGGCCTGCGTTGTTAGGTTGCTGATCGTGTTGAACACCAGGTAGGCGACGGTGAACGTCCCCTCCACGGTGGTCGTTGCGAAGTCGCCGATGGCGACGTCGATGTCATCGGCTCCGGGCTTGGCCCGAAGCCTCCCGACCATCGCCTGAGACATGTCGATCCCGTGCACTGGTACGCCGCGCCGCCGCAACGGCAGCGCAATCCGGCCCGTTCCGATTCCGAGTTCGAGAGCCCGCCCCTCTCCGGCAAGCTCGGCGAGGAAGTCGACGACGGGGTCGACGGACTCCGGGGCGAACATGTCGGCAACCGATTCGTCGTAACGGGCGGCGACCCGGTCATCGAAATAACCGTCATCGTGCAAGTGCAATCCCCTCTCGCTCGGAGCGGAGCCTAACCATACGTTTGAGGGAGCTGCGCTCGTCGGTTCGCGACTTCCGGTGCGCCTCTGTTCCCTATTGTGCCGGGGACACGAAAGGACACCGATGCAGAGGCTGATCGAGTGCGTCCCCAACTTCAGTGAAGGCCGCGACGAGGCAGTGATCGCCGCCATCACGAGTCAGATCGAGACGGTTGAAGGCGTCAAGCTGCTCGACGTTGATCCCGGCCGGGCGACGAATCGAACCGTCGTCACCTTCGTCGGGCCGCCGGAAGACGTCATCGAAGCTGCCGTGCGAGCGATTGCGAAGGCGACCGAGCTCATCGACATGAGCCAACACAGCGGCGAGCACCCCCGCTTCGGGGCGACGGATGTGTGCCCG
The DNA here is from genome assembly GCA_947258375.1 of uncultured Acidimicrobiaceae bacterium. Classification (GTDB taxonomy): domain Bacteria; phylum Actinomycetota; class Acidimicrobiia; order Spongiisociales; family UBA5794; genus JAHEJX01. The sequence continues at coordinate 74,774 of CAMYIJ010000020.1, forward strand.
CTGGTCCCCGTATCCGGTGTCACCATGGACGAAGCCGTCGCGTACGCCCATCAGCTGGCTCGGCGCCTCGCGGAGGAAGTGGGCCTGACGATCTACTGCTACGAGAACGCGGCGCGAGTTCCCGAGCGGCGCAATCTTGCCGACGTGCGGGAGGGCGAATACGAAGGTCTGCCGGCGCGACTGCAGGACCCGGCGTGGCAGCCGGATTTTGGCCCGGCAACCTTCAATCCCCGTTCAGGCGCTACCGCGGTCGGAGCGCGCGGCTTTCTCATCGCCTACAACGTCAACCTCAACACGACCTCGACGCGACGGGCCAACGCAATCGCATTCGACGTGCGCGAGCGGGGCCGGGTGAAGCGCTCGGGCCATCCACTGACGGGCGAGATCATGCTCGTCGAGAGCGGTGAGGAGGTGTGGATTCCGGGATCGCTGAAGCGTGTCAAAGCGATCGGCTGGTACATCGACGAGTACGGCGTTGCCCAAATCTCGATGAACCTCACCGACATCGGCGTCACGCCGGTGCACACCGCCTTCGACGAAGTTCGGGCGCGCGCCGACGCCAGAGGCGTCTATGTCACCGGCTCCGAGCTGGTGGGGCTCATCCCCCTCGATGCCATGCTCGAGGCCGGACGGCATTACCTGCGCAAGCAGCAGCGATCCACCGGGGTGGCCGACTCAGAGCTGATCAAGATCGCCGTGAAGTCGCTGGGCCTCGACGAGCTGGCGCCGTTCGATCCGCGCGAGAAGATCATCGAGTACGCCATCGAAGATCGCACAGGCCGCCTGGTCGACCTCTCTGTGAAACGCTTCGTCGAGGAGACCGCATCGGAGTCGGCGGCGCCGGGTGGCGGGTCGGTGTCGGCGGCTCTGGGAGCCCTCGGGGCGGCTCTCGCGACCATGGTGGCCAACCTCTCATCTCACAAACGCGGCTGGGACGAGCGCTGGGAGGAGTTCTCGATCTGGGCCGAAAGGGGAAAGGCCTGTCACGACGAGCTTGTCTCTCTGATCGACGCCGATACCGACGCCTTCAACGGAATCATGGCGGCCTTCGGAATGCCGCAGGGCACAGACGCGGAAAAGGCCGAACGGGCCGATGCGATCCAGGCGGCAACTCGAGAGGCCATCGAGATCCCACTGCGCGTGATGGAGGTCAGTCTGGCCTCTATGGAGGTGATCGCCGCCATGGCCGAGATGGGCATTCCAGCCTCAGCGTCCGATGCCGGCGTCGGCGCCCTGTGCGCCCGCTCAGCCGTGATGGGCGCCAACCTCAACGTGAGGATCAACGCCGCAACCCTCCGCGACGAATCCCAGGCTGCCGACTACGTCCACCGCGGCCGGAACCTGCAGGAAAAAGCCATCACCCGCGAGATGGAAATCCTCGCCGAAGTGGAACGACGCCTCTGAGGGGACCTCTTCGACGCGTTCGTTGTGGTTAAAACCGGGCTATAGCCCGGTTTTAAGCACAACGAACGCGCTACAGCACCGAGCCGGCGCCGTCGGGATAGCGGGCCGAGCCCCAGAAGCCGTCGCGGGTGGCCGGCGGCTCGAGGCCGACCCTGGCGAACGCCCTGGCCTGCTCGTCGCGGCCCGCTTCGAGCACCGACCCCACGTCGACGCTCTTCACCAAGCGATCTTGCATGAGGACCTGGCCACCGACGATCACAGTGTCGACGTCGGCGCCGGTGGCGAAGTAGACGATCTGGTGCACCGGGTGGGTGAATGGGGTCAGATGCGGCTTGGCGACATCGAGCAGGATCACGTCGGCGGCCTTGCCGACCTCGATCGACCCAACGTCCTCCCCCATTCCCAGGGCGGTCGCCGAGCCAATCGTCGCCATTTCCAGGGTCGTCCCCGGCGGGAACAGTGCGGGATCGCGCCGATCGGCCCGGTGATATCGAGTCAGTTGGTACATGTGGCGGAACATGTCTGCCGAACGATCGGGGGCGGTGGCGTCGGAGCCGAGACCGACCGTGACGCCGGCATCGAGCAATTCCGGTACCGGGCACCGCCCGAACTGCGAGTAGATCGCCGACGGATTGTGGGCTACTGAGGCCCCGGCACGGGCAATCAGCTCGATATGGCTCTCATCGAGGTCGATCGAGTGTGACAACAACGACCGGGAGCCAAGCAATCCGAGCCGGGAACTGGCTTCGACCGTGTCGGCGCGATGCCCATCCTGGACGATGAGAAGGCCGGCCTCTTCAGACAACGAACGTACACCGCCAGCACCCGCGACCAGCGCGGGATCGGGAGTCGCTCCGATGGCCTCCATGCTCAACGTCGGATAGGTCAGGGCAACCGCCACCATGTTGTGGGTCTTCCAGTCGCTCACGAGCGCATTCACAGTCGCCATCTGGTCGGCATACGAGCTCGCAACCTCCCGGGTAGTTCCCCGAGCGTGAAGTGTCGTCAGCTTCGGAAACGGCGGCGCTCCCGGCCCTACCACCATGACGGCCCGCACCCCCACTTCGGCATACCCCTCGAGGTGCGCCGTACCGTGTTCGGGCGCATCGGAGCGAATCGTGTCACCCGAACCGCCCAGCATCGAAAGCGAGGTCGTCGTCCCTGCCATGAGCTTCTCGACGGCGGCGAGCTGGGCTTCCGCTCCCCAGAACTCGGGCGTGGCTCCGTGCTTGTAGACGCGGGCGCACGCGCTCATCCAGCCATCGAGGTCGTCCGCCATGGTCCGAATGAGAGAGTGCCCGGCGTGGCCATGGGCATCGACGAGCCCCGGCATGGCAACGCCATCCGGCATATCAACGTGTTGGCGCGCCGGATAGGCCGCCATCACGCCGGCTGCGGAGCCGACGGCAACAATGCGCCCGGCGTCGACTGCCACCGCGCCGTCTGCGATAACCCGGCGCTCCCCGTCCACGGTGATGATGGTGCCGGCCGTAACGAGCAGATCGATCATGACCCAAGGCTACTCAGAACTCGATGGGCTTCTTGATCTCGAGTGGCGCGCGGGCGAAGCGGGCTACGCCGCGCACCGGAAGCTCAAAAGGTCCGGCCCACAGCATTCTCAGGTCGAACACCAGAGCCTTTTTGTCAAGACCGGTGCTTACCACGAGCCAGGGGCCACGGAGCTCCACGGCCGCTACGCGTTCTCCAGCCGTCGGCAAAACAAGGCTGTCCAGAAGGGTTGCCGTCGCGGTTTCGACGAAGTCGAGATGTTCCAAGTCCGCAGGGTCTGTGTCCGTCGGTAGGTGACGGTCCTCGAGGAGCATCAGCAGAGAGCCGTTCCAGCCCAACCTGCAGACGCGGCTGCAATCGGCGCCGCACGTGGGCCCGGCCGCCGCCGGAATCGTGACATCACTGCCCGAGAAATCGATGAACCGACACTCGGTCACCTCCGCGTCGTGTCGAGTAAAAGCGATAACACCCCCGTCGCATGACACATTGTCGAGGCCTATGTCCGAGCCCTCCTCGGTGACCAAGTCAAGGGATTCTCCACGATCCACGTCAAAGGAACGAAGCCAATGGATGTGGTCGGCCGCACCATCTGAAGAGGGAACCGAGTCTTCGTGGCGGCTGTAGATGACGTGAAGACCGTCAGAGTCGTACGCGTCATGCAGCGACAGTTCGCCACCGGCCTCGACGGTTGACTGAATCATCAACTGTGGATTCGATTCTCCCGCAGGGAGCCACCAGATAGTCGAATCATGGCCGACATCATGGTCGGCGTTCGGGCGCCCCCGATGGATCTGGAATAGGAGACCACCCCGGGCATCATCGATGGCGAACTCGACGGTGGCCCCCATGAGCAGTCGCCTGCCTCCCAAGACGTAAACCTCGAAGACTCCATCGATCCCCGCCACTATGAGCGGAAGCGTCGATCCCGAGGTAGCAGTATCTTCAATGGCCGATTGGAGGGACGCCGGGAGGGCGGTCGTGGTCGGCGAAGGCACCACGCTGTTCGCAGTCAGGGGCCTTCTCAGGATCAATTCCCGCGAAGGGCCGGTGCCGGCGCCGGAACAGGCGGTGGCAAGTAGAACAACAACGATGGCTACTGCGTGTTTTCGCTGCACCATTGCGCCCCCCTTGGCGCTCCGGCATTGCTGCCGGCCTCACCATCGTCTCCCCGATTCGGCACTTTGGCAATAGGTTTTCTCGACGGCGTCGACCCGCTTCCCGGCGAGGATGTACGTGTTCATGCCCCCCTTGTCGAATCGTGCGAAGGACCACGGGTTCGGCTAGTCGCCTGTGACGAGGACGACCTTGCCGCTGCGAGTGCCCCTCTCGAGCAGCTCGTGGGCGCGGGCGGCCTCGGCTAGCGGCACCTCGGCTGCCATCACCGGCTTGATCTTGCCCGCCGCCAGCCAGTCGAGGAACTCAGCGAGGGTTTCCCGGTATCGGGCGTTGTCTTTCGGCAGCTCCTCCATGCCGCCGGTCAGCGGCAGTCGTTTGCCGTCCGGGAGCAGTTTGAGCAGTCCGATGGTCAACAGGCTGAAAGGAATGGCTCTTATCCCATTCTCCTCGGAGGAGACCATGCCGACCATCACGAGCCTGCCGCCCTTGCGCAATGCTCGATACGAGCGCCACAATTGCCTTCCGCCCGCGACGGGATCGAACACGACGTCCACGCCATCACCGGTGAGGCTGCGAATACGCTTCACGAAGTCCTCATTGCGGTAGTCGATGGGAGTGGCGCCCAGCTCGACCACGACCTCGTGCTTTGGCTGCGACGCGGTGCCGTACACCTCCAACCCCGCCAGTTTGCCGAGCTGGACGAGTGCGCTGCCGACACCTCCAGCGGCACCGTGGACCAGGATGCGTTCGCCGCTGCGGACGCCGGCGGCTCCGTGTAGCGCCATGTGGGCAGTGAGGTAGTTGACGACAATGGCGACCGCCTCTGCAGGATCCACCCCCTGCGGGACCGGCACCACCTCGGGCGCCGACATACAGATGTACTCCGTGTAGCCGCCGCCCCTACCCATGGTCCATCCGGCGACGAGATCACCTTCGGCGACGCCCGCTACCCCATATCCCAGCTTGTCGACCACGCCAACGATGTCCTCGCCGGGGGTGAACGGCGGGCGCGGGAACTTGGGGAACCTGCGGGAACGCAGCATCACGTCGTACGCAGACACCCCGGCAGCGATCACCTTCACTCGCACTTCTCCGGAGGCGGGTTCGGGGAGATTCTCCTCCACTAGTTGAAGGACGGCGGGCCCGCCACGTTGGGTGACGACGATGCGATGGTTTCGAGCCTCGTTCATGCAGACTTCTTTCGAAAGAGCCGGGCGCGCCTGATTGCACTGTCTCGCATCCCTGGTGCCTGCGCCAGAGTCCGAGGTCCCGATTCGACCGCCAATGGCGTCGATCTCGCGAGATGGCCGGCTATTCGTCTGCGACGGCGGGTCTCTTCCATGGGACAGAATGCCCCGCCAGTCACGGCGGGATGCAGTCGGTCTAGCGAAGGACATCGTCAGGTGTCTCAACCAGACAGGCGGCGTAGCCGAAGGAATGGAGTGGAGAAGGGAAGCGGCGAGGCGATAGCAGCGATCGCTGATCGCATCAGTTACGCCAAGGTCGCTGATCGGTCGGCGGCCATCATGGTGGCGGCGGGCACGGCACTCGTTGTGCTATCGCTGGCCGCCGAGCTACTCAGGCTGGGAGCACGCAACGGCTCCTTCGGACCGCTTCAGCTGAGCGGCGTCTTTGTCGGGCTTGCGGCCATTTTCGGAAGCTACGCACTCAAGAAACGCGACGTGGCCGATCGCAATGTGAAGTCCACTTGGCTGCTGCCCCGGCTATTCGTGATGGTCCTGGCGGCAGGAGTAATCGCCATGGCCGGCGTCGAGCCACCGGCTCCAGATTGTCCAAGCTCGGCCCGCAGTGTCCAAGGTGGAGAGCTGTTGTACGCCCGTATCAGGGGCGACCGGACTATCTGCACATACGAACACATCCCCGTGCTGCAGCCGTGAACACCGAGCCCGCCGCTGCCAGGTCGGCAACTCGCTGGCCGCTGATCCAGACGTCGGTCACCATCGCCATGTTCCTTCTGGTGATCGGCGCCGCCGCGTCTATCGCCGTGGCCCTTTCCGGCTGGGGCGATTTGTGTCAGGAGACGAACTCCGCATTCGACGGCGGCTGCGCGCTGATCGACTGGGAAACTGACTACAAGGAGCTCCAAGACGCACTGGAGACCCTTGTTGTAACCGAAGACACAACGCTATCGCGAGACATCTCCGGGAACATAACAATCAATGCGGACAACACGACTCTCGATTGTGAGGGTCACGAAGTGACCGGCCTCACCGGGGCCGGTATCAGGATTCGAGCGCACAACGTGACCGTCAAGAACTGCGTGGTGACCGGCTTCGATGACGGGATTTTGCTATTGGGGGCCACCGAGAGCACGATCGTGGACAACACCGCGACCGGCAACAGGATCGGGTACCGGATCTCGGGCTCGAGGAGGAACCGATTCACCGGCAACATCGCGAAGCTCAACTACGAGGGTATCTATCTCGAGGCATCGCACGCCAACGTCTTGGAAGACAACACGACTATCGGCGGGCGTTCCGGAATGAGCGTCGATCTCTCGAATGACAACACGCTGGAAAACAACACCGTGTCGGGCGCCACAACGGGAATACATCTCCGTCGAGGGAGCGGCAACGTAGTCGCCGGAAACACGATCTCGGTCACGCTCAGGTACGGCGGGAAGGCGATAAAGGTGGATAGTCCCAGCGTTCACGAGAATCTGTTCGACGCCAACGAGGTCAGCCGCCCCTGAAGGTCAACCAAGGCAAGCGCAGTCACCGCAGCCACTCGCGACAATTTCGCTGGTTTCGCGCGGCCGCTGCGTGGCTACTCCTCGGGGACGGTCCGCCACGGCCATCGGGACAGAATGGCCCCGGGAATCACGCCGGAAAGGTGGAAGGGCAGATACTGCCGCACCTCGGGCTCGCCGCCGGCCAGCCACACCACCGCATATATCGCCCAAACCAGCACGCCGGCGAAGATGAGCAGGCGGCCTGCCTTCCGCAGTGTCATCGTTCCAGAACCTCCTGAGTACTCGGCAACGCCGAGTGGGCGCGTCTTTGTGTTTGTCGGCCGTCGGAGATGCCCGATTGACCGATAACGAGAACGGATCATCGCGGGAACCGGTGCCGACAGCATGTCGACCCATTTGGCTGGCGCATCGGGAGGGCTTGGCGCGGTAGGGTCGCACTCGGGGGTGAGATGTCGAAACAACGCACCGCACTGTGGTCGGGAGCCGTTGGGCTCGCCGCGTTCTCAATGCTCGCATCGGCCTGCGCCGGTGCCGCGGATTCGGCTGCGACGGCCGGCCCCGAGGCCGTGACGCCGCTGCCATCGGTCACCGTCACGGCCACGCCAAGCACCTCTTCCTCCACCACCACCTCTTCGACCACCTCCACCACGACAACTACGACTACCACCACCTTGCCGCCCCGGGTGTGGGACGGACTCGATCGGGTCAACATCATGCTGTTGGGAAGCGACGCCGGCGTCGGGCGCACCGGCACCCGCACCGACACGATCATCGTGGTGAGCATCGAGCCGGAAACGGGTGATGCCGCGATGTTCGCCGTCCCGCGCAACCTCACTGAAGCTCCACTGCCCGACAGCATGGGTATCTGGGACTGCAACTGCTTCCCCGACATCATCACCCACTTGTGGGCAAATGGGGAGTGGTACCCGGACGCATTCCCGGGCCCGCAGGAGCCCCCGATCAACGCCCTCAAGGCATCTCTGGGCCTGATCTTCGGGGTCGACATCCACTACTACGCCAAGGTCGATCTGGCCGGGTTCGCCGCCATGATCGATGCGGTCGGCGGTGTCACCATCAACGTACCCAAACGGCTGGTCGACGAGACCTATCCCCACGAGAACGGTGGAACCGAGTACATCGTGTTCGAGGAGGGCGAGCAGCACCTCGACGGTCACCAGGCTCTCGCCTACGGACGGATCCGGCGCCACTCCGGCGACTTCGCCCGGATGCATCGCCAGCGGTGCCTCCTCGGCGCCCTGGTCGCGCAGACGGAGATCTCCGACCTCATCGCCGGACACCGGGAACTCGCCGCCGCCATCGCCGAACACGTTGACACGGACATACCGATCGAAGCACTCGGTGATTTCGTGGAGCTTCTGGCACGCCTTGACATCGAACGCCTTGCCAGCTTGCGGATCACCCGATACAACTACGGCGCCTCGGGGCACGCCGGCTACCAGCTCTATGACCTCGAGTCGATCCAGCGGGATGCTCACACGCTCATGGAAGACCCCACCGCCTTCCTGGAGACTCAGGATGGCGCCGGCTGGGAGGCGACCTGCGAGCAGTCCTTCGACTGACCCGATCGGCGCTCGCTGGAAACAGATGCACCTGCGCCCACCGCTTCCGGTGGGCGCAGGATGCCGGGGGTCGGAATGGTCTACTGGTTGCGCAGTTCGTCCCAGTCGGCGAGTTCCTGCTCCCAGTCGGCGCGGGAGATCACCCAGCAGCCGTCCGATTCGAACAGGCTCGACCAGGCCTCACAGTCGCCGTTGACGCGAAACTCGACACTGTCTACGTCGGCAAGCTGGAACACGTTCCGCCGCAGCTCGGCATTGAAGAAGACCGAGCCGGTGGAGGTGCCCGCGTTGTTGACGATGATGGCGTCGTTGAAGTCGGCCACGACGTGCCCGTCGGCGAGCGTCACGCTGTTCAGCGCATCAGCAGTTGCCGCGCCGAAGAACGAACCGAATCCGGCAGCTCGCTCGTCATGAGTCGGGCCCGCCAGGAGGGAGCGCAGCGTCCCCTCGACACGATCGATCGTCTCTCCGGCTGCCTCGGGAACGATCCGGGCAACGCCGAGCCCCGCGCCGGGGAACATCGTGTCATCGCCGCACTCGTACAGCACGGTGATGATCACTTCACCGATGCCGGGAGCCATGGGGTCGGGCGGGTTGCAGGTTGGAACGATCCGTACGTCGACAGTGACGGTGGAGCCTTCCTCGACTGCGGCTTCCGGAGCCGGCTCCTGGGCCACAACGGCCGCAGAATCGACGTCGGCCGGCAGTGCGAACACTTCGAGACCGGTGTCGGCCAGCAACTGTCTGGCCTCTGCCAACGTCAAGCCCGACAGATCCGGTACCAACACCACGTCTGGTATGTCGTCGAGCGCCACAGTGGTGGTGGTCGAGTCGACCGGATCGGGGGTCGTCGTCGGCGGGGCCGTTGTCGTGGGAGGCGTCGTCGTCTCCTGGGTGCCGTCTGGCGAATCTGCGATTGCCTGCCCACAGGCTCCCAACAGAAGAGCGAAGCCGACGGCGAGGGCCGGGCGGCTGAACTTGAAGGCTGATGTGTGATTGCGCATCGTGTTGCTCCTTCTACGAGGTTCGATACACACATCGTCTGCGCGCGCTGTTGCGGCCCGATCACACGGACGTAACAGAACCGTCACAGTCGCAAAGGTGGCGAGCTGAGTACCCGCCCGAGTGCGGGACGCGGTTAGCCCTGGGCCAGGATGCTGTCGACGAGCCGGTTGCCCAGGATCGCCAGCCCGTCTACCACCATGTAGAGATGGGCTGCGGCGTCGAACAGGATGGACGCCTTCGACGCGAAGTCCTCGTCACCCAGCCAGTAGATCGCCGCAATGTCGAGCCGCGGCAGCACCTTGAAGGCGAAACCGGCATCGCCGTAATCGATCGGGATTCCGCCCCTCGCCCGGCAGGCGGCGCTGAAGCCATCGATATCGAGCTGCCAGCGCTTGGCCAACCTATCCGGGGCGTAACCCTGAAACGCTTGGTTGTAGAACGAGCCGTTGGGCAGGTCGCGGAAGGTGACCCAGCGGCCGGCCGGCGGAGTGTCGTTAGCCATGTCGAGGTAGGTCAAGACCAGGCTTTGCATGAAGGAGTTGGCCGCGGTGCCGTCGGGCCGCGACACCACGTAGTCGGCCGTATCGACAACGTAGTCATCGAATACCATCGCCAGCCGCAGCCGCTCGCCGTCGAGAGCGGCGCCGCTGTTGCGGGCGATGTCGTCGGGCGCCGATTCCAGCAGGGTGGCGCGCAACGCCGTCACCTTCGGCTCGAGCTTGTCGATCCAGAGGCGCTCCGGATCGTGCTTGGGCTGGTGATGCTGCAACATCGGGTTACCTCCGCCCGGCACCGGCCGGGCCGGCATCAGGTTAGGCGGTCCGACCGATCGCCTAGCGCTCTGGCTATCGGAGCACGTACACCCGACTCTCGAGCTTCCCGATCAGCTGGTAGATGCTCCACAGCGCATTGGCGTACATGACCCGGTAGGGGGCCTCGCCAAGTTCCTCGAGAAGCCGATCCCTGTCGCGCCGCAAGCGGGCCACCTGCAGGAGGTAGTTGGGGGTCGTGCCTGCCTCCTGCGAAGCCTCGGTCCACTCGGACCCGATTACGTCGAGGCTCGCGATCTCGAACCCGGCGGTCGCAACTGCCGCCTCGAAAGCTGCGACCGACATCCGCTCCGGCACCGTCGCGGAATCCGCGCACAGCCGGCGCGCCTCAGCCGGCTCCAGCATCTCCGTGCCGAACACCTCGTGAATGACCATGTGGCCGTCATCGGAGAGCACCCGGCCACACTCGACCAGCGCCACTTCCACATCAGCGATGTGACCCATCATGTCGCGGGAGAAGATCAGCCGGAAAGCGTCGTCCTCGGCCGGGATCTGCTCAATCGAACCCTGCCGAAGCTCGACCATATGACCGTACTCGTGGTCACCCACGATCTCCCGGCCGCGTTCGATGTTCTCGATCACCGGATCGACAGAGACGACCCGGCAGCCGAACCGCTCCGCCATTACCAGGCCGTGCTGGCCTTCCCGGCCGCCGATATCGAGCAGTAAGTCACCGGCTCCGACGCCAACAGACCCAACGAAGTCGAAGATGGAGGCCGCCGGCCGGGGAGACAGGGACCGTTCCAGGGCTTCAACGGCCGCCTCGTAGTCCCAATCGCCGTACATCTCTGCCACCGTCACTGGATTGGGCCACTCGTTGATTGCCACTATCCGATGCTACCGACCCCATTCGAAGATGCCGTCCGTTGCGCGCCCGAAACAACTCCGCCGCTTCCCAGGTGCAGGCCGTAACCTGCCGGAAAGCCCGCCACGACGACAGACCGTGGCAAGCTCGAAAGGCCCCGCCACTTTGACCAAGGATCAAACGACAGCGCGCTCGACGACAACGATCGCCGGCTTCGTGCTGGCACTGAGCGTGGTCCTGGTGGCATACAGCAGCACGGCTCAGTTCATCCCGGAGTTCAATGCGCTCTATGTGCCGCTGAGTCTCGCGGCGACCGCTGCGCTCGCCTTCCTCGCATTCAAGGTAGGCCTGGAGCCGGCGGATCTCGGACTGGAACGGGCGACACTGGGAACGGGGCTGTCGTGGGGCCTCAAGGTGGCAGCCATCGTGGCGGTCGCGCTCGCCGTTGCTGTTGCCGTGCCGGCGCTACACCCGCTGCTCGACGACGCTCGCATCGAAGGCATCGGCCCCGGGCTCCTGGCATACCGCGCCCTCATTCGGATTCCGCTCGGGACAGCCCTCTTCGAGGAGTTCGCCTTCCGCGGTGTTCTCTTTGGGGCCTGGTCCAGGGTCGCGAGACCGTGGCAAGCGGCAGCCGGCAGCAGCCTGGTGTTCGGTCTGTGGCATGTTCGTCCGACGATCGACCTCCTCGACGCCAACGGATTGGCGGACTCGTCTATCGCCCGACTGGCGGTGGTTGTCGCAGCAGTGCTGCTGACCGCAATCGCCGGCTACCTGTTCTGCCTCCTCCGCATCCACAGCCGCAGCCTGCTCGCACCGTTCATCGCCCACACCGCTATCAACTCGCTCGCCATCGTGGCCGCGTTCATCGTGGTCGGCGGATCGTGACGTTCACGAAGCCGGCAAGTCGCCACCCACAGCTTGCAGAGCTTCCTCGAGGGAGCCGACGAACTCCAGGAAGGCGTCTCGCGGAGTCGTGAGGGGCGGGTCGATGCGCAGCGTGGCTCCCCGCAGGCAAACGATGTAACCCCGGTCGAACAGCGCGCGATATACGCCGGCCGCGGTTGCCTCATCCTGGAGATCGATCGCGAGCATCAAGCCGCGGCCGCGAACTTCCAAGACAGCCAGCCGTGCTGCCAGCCGCTGCAGGGCCGCCAGGAACTCAGTGCCATTGGCGGCGGCTCGCTCAATCAGGCCTTCGTCGCGAATGACGGCTATCACCTCTTTGGCCACCGCCGCGCCGAGCGGGTCGTTCTGGTGTGACTGCATGTACTTGAAGTCGCTGGCTTCCAGCCGGCGCCTGGTCTCGCCGTTCATCGCCACCGCACTCACCGGGTAGCCGTTCCCGATGCCCTTGCCGACCACGATCATGTCCGGGGTGATGCCGTAGTGGTCGTGCCCGAACCACGATCCGGTGCGGCCGATGCCGGTGGTCACCTCGTTGGCGATGATCTTGCCGCCCGCGGCCTTCACGCTGTCAACAACTCTGCGAACGACCTGGACGGGGGCGAAGCGGACCTGGCCCGCTGAGCTCCCCGGCTCGAAGAGGAACTCCGAGACCTCCTGGGGAATCTCGTCGAAGTGATCGCAGTCGGCGGCCCGCCGTCCGTCGACACAGTACGAGCAGTTCTCCCAATCGAAGATGGCCCAGTTGGCGGACCGGTCGAGAACCGAGCTCAGCGAGCCCAGGTAGGCGTCATGGAAGGTCAACGACAGCTCCCGGCCGGTGATGCACTTCGCCGCCTGGCGGGCGTAGTCGATGGCTTCACTTCCCGAACACAGGAAGACCGCTCCCCCGTCGTCCATGCCACATACGGAGAGGAGGGATGCGGCTGCCTCCTCCACGATCGGGTGCGAGTAATTGAACCCGGCATGACTGAGAATCGCCAGCTGCGACCGGATCGCTTCGGTGACGCGCTCGTTGCGGTGGCCCACCGAGATGCACCAGACACCAGACGTCAGATCCAGATAGCGGTTCCCGTCACCCGTGAATACGTGAACCCCGTCGCTCGAGGCGATGTCCGGCAACTGGAGTTTGTGCCCGGTCGAGTTGTAGGAGGCGCCCACAGATTCGAGCCTACATTCGACGCGCCATGGCGAGGATTCTCCGCGCTCCGTTGGCGACGATGAAGAAGATCGCCGCACCAGCAAGAAGGTCGGGTGCGGCATTGTTGGTAGCCGATACGACAATGGCCGAAACGATGACGAGGGCGTTGACCTTGATGTCGTTGGCGGTGAATATCCAAGCGGCCTGGAAGTGGGCCTCCGGGCTCCGAGCCCGCTTGAGCACCAGAAGGGTCACAACGTTGCCGCCGAGCGCCAGAGTTGCGATCACGATCATGACGAAGACGTCGGGAGGAGTTTCACCGGTGATGAATCGTCGGGCGACCTCGATGAGGCCGCCGAAGGCCAGGGCCAGCTGCATATAGCCGCTGCCTGCGGCGAGCCGGCGTTTGCGCAGCGCTGATCCACCGACCGCGATCAGGCTGAGGGCGTAGACGCTGGCATCGGCAAGCATGTCGAGAGAGTCGGCCACCAGACCCATCGAGCCGGCGAAGATCCCGGCGGCCATCTCGGCGCAGAAGAAGACGGCGTTGATTGCGAGCGCTATCACCAGAGCTCGCCGTTCCTCGGTAGTGGAGTCGACGGACGTGCCGGGTGGCGTGTCGGGGCCGCCGTCGAGTCGCCTCGTATCCAGGTTCAGGGCGTCCAGAGCCCGCTTGATCTCGGCCGCGTCGGCGCGATGCGTCACAGTGACTGTGCGTGCGTCGAGATCGACGGCGGTCGACTCAACACCGGTGACCCCGTCGAGGCTCATCCGAACCAGTTGTTCCTCGGCGGCACAGTCCATGCGGGCTACCCGGAACCGAGAAGTCATCATGTCATCGCACTCCGGAGGGACTCCCCGTCGCCGTCGCAGGGATCAGGCGTTGCATCATGGATCACGCCGAGACCGTACTACGCGTCCGGGATCGCTCGATCACGTTCTACGATCAGGGTATGTCCTCCGAATCACCCGCCGTTGCCATGACAGCCAACGCCCAAGCAGTTGACCCGGCGAGCCTGGCCCGGCACTTCGCCGACGGCGACGTGCTGCCGCTGTGGATCGCCGAACCCTATGTTGAGCTCGCGCCGGCGGTGACCGCCGCAATCGAAGCGAGGGCGGGAGCCGGGTGGTACGGCTATGAGACCCGCCCGCAGAGCGTCATCGACTCGTTCTGGGCCTGGATGGCAACCCGGCACGGATGGCCGGGCACGGGCCTGCAGACGTTGGTGAGTCCGAGCGTCGGCACGTCGATCGGAGTGCTCATCGAACAGCTGACCGACCCGGGCGACGGCGTCATCCTGCAGCCTCCGGTTTTCACCGACTTCAAACCGCTTGTGGTCGCGGCCGGGCGATCTGTCGTCCGCAACCCGCTACTCCTCACCGAGAACGGCTATCGCATGGATCTCGAGGACCTCGCCGCCAAGGCCGCCGACCCGGCCAATCGGATCGTAATCCTGTGCAACCCCCACAATCCCGTGGGGAGGGCGTGGACGCGGGACGAACTCTCCGACATGGCTTCGATCTGTGCTTCACACGGCGTGTTCGTGATTGCAGATGAGATCCACGGCGACCTCGCCATTCCCCCTACCCTGTTCACGCCGTTCGGGTCGGTCGCGGCAACCTCCGGTGTCTCGTGGGCTGCAACTCACGGGCCCATCAAGACATTCGGCCTGGCCGGGGTGAGCGACACCCTCGTCGTGACCGACGACAATCAGGTCGTCGAGCTCTTTGGCTCGCGGAGCTCACAGCTCCACCTCACCCGCAACAACGTGTTCGGGATCGCTGCCATGAAGGCCGCTTACGACCACGGCGGACCGTGGCTCGACAGCCTCCTCGAGCTCGTCGCGGCAAACGCTGCATTGCTTCAGGAGCGGCTCCCCGACGGGATCGACCTGGCGACACCTGAGGCGACCTACCTCGCCTGGGTCGACTTTCGGCAACTCAATATGGACGTGCCGGAGCTGGCAGCATGGTTGGGCTCATCGGCCCGGCTCGGCTTGAGTCCCGGGCACTGGTTCGGGAGAGAAGGTGCCGGGTTCGCCCGCATGACCACTGCCGTGCCAAGACAGCAAATCGAGGAAGCGACCACCCGGCTCACCCAAGCCGTTGCGGAGATCCCGCATTGAACCGTCCGATAGGGAGCAACAGAATGTCCGTTTGGTTTGAAGGGGAAGGCTCAATCGACTGCGACATCGCACAAGTGGAACGTGCCCTCGACGATCCCGCCGGCCTATTTGTCGGCATCGTCAAGCTCATGCCGGGCTTGGTGAGCGTCGACCTGCTAGATCACGGCAGCGATTCTGTGACCATCAGAACCAACGAAGGCCTGATGAACCGCACGAATATCTCCAAGCGGGTCGACGGAGAACGATTTGTACTGGAGTTCGACGAGAAGTACGAAGCCGGAACAAAAGTCACGACAACGTCCCACTTCCTGGAGGAATTCGCCCCAAGCGATACCGGAGTGGCGCATCGCCTCGTAATCAGTGACCTCCGGGCTCCCAGATTCTTGGGCTTCCTGTACCGGACCTTCGGCAGCTCGAAAACCGGCAACGCATTCTTGAGCGCCGCCAAAACCTACCTCGAGATGTAGCAAGGCTGATACCGGCCCGATCTAGCCGGCGCCAACCCAGCGCTTCAGGTCGCGACTCAGGCTCTCGGCAGTGTGCATCTCGTACGGCTCACCGGTCTTGAGCACAAGTGAGAGAGAGTCAAAGAATTCCACGCCGTGGTACCAGTCCAGCAGCGCCGGATCGATGCCCTTGCGTTCGCAGTATCTCGCCTCGATCCCGCGGTTGCGCAGTTCCGGAATGAGGAAGAACGGGAGCAGAAACTCGAAGAGAGGATCGCTCCACCCGGCGTGCTGCCAGTCAATCACACCAACGAGCCGCCGTTCCCTGACGAGTAGATTCTCCGGCCAGAGGTCACCGTTGCTGAACGCCGTCTCCGGGAGTCGGGGCTGGCGAGCGATCAGCTTGCGGTAAGCCTCTTCATGCAACGGCTCTCGATCGGGAAAGCGCCGATAGGCCGCATCGATCACGTCCCGGACCGATTCGCCGGCCCCGAGCAGTTCCGCCGTCCCGTCCGGCAGGTCCCCGGCGCTAACGGCCTGGAGGGCGCAGGCAGTTTCGATGTAGAGATCGACGGCCCACTCCTCGCCCGCCATCATGGCGGGCAGCAGCGGTGTGCCCTCAACCAACTCGCTGACGAAGACCGGGGTGCCCAGGGTTTCGCCTGTTTCGTCCCAGTACAGGACTCGGGGCGTGGGAATCGGATGGTGGCTCATCGCCTCGAGCGCCACCACCTCTTTGCGGCTGACCGAGTCGCCGTAGCGCAACAGGTATGCGCCGGGCTCGCCGCGGAAGTCAACCTCGATCCGCCACGGAGTGGCGCGGGAGCTCTCGCCGAGAGGTTCGGACCAGGTCAGGCGTAGCGGCCGCCCGGTGACCCCGATCAGCAGCTGCTCCAAGGCGCTCGGATCGATCCCGGGGAGGTTTGGCGAGTTCATGACGTTCGATCGAGATCCGGCTCAGACAGACATGACGGCGGACCCGCAAATCGTAACGCCGGCGGCAGGCGAGGGTGCGAACAGGGCCGATTAGGATCGGAGGTAGCGCCGGGGGAAGGGCCCGAGGCCGGGTCGCCTCCCTCTGCAGCACCTCGAACTCAGTTCAACCAACCCAGCAGCATCACAGACCAGGAGGACATACGTGTCAGAGAACAGCGCAGACAAGTGCCCCGTGATGGGCGGCCTTCACACGGCGGTCGGAGTCAACGCGAACCAGCATTGGTGGCCGAATCAGCTGAACCTGAGGATCCTCCGCCAGAACCACCCCCAGTCCGACCCCATGGGTGAGTCGTTCAACTATGCCGAGGAGTTCAAGACCCTCGACTTCGAAGCTCTGGCCAAGGACGTCGACGCGCTGATGACTCAGTCACAGGACTGGTGGCCGGCCGACTACGGCCACTATGGAGGCCTGTTCGTCCGCATGACATGGCACGCCGCGGGCACCTACCGCATCTCCGACGGCCGGGGCGGAGGTGGCACCGGCGCGCAGCGCTTCGCCCCCCTCAACAGCTGGCCCGACAACGCCAACCTCGACAAAGCCCGCCGGCTGCTCTGGCCGATCAAGCAGAAGTACGGCCGGAAGATCTCGTGGGCCGACCTGCTGATCTTCGCCGGAAACCGGGCCCTGGAGACAATGGGTTTCAAAACCTTTGGCTTCGGTGGCGGCCGCGAAGACATCTGGGCACCCGAGGACGATATCTACTGGGGTCCCGAGCGCGAGTGGCTCGGCGACGAGCGCTACAGCGGCGACCGGGAGCTGGCGAATCCATTGGGCGCCGTGCAGATGGGCCTGATCTACGTCAATCCAGAGGGGCCGAACGGCAATCCGAGTGCGCTGGCCGCGGCCAAGGACATTCGCGAGACGTTCGCCCGCATGGCCATGAACGACGAGGAGACAGTGGCTCTCATCGCCGGCGGTCACACGTTCGGCAAGACCCATGGTGCTGTCGAAGACTCTTACGTGGGTACTGAGCCCGAGGGCGCCTCCCTGGAGGAGCAGGGCCTCGGCTGGAAGAACAGCTTCGGCAGCGGCAAGGCCGGCGATGCCTTCACAAGCGGGTTGGAGGGTGCCTGGACACCCACTCCGGTGGAGTGGGACAACAGCTTCTTCGAGACGCTGTACGCCTACGACTGGGACCTCGTGAAGAGCCCGGCGGGCGCCTGGCAGTGGATTCCGACGGATCCGGACGCCGCCGCGACTGTGCCGGACGCCCACGATCCGTCGAAGACACACGCCCCCATCATGCTCACCACCGATCTCGCGCTGAGAATGGACCCGATCTACGGGAAGATCTCGAAGCGCTTCCTCGAGAACCCGGACGAGTTCGCCGACGCATTTGCCCGGGCCTGGTACAAGCTATTGCATCGCGACATGGGGCCCGGCTCGCGGTACCTCGGCCCCTGGGTTCCCGACGAGGAACTGCTGTGGCAGGACCCGGTCCCGGCGGTCACTAACGACCTGATCGGCGACGACGACGTTGTGGCGCTCAAGGGCAAGATCCTCGACTCTGGCCTGTCGATCTCCCAACTCGTCTCAACGGCGTGGGCGGCGGCTTCGACCTATCGCGACACCGACAAGCGAGGTGGCGCCAACGGGGCACGCATCCGGCTCTCTCCGCAAGCCGAGTGGGACGTCAACGTGACCTCGGGTGTCGCAGAGGTGCTGGCGGCTCTCGACGGGATTCAGCAGGAGTTCAACGGCGCGCAGACCGGCGGGAAGATGGTCTCGCTGGCGGATCTGATCGTGCTGGGCGGCTGTGCAGCCGTCGAGTCGGCCGCGAAAGAAGCCGGACACGACGTGCAGGTCCCGTTCGCGCCGGGTCGCACCGACGCCACCCAGGATCAGACCGACGTCGCGTCGTTCGCCGTGCTCGAGCCGGCCGCAGACGGATTCCGCAACTACCTCAAAGAGGGTCCCGGGATCCCGGCGGAGCACCAGCTCGTGGACAAGGCGTTCATGCTGAGGCTGTCCGCTCCCGAGATGACGGCCCTGCTGGGCGGATTGCGCGTTCTCGGTGCCAACGCCGGGCAGGCCGAGCACGGGGTCTTCACCAACCGGCCCGGAACGCTGACCAACGACTTCTTCGTGAACCTTCTCGACAACGGGACCGAGTGGAAGGCGACCTCGGATTCCGAGGATACGTTCGAGGGCCGCAGCCGCGAGACCGGAGATGTCCGGTGGACCGGCACCCGTGTTGATCTCGTCTTCGGCTCCAACTCTGAGCTCCGGGCTGTCGCCGAGGTCTACGCGAGCGCGGACGCCGAGCAGAAGTTCGTCGGTGACTTTGTCGCGGCGTGGGACAAGGTCATGAACCTCGACCGCTTCGATCTCGCATGATCTAGGAGCCTGCTGAGTGGTCACTGTGGATGGATCTGCGGAATCTCATCGTCATCTGCCACAGGCCGACGAGCGAAGGAGTATCAGCGGATACTTCGAGTCTCGGCGGCCGAAGGCAGGGGCGTTGAGAGCCGCAGAGGCGCCGCAACTGGATTGCTCAGCAGGCTCCTAGTGGTGTGTCGCTGAGGACGTCCCCTCAGAGGGCTGCGATCAGGCGCCGGGTTGCTTGCTCGTCGCCGGAGACGTGGTCGAACGCGGCAACGGCCGGGGTTTGACCCAGCAGGAAGGCAGACATCGTCGCAGTCGCCGTCGCGACGCGGGCTTCGGGCTGCACTGACGTACGCGCAGTGACGGTTGGTCGCGGCCCGAGGACAATCTCCAAGTAGTCTGCGTCCACCTCCATCTCGACGATGGCGGTCTCAGCGGGAAGTTCACTCGAGCGGACCAGCACCGCCTGCATGGCCATGGCTATAGCGCGGATGCTGCGTCCATGGACGGCCGGGCCGATCCGCTCCATCCGGGCGCCCCACATACCGAGTTCCTCGATGGCAGTCCGGATACCGGCACCGGCTTCGGTCAGCGCATATGGGCCCGGGCCGCCGGCTTCGACCCGGCGCACGATGCCGTCGGCCTCCATGCGGCGGAGCCGCTCAGTGAGCAAGTTGGTGGCAATACCGGGGAGTCCTTGCTTGAGGTCCTGGAACCTGGCCGGCCCCCCGAGCAATTCCCTGAGAATCAGGATGGTCCACCGGTCGCCGATGAAGTCCAGCGCCGTCGCCATCGGGCATACCTGCTCGTAGCTCTTGCGTTCCGTACGCTCTTCGATAGTCGCCATGTTGCCCATTGTAGAACAGAAATTCAACTGTGTGATTGATTTATTCAACTCCTTGTGCCATAGTCCTGCTACGCAGAATGGGAGAGAGACAATGACACAGCGCACAGAAGCCCTACCGCCACACCTCGCCGAACCGTCCAGGATCGGCCAGGAGATCAGCATCACCGGCAAATGGGTCCCGACGAAGCCGGGCGGACTGTTCCGGAAGTCGGCCGAGTCCCGCGAGATGCTGCAGGAATGGGAGGACATCCACGGCGGCGCTCGAAGCGATTCCGGTGTGCTGTCAACCGAAATCAACCATGCAGTCGGCGAGGACGCGGTTCTCGTGCACCACGTCTTCAAGGATGCCGATGCCCTCGTCAACTACTTCTCCACTACCGCCACCGAGCACATGGGGGCACTGATGGCGGTCGCCAAGCCCGAACTACACCTGATACGTGGAGTCGAGCTTTCGGCGGCGGCGCGAGAGGGCGTCATGGCCAAGAACGTCCCCGGAGCGTTCGGAGAGTTCCTCTTCGGATACGTCAAAGACGATTACCGGCGCCCCGACCCCGAGACCGCCATCAACGTCACCGCCAAATGGACTTGTCATCCGGGCCAGGCGAGCCACCTCGAAGATCTCAAGTACTGGTGGCAGCGGGTTGGCACCGACGCACATTCGATCGAAGAGGGCCTGCTCAGGTTCGAGGCCTACCAGGTCGTCGGGGAGGACGCCTTGATCATCCACGAGACGTTCGAAAACAGCGACGAGCTCAAGTTCCACCTCACGAAGGGCACTGCCGAGCGCTACAAGAAGGACATCGACGCGGTGGCGGCGCCCGAGGCGTATTTCTTCCGTGGTCCGGTGTCGTGGACGATCAGAACGTACTCCAAGTTCATGCATCTGCCCGCCACGTACTCCAGCCGCGGAAGCAACTTCACCCGGCCGGGCGGAAGCATGAGTGACGGAACTGTGGCGTAAACCTGGATGCAACCCCACTTCGCCTTCTCCTGAGAAAGGACAGTCATGCGAGATATGGAGTTCCCTGCCCCCGCTGAAGGTATCGTCATCACCCGGCGCCACCCCGATTAGGATTCTGACACCTAGTTGTCCGGAACGGGTATAGAGGGGCGCAGACAACAAGATTCGTAAAGGACTAGAGCGGTGAAACAGAGATTGGTCCCATTGTCGGCCAGGTATATCGCCGGGCTAATCGCCGCATTCGGCCTGGTCGTCGCCGCCTGCGGTGGGGATGACGGAGGCGTTGCTGTCGGGGATGTTGCTGTCGGGAATGCTGCTCCTGACTTTGCGCTCTCGAACTCGTCGGGCGCAAGCGTGGCACTCGAGTCCTATCAGAATCAGGACGTTCTTCTCTACTTCCACATGGCGGACGGTTGACCGCCTTGCATGGAACAGATCGTGGATCTGGAGAACGACAGTGAATTCGCCGACCTGGACGTTGCGTTGATCAGCATCGCCTTCGACTCTCCCGAGGTTCTGTCGGCCTCGGGCGCGGAGTTCGGTGTAGGCCCAACGCCGCTGCTGAGCGATCCTGACGGGTCGGTATCCGAGGCGTACGATGTCCTGCAATGGGCGGTGGCGACTGGTGAGCCCGGCCACACATTCGTGCTCGTGGACCGGGAGGGCAAGATCGCCTGGATCCAGGACTATGGAGCCCCGGAGAACCGCGGTGTCATGTACGTTGAGCCCTTCGAGATAGCAGCCGAGGTTGCCAAAGCGCTTGGTCGGTGAGCCTGCTGGAGATTGACTCCAGAACTTGACGGATTCGACCGCTCGTGTTGCGTAATCTGGTCAAGGGAACGCCCTGATCCGTCGACTATTGACCCAGCGACCCGGTCGCATTCGAGGAGGCCCGTCGATGAAACGCCTGATCCCAATACTGCTGCTTGCGCTCACACTGAGCAGCTGCACCGTCCGGTTCGACTCCCGTGTCGACGTAAACGCGGATGAGTCGGGTACCTTCGCTCTCGAGATCGCTCTCGACGAGGAGTTCCGGGCGTTTGCCGAGTCTGGCGAAGGGCCCGGGTTTGACTTCAGTGAAGGTGTCGGGGACGTCCCGGCGGGATGGGAAGTCACCGAATTCACGGACGGCGAGTTCGAAGGCTTCCGAATCGCGGCCGACTTCGCCGACTTCGCCGACCTCGACCGGCGGCTTGCAGAGCTGGCTGCAACCGCGAGCGACGACTCGCCCGCGCCAATCTTCATCGAGACGTCGGGGCTATCTCGCAACGGAGACCAGTTCGTGTTCAGTTCACAGCTCACCGGCCTCGAGGAAGGGCTGACCGATCTCGGAGGCGAATCCGACGACTTCACCTTCGAGGGGCTCGACCCGGAGACTCTCTTGAGCCAGCTGTTTCAGATCCGATTCGTCGTCAGCCTTCCCGGAGAGATCGGATCGAACAACGCCGATGCGGTCGACGGCAACACACTCGTGTGGAATGTCGGCTTCAGCGACGAGGGCCGCAGCCTCGAGGCCGTATCGACCGTCGGTGGCGGCGGAAGTCTCTCCACGTGGCTCATGATCGGGCTGCTCATCCTCGCATTGGGGGTCGTCGGGTTCGTCGTGTACCGGGCGAGGCAGCGCAGCCGCCGCCAGGAACCGGTGTGGATGGAGGGCATGACGGGCTCAGCGTACGCCGCGCCCGAGGGAGATCTAGCCGCCGACCCGTTCGCCAAACCCGCCGACACGACACGGCCGGTGTAGCCCGCTCGAGCCGCGGGTTCGATCGCTAGCGCGCGAGAAGCCACAAGAGGGTGGCCAGCGCAGCGCCGACCCTCCTCGTCTTCCGGCCCGTTCGGAGCTGAGGTGGCTGGGGGGAGCCAGAAGAGCGATATCGTGGCATCGAACAAGATGCGGGCGCGGTGTTCGTGATCACCGGCTTGCTCTAGGCAGGGATGGGAGGATCGTCATGAGCACGGAGAAGCGGGTCTATCGCCTGGAAGCCCACGGTCCACCCGGCACGGGCATGCACGAGATGGAGTGCAACCCGGAGGACTTTGCATCGGCTCTGCCGACTCAGACGCTCCACGTCTACTACGAGGACGAAGACCTGGGCATGAGTGTGGGGGTCTGGACCACATCACCGATGCAGGAGGCCTACGGGCCGTATCCGGGCGACGAGTTCATCTGGCTGCTCGAAGGCGGCTTCAAGATGGTCGACGGAGACAACAACCTCCTCGATACTTACAAGCAGGGCGACTGCGTCTACTTCCGCAACGCTGCCCCGGTGAGCTGGGTGCAGGAGGAGCACCTCCGCAAGTTCTACATCACGTACCTGAACCCCAAGCGCGAGGTGCCCACCGGAGTGCCTGCGGCCGGGGCGGTTAAGGCGCTGGACCCGTCCATTGCGCCGGAGCAGATGACGGTTCTAGAGGACACGGACCCCTTCATCATCAAGGGGGACAAGCCCACTCAACGCGACTACAGCTACTTCACCAACGACACCGAGGACATGTTCGTCGGGATGTGGGACAGCACGCCGTTCGAGAGTGAGATGGCCCCGTTTCCGACCCACGAGTTCGTTCGGCTGCTCGAGGGCGAAATCGTCATCACCGAGGAAGACGGCACCGTCAGCAGGTTCGGGAAGGACGACACCTTCTTCGTCCCCAAGGGCACCGTCTGCAGCTGGAGGACGACCGGCTACGTCAAGAAGTACTACGGCGTTGTGGACCCTGCCGAGGGATGACGCCGGCAGGACACCGCTAGGCTCGATCGTCTCTTGCGAAAGGAGCACTCGTGCCCGGTGGATCCGACTACGAAGGACCTCCCGACGCTCTCGAACGGTATGCCGCCGTCGTGGAAGGAGCGGGTGAAGGTGTCAAGGGTGCCAAGAACCCCTACACCTCACGCAACGGCCACATGTTCAGTTTCCTCGATGGTGAAGGAGCAATGGCGCTTCGCCTGTCCAAGGAACTGACCGAAGAGTTCCTCGCCAACTTCGAAAGCGGTCCGGTGATGCAATACGGAAGCGTCATGCGCGGCTACGTCTCCATACCTGACGATCTGCTGAGCGACACCGAAGCGCTCGGGTCGTGGTTCGAGAAGGCGTTCGACTGGATAGGAACACTCGAACCGAAGCCGACGAAGAAGCAATCCTGACCGGGTCGAAGCAACTCTTCGATGTCGCCGTGGAAGAACCCGCTCGGGGCCGGCTCGGTCTCAACCGGGCCGCGTCGGCGACACCGATCGCGCGTTTCCCAGATTGTGCACAGCCAGCCAACGCGCAACGACGGCTTCGATTAGCCCGTCGGTGACGTCGGCGTGCAACATCAGGTGATGCTGCAGGACCGGGCCCGCCAACAGTGTTGCCTCGAACTGGCAGTCCAGCATCCCGTTTAGTTCCCCCCGGTCGCGTGCGGCCTCCAACACGGCTGCTACGGGCCGCACGAGCTGCTCGACGAACCGCCGCTGCGCCGCCGCGAATCCCTCATCGTGGTGGGCGTGGGAGGCCAACGCTCCGAAGACCGGCCGGGATTGGTGCACCATCAAACGAGTGCGCAGGTTCTCCAGAGCAGAACGAAGGTCGCGGTCGAGCACCCCCACGCCCGGAGGCGGATGGTGCGGTGAAGCCACAGCATCGATCGTCGCCAGCAGGAGGGCGGCCTGGTCCGGCCAATGCCGATAGATCGTCGTGCGAGCGACGTCCGCGCGGCCCGCCACGTGAGTGGCGGTCACGTGCTCGGCTCCGTCCGTGAGCAGCACTTCGACAGCTGCGTCGAGGATCGCCTGCCGAACACGCCTCGTGCGGGGGTTGATCCGCACGATGTCTGACTCGGGCTCAACAGCCATTGGCACTTTCTTGCTCCATTGCGCTACATATTGTATCTTACGCAACTCTCTGTACTCTAAACACTCGAAATGGGGGAACACAATGCTGCCGAGCACGACACGAGCCGGATGGGCTCGACCCGTGACGACAAGCATCCTCTCGGTCCTGGCGATGATCGTTGCCGGCGCCTGCTCAGGTGGAGACCCGGCGCCGACCGCTACCGAACCGTCGGAGCGCGCGACACCAGCGGCAGAAGCGCCTGCCGGGGGCACGCTAGAGCTCCCGGTGCGTGAAGGACCGCGCCGCCAGACCACGGGGAGCGTCCCCCACGTCCAGCTCAACACCGAACCGGTCCCGGCCGTCGACGCGGAACTGCGACGCCGCGCCTTTCAGCTACCTGGAGTGGAGAACCTCGCGTCCGATCGCTCACTCCCCGGTGCCCGCGGCCTCGCACTCTCCGCCGGCCTCGACCTCGCCCGCGCGGACGTCATCGCGGGTAGCAGCGAGTTCGCCCACATCCACCCCGACGGCAGCCTCCACGTGTGGCTCGCGGTCGACTCCGCGATCGAGGTGAGCGACAAGAAGTGGGGAGAACTCCACCCGTGGGTCGAGCGCGACGGTTTCTGGGACGGCGTCGTCATGGTCTACACCCCCGAGACACTCGCCGAACTCGAGGTCACCATCGAGATCCTCGTCGATGCCTACAACTTCGTCACCGGAGCCAGCCTCGAACCAACCGACATCTCCTAGATCTCTACGGCTGCGGGCCATCTGCACGTCACAAGAGAGCGAACTGCTCATCGGTGGGCTCAGCTCAGCAATACCAGGGCTCGGTCAGATAGGGCACCGTTGCTATGTCTCGCGCCTCTCGCATCGGTGGCGGAGCCTCATTGGTGCCAGCAGCTGATTGAGCCAACTCCCATATCTTCTCGAACATCTCGTGGCGCCCCGAGCCGGCCTTCTCCCCCACTTCCACGGCCGCCAGGATCTGACCGTGCAGCTCATCCAGGGCCGGATCGGGGTGGCGCCAGGGATAGGCGAGCTGGTTCTCATCGAACTCACCCACCAGCGCGGCAACATCAGGCAACTCGAGCAGCCGGGAGCCCGCCGGGATCAGCAGTCGAATCGCGTACTGGATCGGTGAGATCGCTCCAATCAGATCCAGCTCGGCGACATTGCTCAGGAATGCTGCATAGCCGGCGGCGGTGGTCCACGGGGTGAAGGGTAAAAAGGTGGGATTGAGCGCCAGCCCGACAGAGCGAAGCCGGTCGATTGCGGCCGCCACGTCTGCCCCGGTGTGGCCCTTGGCGAGGCTGCTCAACACGGTGTCGTCAAAGGACTCGATGGCGCTGGTCACCAGGATGCAGCCGGTCTCGACCAACACCGGCAGGAGGTCGGCGTTGCCCAGCAGGTGCTCCACCTTGATCGTCACGTCGTAGGTGAGGGCGGGGAACTCGTCGTGGAGGCGCCGTATCAGCCGGGTGGCGTGGGCCGGGCCGTTGAAGAAATCAGGGTCGCCGAACGTCACATGCTGGGCGCCGGCGGCGACCTGGGCTCCGATGTCGGCCAGCACCACATCGGCGGGAACGATCCGGAATGTGCCGTCGTATACCGGGACGATCGGGCAGTGGCGGCACAGGTGCTTACATCCGCGCGAAGCCTCTGTGTAGCCGGTTACCCGGGTGGTGGCGGGATCGACCTGGAGCCGGGCGTAGCGGTCGAGCCCCGGGAGACCGGCCCGGTCCGGTGCCCGGAACCTTTGCCTTGCCAGGGAGATCGCCGGAAGGGCCGGGGACTCGGCTCCGGCCACGATGCTCTTCCAGAACTCGACCAGGCCCTCCTCGAACTCACCTCCCAGAATGACTTCGGCGCCCAACGATCGGAGCCGGGCTGCGTTGAGCGGGGCATACAAGCCGAAGAAGGCGATCCGGGCATCCGGGTTCACCGACCTCACCTTCTCGAGCACGGGTTCTGCGAGCCGCGTTGCGGTGTGCATCGGCACGTAAAAGCCGACCATACGGGCAGACTCGATTGACCTCAGATCCAGAGCGTGAACGGCCAGGTCCTGGAGTTCTACCACCGCGCCTGTGTCGCGGAGCCAGGCCGCCGGCGATGCCAGGCCGAAGGGCTGCCGGCCCAGCTCGTAGGTCGAGATGAGCACGACATCGACAGCCCCGTTCGGGGCCAAACGGTGATGGTCGTCTATGGGATCAGCCATTGGGTCCGTTTCGTGGTCCGGCCCTCCGCTCCGTCGGACCCTTCGATTCCTGTCGCTCGTTGCTGTTTGCCACCGATGACCCTGACTCATCAGGCCGCTCAAACACCAACGCTCGATGCGGACACAGGCTACCGGCATGTCGCGTCCATCGAGACGGACCACTCGAGCGTCCAGTAGCGCAAGATCGAGCACGCCCCTCGTGGGGCGGGCCCGAAGCGTTCCCGCATCCGCCGGGAGCTCGACTCTGCACAGAGCCGCCCTCCCGCGATAACAAATGCCTCCACGGTACGGTTGTGTCCTCTGTGCCCGTACCGCGCACGGGATCCCGCAGGAGGAGGCTCATCATGAAAGGCGATAGAAACGGCACCGACCCTGAGGGCTTCAGCTGGCGAAGGGTGTGGGGCCTGTTCAGCGACCACCGCGGACGCGTGGCGACGGTCCTGGCGCTAGTCCTGGTCGCAGCCGTCCTCGGGGTGATCAATCCGCTGCTTGTCCAGGTGGTGTTCGACGACGCGCTGTTCCCTGCCGGCGGCTCGGGGCCCGACATCGGCCTGCTCGCCACGCTGTCGGCGGCCATGTTGGCAATCACGTTCGTCGGAACGGGGCTCGGGGTCTGGCAGACCTTCGCGGCGAATCGGCTCGGTCAGGACGTATTGCGAGAACTGCGGAACCGCGTCTATCACCACCTGCAGTCGCTGTCGCTGTCCTTCTACGCATCAACGAGAACCGGAGAGTTGCAGTCACGCATCACCAACGACGTGGGCGGTGCGCAGACCGCAGTCAGCACGACGCTGACGTCGATCCTCTCGAATTCGGTGACCTTCGTCGCGGCGGTCGTGGCCATGATCGTGCTGTCCTGGCAGCTCACGTTGCTGGCGCTGGTCACGGTTCCGCTGTTCGTGTGGGCGACCCGGACGGTGGGCCGCAAACGACGCGAGTTCACCGGACAGGCCCAGGCGGCAACGGCCACGATGAATGTGATCACGCAGGAGACCCTGACGGCCTCGGGATTCACGCTGGCACGGTTGTTCGGGCAGCAGGACCGGGAAATCAGCCGGTTCGAAGCAGCCAACGCAGAACTCGCCGACGTCACAACCCGCCAGCAAGTCATCGGTCAAGCGTTCTTCACGGTGGTCGGCGCCTTTCTCGGCGCAACCCCGATCATCGTCTACCTCGTGGTGGGCTTCCTCATCGACGGCGGGACCGGAATCTCGGCCGGGACCGTGGTTGCGTTCACGACACTGCAGACCCGGGTCTTCTTCCCCGTCGCCCGATTACTCGAGACCTGGGTCGAGCTGCAGTCCTCGCAAGCGATGTTCGAACGCATCTTCGCCTATCTCGATACCCAGCCCGACGTCGTCGAGGCATCGAATCCGATCTCGCTGACGCGGGAGGACTCCGCCGGCCGGCTTGCGTTCGAGCAAGTGCACTTCTCCTATCCGGGAGGCGCCGAGGCCACGACGGCGGCGCTGCAGGGGGTGTCGTTCGCGGCCCACCCAGGTGAGCTGATCGCCTTCGTGGGTCCGTCCGGTGCCGGCAAGTCGACGATCATCAACCTCGTCCCCCGCCTCTACGACCCCACTAAGGGTGCGGTCACCATCGACGGCATCGACCTGCGCCACCTCGGCTTCGAGTCGGTCGCCTCGCTGATCGGCGTCGTGACCCAGGAGGCCTATCTTTTTGCGGACACACTCCGGGCCAACATCGCGTACGGCATACCGGACGCCGGCGATGCCGAGATCGAGAAGGCGGCCCGGGCTGCTGCCATCCACGACCGCATCCTCGAGTTCGACGACGGCTACGACACCATGGTGGGAGAGCGTGGGTTCCGGCTGAGTGGCGGCGAGCGGCAACGCATCACTATCGCCCGCGTCCTGCTCCACGATCCCCGCATCCTCGTCCTCGATGAGGCCACCTCAGCGTTGGACAGTGCCTCGGAACGCCAGATCCAAGCTGCGCTCGGTGAGCTGATCAGTGGCCGCACCACCCTGGCGGTGGCCCATCGTCTCTCCACGATCCAGGCCGCAGACACGATTCATGTCGTCGACAGCGGCCGCATTGTCGAGAGCGGGACCCACAGCACGTTGCTGGCAAACGATGGTCCCTACCGGCGGCTCTATGAGAGCCAGTACGGCGGAGGCCGCATCGAGACTCGCTGCGCCGACGGCGTGGTGTACACCGACGGCAACTACAAGCCCTTCAACGAAACCGACGAGACCACCAGGATCGCCGCTCTGCGACGGTGAGCTTGAGACCGCTGCCGGTGTAGGTTGCCGCTATGACTCACAAGATTGAGAATGCCATCGGCCTCTACATGGTGGGGATCAGGGACGGGAACCCCAGGGAGGCGGTGGCCAAGTACACCGGCGACCGATACACCCAGCACTCAACGGGGGTTCGTGACGGCGCGGATGGGTTCGTTGAGTTCTTCGAGGAGTTCATCCGGCGCAACCCCGTGAGGGACATCCAGATCGTTCGGACTCTTGAAGACGGCCGGTATCTGTTCGTGCACGCCTACCAGTCGCTCAACAATGGTGAGGCGGAATGGGTGACGCTCGACTTCTTCGACACCGACGACAACGACCGGATCATCGAGCACTGGGACGTGATCGCCGAATACTCGCATTCCACGCCCTCGGGACATACGTCGGTGGACGGACCGACCGAGGTGACCGATCTCGACAGAACCGAGGACAACAAGACTCTCGTTCGTGGCCTCATCGAGGAGGTACTGATGGCCGGAGGGGATCCTCACAACATCGATCGGTACATCTCCTCCAGCCGGTACATCCAACACAATCGGGAGGTGGCCGACGGCATCGACCACTTCGAACACCTCGCCCTCGACCCGAACCGGCCCCTGAACTACGACGAGATCGTCCTCCTGGTTGGACAGGGCAACTTCGTGGCCACCCTGTGCAGGGCCAACTGGAAAGGCGCTCCCTACGCTCAAGCCGACCTGTTCCGCATTGAAGACGGCTTGATCGTCGAACACTGGGATGCCGCCGAGCCCGTTGGACCCGAGAGCGACTGGGTCAACTCCGGTAAGTTCTGACGTCTCGGACCTGCACGAGACAGCACCGCGGCGGTGAGGCTGGGCACTTAGCCGACCGCCAAGGCGGGCACAGCCGCCCCGACGTGCCCGCCGGAGCCAGGGGCCGTCACGGTGCCTGACCCCGAGTGATTCTCTCAGCGGTTCGAGCCGTGAACCGGCAGAAGCGCTTGTCACCAAACAAGGCCACGTGCACGAGCGCAGTGTGCAACCAATACAAGAGGCGTCGGCGTTCGTAGCCCGGACGCAGGGCCTTGTGCTCGGTGTAGGCAGCGAAGAAGTCCTCACGTGGTGTGTTGAACACCTCGAGATAGGCAAGCTCGTACTCGACGTCCGCGAATTGCAGATCGGGGTCCAACAGGCCGGCCAGCCGCCAACGTCCATCCTCGAAACGCACCATCAGGTTCCCATCCCAAACGTCTCCATGTACGAGCGTCGGGCTACCGGAGTCACGGAGGGCCGGCCCGGCGAGATCGATTGCGTCGTCTACCCGTGCAAGCACTTCGGGCGCCAGTCGCTCGCCCACCGCAGGGTGAGTGCGAGCCGCGACAAGGCGTGCCACGAAGCAGTCGGCCCATGTCCCCGCCGCGTCGTCCCCGTCGATGCCGCCCCATTTCGTGCCTTTGTGGTTGTGTAATTCGCCCAGCACGCCTGCGAGCTGCGCATCGATGTCAGCACGTTCGGTCGGCTCGAGGTCGAGACTCCCGAGTGGGACGCCCGGGACACGTTCGAGGAGCAGGAACGCGTACGGGATGATTCGAGCCGAGCTGTCCTGCAGGTAGACCTGTGGAACCGGGCAGGCGGTCTCGGCACGGAGGTACTCCAGCGCACGGGCTTCGGCGACGAACGAGTCCCGGTCGCTACCGTGTAGCTTGATGACCGCTCGGTGGGGTGCCCGGTCGAAGCTCAGTTGAAACACGGAATTGACGAGACCGCCCTCCAGTCGCGTCACATCTGAGCAAACAACCGGGCCGGCCAGCCACGCCTCGAGCACAAGTTCGGCCTGGGCGGCCGTCAGCTCCAGATCCGGCTGCAAGTCGATCACGTCTATTCACTGGTCGTAGGACGACGGCAAGGCTAGGTGAGTCGAGGCACTGTTGCCGCACGAGATGACGAGCGCGGCCACTCTGCGCATGTCCGCAACCTCGCCTTCGGTCCCCGACTCGGACGCGGGGTCCCGCAGGGGCTGTGAGCCGCGAGGATAAGGCTCGTACTGTGAAGCTGAATGAGACGGCCGTGGGGTGAATGCATCAAGGTGACAGGTCGGCCACGATGAGTCATGAATCGCCGCCAAGTGCTCAGCGACTCAGTCCGCCGGTGACGATGACGCGGACAATCCGGTCACCGGCCGAGGAGATTTGGGCCACCATCTCGGCGCCGGGCAACCTGGAGTGGTGTCATCCGTTCTGCGCCGGCAACCGGGTCGTGACCTGGCCGGGACCCGACTCTGTGGACGAGATTCGGTATCTCAGTGGGTGGGTGTACGAACGTCGATTCGTCAACTGGTTCGATGGCGTTGGGTACGACCTCGAGATCGGCGGCGTTGGCGAGCCTCGGTCTTTCGTTTCGTGGCGGATCGCGCCTGTCGACGGCGCGACGAGCACGCTGACCATCACCGTGCATCCGCACCCGCTCGGCAGCCTGCCGGCGGTGATTCGATGGCTGCCGTACGCCGCCTGCGTGCGGCCTTTGTTGCGCCGCTACCTGTCGTCGGTCGTGCAAGGCGTCGAGTGGTACGTGACCAAGGGCGAGGCAGTCCCGCGTAACCAGTTCGGGCGACACCCGTGGTTCTCTGCGAAGCGCCCAGACCACGACTAGCCGAGAGCCATCGGTCGAAGTGGCCGCCGGGCACTACCGGTCGTGCGATGTCCCCAGGCGACCAACGCCGCCCGACGATGCTGGAGACGTGGCGCCACGACTTGCACCGCGCACTCGGTACTGTCCCTCTGATGTGGGATCACTCGGAGTTCGACGACGACGAGGATGACTGGGAGCCGCTGCGAAGTCGCCGGGCTCGTCCGATTCGTATCCTCGCGATTCTTGTTGTCATCGCAATGGTGTTGGCGCTCGTCATTCCCGTGCTGCTGCGCTCTCTGCAGGAAGACGAGCCGGACGAGCCACGACCTGACGGTGTACAGGCCGCCGTCGTGGTAGAGCAGGAGAATCGTGAGCCGTCGTGGCCTGTCGGCCTCACCCGTAGCCTCGCTCCTGAGGCACAATGAGTCTGATTCGATCGTGATCGACTCCCCACCGGAGCCAATCTGGGAGTGGGTGAGCGATCTGGCGACGCACTACACGCAGTGGCATCCCGATCACGTATCGGCCGAGTGGGAACGAGGCGAACCCAATCGGGTCGGGTCGGTCATGCGAGCCGTCGAGGACCTGGGCGGCACCCGAGAGGTGCTCCGACTCGAGATGGTATCGATAGACCCTCCCCGCAGGTTCGAGTATCGGATACGGGGACCGATCTCGATGCTGCTGCCACGTGGCGCCTTCGTCATTGCCCCACACAACGAGGGCTCCCGGTTCACCGCATCCATCTCGTACCGCTTCGGAGCTTTGACCGAACGTGCGATGTGGCCGCGCTATCGACGCCGCTCAGACCTGGAGTTGCGCAGCAACTCCCAAGGAACGCCGAAGGCGTTCCCGTGGGCCCGGCAGGACAGCTTTCACACCTCGAAGTGCCTAGTCAGCGAGCTGAGTAGGCACGCCGATCACCCGCCGAGCGTCGCCCACGAATGCCTTGCGCCGGCAACTCGTAGCTGTTGCCGCTACAAAGCCATGCGCCGAGTCGGGATCAAGGCAACACGCAGCCTTCGTACTCGACGACATAGCCCATGGTCCACCCGAGAATGAACTGGGTGTCGTTCCAGGTGCCGTCATTCAGGCCAATCAAGTACTGCTCGCTGGCAGGGCCACCGTCGTCATTCGGCTCGCCCGCCCGCCAGTTGGTGTAGGACCACGTTTCTTCGGTGACCCATTGCCAACCGGCATTGGCGGGGACGACCTCCGATTCCTGGAATCCTCCGTACCACTTGTCATGCAGCACAGCACCGTAGAACCCGTAGAGGGCGTCCTGTTCCTCCTGTGAGGTGATAGTCACGAGATGCGAACTCGTACAAGGCCGCTCGGGGCTGCTCCAAGCAAGAGCGCTGGCGACGCGAGCGTCGTCCCACGACACGGGGTCGAGTGTCCAGATAACCTCGTATAGGTGGCCATCCTCAGTGGGGAGCATGCCCTGGATGATCGTGACTGTCGCGATGTTTGAGTCAACGGTCGAGTCGTTGGCTTTGTAGGTGAATGAGTCGAATACGGACATGTAGAAATGCGGCGCATAGGTGAATGAACCATCCTCTTCCAGGCTCAACGTTCCGTGGCTTGGACCAGACACGAGTACCGCCGTCAACTCATCACTGTCAGGGTCGCTGTCGTTACCGAGCACTCCGGGCGCGCTGATGATGAGGTCGTGATATGTGGCATAGACGTCGTCAACGGCCACCGGTGCGCCATTCGCTGGATTCACGGTGATCGTGACGGTCGCGGTGTTGGAATCGACCGTCGAATCGTTGGCTTTATAGGTGAACAAGTCGGGACCGCTGAAGCCCGGATCCGGTACGTACGTGAACGATCCGTCCCCGTTTAGGCTCAGCGTTCCGTTGCTGGGGCCAGACACGAGTACCGCCAGCACGGCATCACCGTCCAGGTCGCTGTCGTTGAAAAGAACCCCGGGCGCGCTGATGGTGAGGGTGGTGTCCCCCTCTGTCGCATAGGCATCGTCGACGGCCACAGGCTCATCGTTGACCGGGTCAACGGTGATGCCGACGAGCGCCACATCACAAAGCCCCGTGGTGTCGCAGACCTCATAAGCGAATCCATCGACTCCGAACCAGTCCTGGTCGGGAAGGTATGTGATCGCCCCAGTAGTTGCGTCGATGGATACCGATCCGCCTCTCGGGTCTGACGCCAACGCCACTGTGGTCAGATCGAGATTCCCGTCGGGATCAGTGTCGTTAGCGAGAACATCGACGACGACCTGAGTGTCCTCTGGCGTCGTGGCTGCGTCATCGATGGCGTCAGGGTACGGCCAGAACTCGTCGGCGCCCATGTCGACCGTCAAGATCGTCCGGGCGTGGCCATCCATGTCGTACTCGATGTCGCTGGAGAGAGGGTTGCTCCCGCGGTCGATGGCCGGGGAACCGACCAGGAGATGGACGTCGCCGGCGACTACGTCAACGAACATCGGATTGGCATTGATGTTGCCTTCCCCAGGAAAG
>CAMYIJ010000021.1:0-47357 GCA_947258375.1 uncultured Acidimicrobiaceae bacterium
TGCCTCGTCGAGATCGGTGGCGTTGATGATGTAGAACCCGGCGATGTGCTCTTTCGACTCCGCGAACGGGCCGTCGGTCATGACAACGTCGCCGCTGCTGGAGTTGACCACGGTGGCCGCATCAACGCCGTGAAGGGCACCTCCGAAGACGAAAGTATCGCTTTCGTCCATTTCGGCTTCGAGGGCGACGACTCGCCCCATGAAGGCCTGCATCTCCTCTGGCGTCGGCGCTGCCGCCGGGGCCCCATCTTCCACGGAGTAGGTGGACAGAAGGTATTGGCTCATGTTTTCTCCCTATTGATTGACGCAGGCTGTTCCCGCGTTCACCCTCTTTACGAACGGGATCTGCCCACGAGGACACCCGATCGCAAATTAGTCCGGATTTCTCTCCGGCGGACGCCGCAGCATCGGCAGATCTACCATCCGCAATTGCGGTACGGTGCTCAGCCAACACCACACACAGTCTGCACGAAGGAGCGCGCTGAAGATGTCCAAAGTCACCATGATCGGCAAGATCACCTGCCAGGAAGGTAAGGGCGAGGCGATGGAGGCGGTCTTTGCCGACATGGCCGAGGCCAGTAGGGAAGAGCCCGGCACGGAGATCTACACCTACCTGCGCGGCGACGACAACACCTATTGGTTCTTCGCCCTCATGTCGAGCCAGGAAGCTCTGCAGGCGCATGGCCAGACCGACGCCATGAAGCAGGCGATGGCGGCCTTCGGCCCCCTCATGGCCTCCCCGCCCGAGATGAGTGTCACGACCCCGGTGGCCGCCAACGGCTTCGAGTTCTAGGTAGAGCTGCTCTGGTTCTTGCGGATCTCCGCGCCCATATCGGCGCGGAGATCCGCAAGAACTGAAAAGTCGACCGGTCCGGTAGCGTTTGGATGGGTTGAAGCGAGAAATCGGAAGGAGTCCCATGTCCAAGCGCCTGCGGTGGGCACTATTCGCCGTCTTTCTGCTGCTCGTCCTGTCGGCGTGTGCCGCCGGGCCGAATGCGGCTGTTGACGTGCCGTCGGCAGAAGGGGAGGTGGCCGGCTTCTGGCGGGGGCTTTGGCACGGGATCATCGTCCCGGTGACCTTCATTATCTCGTTGTTCACAGAAGACGTCAGCGTCTACGAGGTGCACAACACCGGCGGGTGGTACGACTTCGGGTTCTTCATGGGTGCGTCATTCTTCCTCGGCGGTGGCGGAGCCAGCGCGAAGCGCCGCAAACGCTGAAGGGGAATGGACTCCCTCTCGTCGGCTGGGCTGATCAAGCTGATCCGGGTGACGCTGCGGCCCGGACACCGGGACGGCTATCTGGCGAGCCAGGCCGTGTGGAACCGCGAGAGCCGGCTCGCTCCGGGCTACGTGGGCGAGCTCATTGGCGAAGGCGAACCCGACGAGGTCTACGTGATCACCTTCTGGCGCTCCCGCGACGAGTACCGGCATTGGATGGACGCCGAGCACGATCGGATCGCCGCGCTCGCCGGAGCAGACGCCCACTACGAGCGAATCCACGTCCGGCTCATCGACGGCATCGAGGGAATGGGGTAGAACGCCCGATGCCGCGACTTGGTCGGTACCCTTCCCGCTCATGACACTCGACGACGCCCCGGTGGATCCAGAGCACTCGGACGCGGCAGTTGCCGATTGGGTCGAGCTCGGTGATCTTGTCGAGTTGGCGACCGAGCGGATCTCTATGCCGGTGGAAGGGATGCACCGGGCGATCGCCCGTCGCTGGGTGGATGTGATCACTCCCTCCGGCTCAAAGGTCGGTTCCCTCACCCAGTCGGCCATTGGGGGCATCTATGGCGCGGTTCGGTCGACGGGCGCCCTGGTGGGCGGAGCTCTTGGGGTGGGAGCGAGGCAGGTTGCCAAGCACACCAGCGTGCGGCCACTGTGGGGAATGGGCCGCGGCGGGACGGTCCGAGCCATCGCCAATGCCGTTTGGGGAGACGAATTGGAGCATCGGGGAAGCACGCTCAGCATCGGATTGGGACTGCGGTCGCCACAGGGTGACCAGGTGTCGACAGATGCCGCGGTTCTGGAGCGGGCGTATCCTGACGCCTGTTCTCGGTTGGCTGTCCTTATCCACGGATGGAGCGAGACGGAGCAGATCTGGCACAAGCTGCCCGACGACGGGAGCACTTCGAGTCTCGTGGCGGCCTTGGAGTTCGACGGCCGGACGGTGCTTCTCGTGCGTTACAACACGGGGCTCCATGTGTCGGCCAACGGAGACGGTCTGGCGTCTCTCATTGAGGCGATCGCAGACTCGTGGCCGGTCGCTGTGGAGCAAGTCGACCTGATCGGCCATTCGATGGGTGGTCTGGTCGCTCGGAGCGCTGTCGTTGCAGGCCGCGATGCGGGCTACCCATGGACGGAGGCCGTCGGACATCTCGTGACGCTGGGAACGCCCCATCTGGGGTCCCCGATCGAAAAGGGGCTGGCGCTGATGTCACGGGCGCTGCGGATCGCGCCCGAGAGCGAACCGCTCGGCGAGTTCCTGGATCTCCGCAGCCGCGGCGTCAAGGACCTCCGATTCGGTGCCGTCACCGAGGATGACCGGCCGGACATGGGCCCCGATCGATTTATCGATGCGATGGAGGACACCGTCGCCTTGCCCGAACACGTCACGCAGCACTTCGCCACAGGTGTGGTTACGCAAGATCCGGCTCATCCGCTCGGGCAGATCCTCGGCGACCTGGTGGTCCGCACGCCGAGCGGCACCGGACGGGGAACTCGTCGCCGGGTTGCGGCGAAGAACGTGCGGGTCTTCGGTGGTCGGCGCCATCCCGACCTGCTCCACGACCCCGAGGTGCACGCCCAAGTCCGAGATTGGCTGTCCTAGGCGCGGCGGTTCTCTCCCCCCGTCGTACGCCGTCTTGGACGGGCGACAACTTGGGAGTACCCGACGAAGGAGGGGTAAGGGGGCGGGAACCCTTCGGGTCCCTTGGGAGTTGCTACGCAACTCCAAGCGGGGGCGCAAGACCAACGTCTGTCGCGTACGCGTCCCCGGCCAAAGCTGTCTGCCGGGACTTGGCTGCCCCCTCAGAGCGGCTCCTTCGTCGCCGCCCACCTCCCCTAAGTGTTTGCCGCGTCGTGTCAAACGGGGGAGGAGATGTCGAGACAGAGTCGTGCACAAGAGGAGCGGCGGTGTCCGGCTCATCGACAGGGCTCGAGGACTTAGCGTAGGCCCGTGAGGGCACGGCGAGATCGAAGGCGGGAATCCGTCTGCGATACTGAGCGACATGAGTGAATACCCCATTTCCCGTTTCCCCGTTCCCGAGCTGGCCGACATGCCGGATGACATCCGGGAGCGGATCGAGACGGTTCAGGAGAAATCGGGATTCATCCCGAACGTCTTCCTCGCCCTGGCGCACCGCCCCGACGAGTTTCGGGCATTCTTCGCCCATCACGATGCGTTGATGTTCCGCGAAGGTGGCCTCACCAAGGCCGAGCGTGAGATGATCGTGACTGCGACGAGCGGAGTGAACAACTGCATCTACTGCGTTGTCGCCCACGGTGCGATCCTCCGCATCCGCGCCAGGAACCCTCTCATCGCCGATCAAGTGGCCACCAACGTGTGGAAGGCCGACCTCACCGATCGGGAGCGCAACATGCTCGATTTCGCCCTCAAGATGGTGAACGACTCTGCGTCGGTCACTTCAGCCGACATCGAGGAAATGAAAGACAAGGGCTTCACCGAGGACGAGATCTGGGACATCGGCGCAATCACGGCGTTCTTTGCGATGTCGAACCGGCTGGCCAACCTGACGGCGATGCGGCCCAACGACGAGTTCTACACGATGGGACGGGGCTGATCGGCCCCGGGCTGAGCTGAGCTTACGATGTTCAACGCACTGGTCGTTGAGAAGGATGCGGACGGAGTGACGTCGGCCGCCGTCCGGAAGCTCACCGAGGCGCAGTTGCCGCCGGGCAACGTGACGGTTGCCGTCGAGTACTCGACACTGAACTACAAGGACGGCCTCTGCATCGGTCCCGGCGGCGGTGTCGTCAAGAGCTATCCCCACGTGCCCGGGATCGACTTCGCCGGCACGGTCGAGTCATCGGATGACCTTCGATACCAACCGGGCGACCAGGTAGTCCTCACCGGCTGGCGCGTCGGTGAACTTCACTGGGGTGGCTACTCCCAGAAGGCCCGGGTCGAGGCCGACTGGCTGGTGGCCCTGCCCGACGGATTGACGACCCGCCATGCAATGGCAGTGGGCACGGCCGGGCTCACGTCCATGCTGGCCGTCATGGCCCTGGAGAACCACGGGCTGGAGCCGGGTCAGGGCCCGGTGCTGGTCACAGGAGCGGCGGGAGGGGTCGGTTCCACCGCGACGGCCATCCTGGCCAACCTGGGCTACGAGGTCGCCGCGGTGACCGGTCGGCTCGAAGCGGCGGACTATCTCGAGTCCCTGGGTGCGTCCCGGATCGTCGAGCGCAACGAGATCAACGAGACAGTCGATCGTCCGCTCGAGTCCCAGACCTGGGCGGGCTGTATCGACGCAGTCGGTGGCGCCATGCTGGCGCGGGTACTCGGGCAGATGCAGTACGGCGCATCGGTGGCCGCCGTCGGGCTGGCCGGGGGAGCGGACCTCCCGGCGTCGGTGATCCCGTTCCTCCTGCGCGGAGTCAACCTGCTGGGCATCGAGAGCGTCATGCACCCGTGGGAGAACCGCCTGATCGCATGGGAGCGAATCGCAACCGACCTGCCGTTGGACAAGCTCGAGGCGATGATCCAGCCTGCAACGCTCTTCGATCTGCCGCAGCTCGGCAAGAACATTCTCCAAGGCCAGGTCAAGGGCCGCGTGGTCGTCGATGTGAACGCCTAGCAGGGGAGTGGTCGCCGGCGCGATTTGGGGATCGGTCGACTCGTCAGACGCGGGCGGGAAGAGGGAAACGTCCCGAAGCCGGCAGATCATGGCCGGCCGGTACGCAGGTCGATTCCGTTAACGAATGTCGCTATCGGACCGATACAACGATTCGAGGGAATAGCCGTCTCGAGATCGGTCGTGCGTGGCACAGAAGCGTTTCAAATGGGTGAGCAAGACATTGGGGATCGTCTTCATCCTGGCGATCGTCGTCGCCAGCGCGTCGGCCCTTGTGTGGTCCTATGTACTGCCGAACGTCACAACCACCGCCACCCAGCTCGACGACGTGGATCTCGCCATCGGTTCAGCGGCAGTCAGCCGGGCGGCCACCTCTCAGGCCGTGGTGTTCGCGGTGAGCACTGCCAGCGGAACTGCCACCAACGAAGCCCTGTCGGTCGCCCTGGCTGAAGCCGCCGCAAATCTCGATGCGTATGACGAGCTGATCGAAACAGTCGGCTCCAGCGGCGTCAAGGTCGACACAACCCAGCTCGGGGACGTGAGCCTGCACGGCCGCGCCGTGATCGAGCTGATTCAATCCGGGGACGTCGACTCGGCTCGAGCGGTGCTCCAGGAGAACTTCGAAGTCGCCTATGGGATTGCGCTCGGCCAGCTGGACGGGGCTCGCGGCAGGCTCTCGTCCGAGCTCGACACGGTGAACCGGTGGTCCGAGGCCATTGGCTACGGCGTCCGGCTCACGGTGACGCTGGCGATCCCGATGGTGGCGATCTTCGTGTTCTGGTGGACGGCGCGGCAACGTGTGATCTCCTATCGACGCCGCTTCGACGAGAGGATTGCCGAGGAGATCGAGCTGACGCGCGAGAAGGATGGCCTGCTCGTGGATGTGGTCGGTCGCTTCCAGGCGCCGTTGGCCAGCATTCGTGGCCTGGCGGACGTCCTCGTGCAGAAGAAGCAGATCAAGGGCCTCGACCGCGAACTGGTGGTGCTGATCAACTCTGAGTCGGCCGACTTGCACCGCGCCGTCGATGACCTCCTCGTGGCCGCGCAGCTGCAGGCCGGAACTCTCTCCGCTTCGGCCGACATCACCTCACTCGCGGACGCCATCGAAGACGCTGTCAAGCCGTTGCGGGCGTCCGGCATCGAGATCAAGATCGAGTGCCCCGAGGTTTGGGTGGTGACCGATCGTGAGAAGGTGCGCCACATCCTCCACAACCTCCTGTCCAACGCCGTCAGCCACGGCGCGGGGCCCATATTCGTTGAGGGGAGTGAGGAAGACGGGGTCGTGCAGTGCCTCGTGATCGACCAT
The DNA here is from genome assembly GCA_947258375.1 of uncultured Acidimicrobiaceae bacterium. GTDB lineage: Bacteria > Actinomycetota > Acidimicrobiia > Spongiisociales > UBA5794 > JAHEJX01. The sequence goes on from CAMYIJ010000021.1 coordinate 6,126, forward strand.
GGTGAAGGCTTGCCCCCCGGCCACTGGGCCGACACCGACGATCCAGCCGGGTTCGAAGACGTGTTCAAGGAGCCCGGAGGAGTCGGCCTCCAGGTTGCCTATCGCCTGGCCGGGCTGATCGGTGCCCGGCTGGACCACTACCGGGTGGATGATCAGACCCGATTCTCCCTCTGGTTCGACGAGGAGGGAGACGGGCTGGATCGCAAGCGACCCGGGCGGCGCTCGATCATCAAGAGACTTCCGCGGCCGATACGGCGCCAGCCGCCTCAGGAAGCCGGGCTGGGTTGATGGCCCCGGCCGCCGGAAGGCGCGCCTCGCGCCTCTTCTGTGTCTCGCTCGGCGCCTGGTTGGCCCTGGCTGTCATCGGATCGGGCGGGGCTTGGGCTTCATCGACCGAGACATACCGGGATAACTTCGACAGCATCTCCTACTCCGGCAGCAACGGCTCGTCACAGTGGTCCGGGAACTGGCTCGAGTCGGGCGAGAGTGACGGTCCTAGCAGCGGCCGGGTCAGGGTGGTCACCCGCTCCGAGTGCGTTGCGGGGAGTTGTGGCCGGCTCTCAGCCGGCAGCAACACCACCGCCGGGATTCATCGCCGTGCCGACCTGTCCGAGGCGATGAGCGCCACACTGACGTACAGTTACGCACGTACGAAGGCGGGCGGCGCTGCCGGCCTGGTTCGGGTGTCGGTCTCCTCCGACGGCGGGGGCTCGTGGTCAACACTTGCCACCTACACCCTGGACGCCACGGACGCCAGCCCCCGGCTCCAGAGCTTCGGGATCACGCCGTACCTCACTACACAGACCCAGGTGCGCTTTCGGGTGGAGTCGACTCCCGGACAGTCGGGCACGTTCTACTTCGACAATGTCCAGATCGTCGCAATCATCCCCGATCCGACGACCACCACCTCCACCACAACCACATCAACAACAACAACGCCGCCGCCGACGACAACAACAACGGCTCCGCCCTCATCGACGACAACTGAGCCACCGTCGAGCACGACCACGACCCTGGCATCGACCACGACGGGCCCGCCATCGTCCACCACAACGGCGCCACCGTCGTCCACGAGCTCAACTCTGCCGCAGACCAGTACGAGCGTCGCCGATACAGGGACGACCACCACCCTCGTGGCGGCTCTCGGGTCTGGTGCTGGAAGCCATGTCGGAATTCGTCGGCGAACCAGACCACCCACCGGCCCCGGATGTGAACGTGCTGCGGGCTGCCGCGACGGGCGCCACCGCAGGCGTGGGCGCTACGACGCCAACCCTGGTGCCGGTCGGAGTGGCCGGGCTCGGACTTGTGATCGGCTTGATCACAAGGCGGCGCCACCGGCGACAGCTCAGCCGCATCAACGACGGTCGGCGATAGTCCCTTCCTACCAGGGTAACGATGTTAGGCAAATTGGGACCTTTGGCCCTGCCGTACGTTTCTCCCCTCCGCGATACTGATATTGTGAAGATTTTCACAAGAACATTGTGAAGAAGTTCACATAACGGAGAGTATCAGAGGCGCTACAAGACAAGCGCTACGTAAAGGAGGAGCACTGTGAAGAGCAGGCTCAGAACAGTTGGAGTGGTGCTGGCAGTGGTCGGCATGGTGTTTGTGATCGCCGGAGGCGTGGCGTTCTTCAAGGTGCAGGAGGGTTACGACTCCCTGCAGTCCTTCAGCGAAGCGCAAGCCGTCGAGCTCAGCTACAACGACGACGGCCAGCTCGTGGACCGCGGCACCGTCGAGGGAGCCCAGGCGATCATGACCTTGCTCACCGACGAGTGGGGATACCCGGTCGTCGAAGCCGATCTCGACCCGAACGACCCGCTGGTCAATACGGCCACCGAGTACATGTTCCAGATGGCCACCGTCGGCTACCACGTGCTACACGGGACTCAGAATGTGACGCTGGCGGCGCCCGCCGAGTACGACGGAGTCACCTACGAAGCCGGTACCCACGAAGTCCTGGTCGACGGCCGGTACTGGACGCAGTTTGACCGTCAGCATCCGCTCGACGGTCCGGCCCGTGGCCAGGCGTGGTCGGGCACGGTGCACGGCCTGTTCGCGGAGCTCGGAGTCGGCACTGTGACCCATTCCGCTTTGCAGCTTGGTCTCGCCTTGGCCGGGCTGTTCGCCGGAGTGGGCATCGTCTCGATCATCGCCGGCAGCGGGATGGTCTGGATCAGCCGAGGCCGTGGTGACGAGCAACTGGTGATGCTGGGAAGCTCAGAGAAGTCCCAGCCGGCAAACGTCTAGTAATCGGCGAACCCAGTACAGACGATCGAACCATCGTCACAAAGAAGGCCCCCGCTCGACGGGGGTCTTCTTTTCTTGCGTCTGCAGGCAGCCGAAAGTGGGCGATGAGGGCTATGGCCGACATCGTCCTACATCGGCACGAAGAAGGGGGCACGCCGCGGTTGGGGGGAACCACGACGTGCCCCAGCAGAAGTGCTGCTGTTGGAACTACTCCGCGCGAGCTGCTTGAACCTCGATCTCGATCTTGGCGTTCTTCGACACGAGAACTCCACCTGCCTCGAGCGGGGCATTCCAGGTTAGTCCCCAGTCCTCGCGGTTGACCTCCCCGCTGGCAGAAAACGCCGCCTTGGCATTGCCCCAGGGGTCGGTCATGACGCCGAGGTATTCGGCATCGAGGGTCATCGGGTTAGTCACGCCTTTGACGGTGAGGTCACCGGTGACTTGATAACCGTCGCCCTTGTCGATGATGGAGGTGCTGACGAAGGTCATCTTCGGGTGATTCTCGACATCAAAGAAGTCCGCAGACGTGAGGTGGCCATCGCGATCGGCGCTGCCGGTTACGACACTTCCCATGTCGACTTCAATGTCGATGACGGACTCGGTCGGGTTGTCGGCGATCTCGATGGTTCCACTGAAGGTGCCGAAACCGCCGCGCACCTTGGTCACCATGAGATGCCGGGCGACAAACTCGATCGAACTGTGAGCGGGGTCGAGATTCCAGGTGCCGGTTTCGGGCAGGGACTGTTCGGGCATGGGCGAGTTCCTCCAGGTGAGTTAGAAGTTGTGTGTTGCAACTACTTCGAGACGCAACGTTATTCCGGATTGTTGCGGCTTGCAACCAAAATGTCGTCCCGGTACCTTTGCCTGGTGACTGCCAAGGAACAAGTGGTGGGCCCGTGGCGCGCTCTGCTGCGAGCTCAGAAGGCCGTGCTCGATCTGCTCTCCCGAGAGATGGAGGTAGAAGCAGGCCTGCCCCTCGGCTGGTACGAGGTGCTGCTGCATCTCCAGGAATCACCCGACGGCCGGCTCCGGATGCACGAGCTGGCCGACTCACTTCTGCTCAGCCGCAGCGCCGTTACCCGGTTCATCGATCGGATGGAGACCGCCGATCTCGTTGAACGGGTGCAGTGTTCCTCCGATGGACGTGGTCTCGAGCTGGTTATGACGGCGAACGGAAGCCAGATGTTCCGCAAGGCCGGCCGGGTTCACCTGCGCGGCATCCAGGAGCACTTCGCGGACCGTCTCACCTCCGAGGAATCCGCCGTGCTGGAACGAGCAATGGCTCGCGTTCTCGAGGCTGCCGCGGCGGCTTCCGACGCGGATCGGGCCGCCTGACACCAGATCGTGGAGCGCGCCTGCGCACCCCGCGACGACTGGTAGCCTTTTGCGATGGCTAGGGCGCTGGTGCTCAACGCAAGCTACGAGCCACTTTCGGTGGTGTCCACACGTCGCGCCATCGTTCTTGTGATGCGTGATCGCGCAGACGTCATCGAGACCAACGGCATGGTGTGGCACTCGGAACGGATCACGATGTCGTCGCCGTCCGTCGTGCGGTTGCGCACCTACGTCAAAGTGCCCCGCGCCCGCCGGGTCCCGTTGAACCGCAAGGCGATATTTCTGCGTGACGACTACTCGTGCCAGTACTGCTCCAGACCTGCCGAGAACGTTGATCACGTCGTCCCGCGCTCACAAGGCGGCGAGCACATCTGGGAGAACGTTGTCGCCAGCTGCCGGCGCTGCAACACCAAGAAGGGCGGCCGCACGCCTTCGCAAGCCGGACTCAAGTTGCGTCACCCGCCACGGGCCCCGCGGCGCAACAGTTGGGTGCTGGTGCAATCGGGAAGTCGCCTCGACCCGGCCTGGGAGCCATATCTCGCCGCGTCCTAGCTGCGACGCACCACAAGGAGCTGCGGCCGCGTTCGTTGTGCCTAGAACGCGCTATTTTGGCCGATTAAGCACAACGAACGCATCGGGCGACGAACCGGTATACCCACTTGTCAGGTGTTACTCGTCTTCTTCGACTTCGGGGTAGCAGATGTCCGAGATCTTGGAGAGATCCATCCCGTCGCCGGAGAGTACGGAGCGGTGGGGCGTGATCCCGGCACAGAACCAGCGTCCCGAGGCCGAACGGGTGACGACGTAGAGGAAGTCGTCGTCGTCCGGCCGCGAGGCGAAGTAGACGGTGCCCGGGTCGCCTGCCAGATCATCGCCAACATCATGTGCGACGAAGGTGATGGCCGGAGCCCGCCCGACGAGGTCGTCACCGGTGAGGTTCTCGAACGACTGGCCGTGCGAGTCGTAGTAGAGGGCGGCGCCCGCCAGCGCCTCCGTCATCAAGCCCTGGGCGCCAGTATCGAGGACGGCAAGGTCGACCGAGGGAGCTTCCCCGCCGACCTGGTATTTACCGCTCGGGGAGTAGCTGTAGGGAACCGGTGCTCCGAAGAACCCGAGATCACAGAACGCAGGGCTCATTGGGAGAGTGGCCGTGGCCCGGACCAGGTCGAGCCAGACGGTGCCGTTGCCGGTGCGGAGCCAGACGCCCGCCGGGAGGGTCGCGGTGTTCGTGAAGCGGCCGTCACGCGGCGCGGCGAAGATCAGGGCCCGCGTGCTCGACACCGTGGAGGGGATTCGAACGGCGGACGTAGATACGCGGGGTAGCGTCTCGGAATCCCCGACGTAGGTCTCCATGCTCATGTCGGCTGCCGTCCCATCGGACCACTGCGCCATCGAAGCGCCGTCTCGGTGAACGTACCCCGGCCAGCGAACCTCGGCGGCGCCGTCGTTATCGACCTCGAAGGCAACCGCCACGATCTGGGTGACCGTTTCAATCGCGGGATCACCGCACACGAGAGACCCCACTTCGAGAGCTTTGGCCGCGACGTCGGGGGCCCAGTCGAACTCTTGGCCGATGGTCACTGCGGCGCCGCTATCGGCAGCGGCGGTTGCAGCGGTGATCGAGCGAGGCAGGTCGTCGACGATCCAGGAGGCCACTATGTCGGGACCGAAGTGCAGCTCGAGAGTCAGGCCCGACGCCATCGTGGTCGGAACCTGGAATCCCAAGGTCCATCTGGCCGTCATGCCGGGTTCGAGAGTACGCAGCGAGTGGTTGGGCTGCGCACCACGCTGCGGCCGGGCGGTGTCCAGGTTGTGGATGTTGTCCGCCGTGTCACGCACGCTGAATGTGAGGCCGCCGAGGGCGGACAGGTCAGCCGGAGCGGATTCGGGACTCGTGTTCTCCAGGATCACCGGGATTCGCAGCTCCGTGATCCATGGTTGGCTCGGCGACACCGTCGCCAAACCGGCCAGGGGAGTCACCGGGGACGCGGCGGGTGCTGTTGCCGCGGCGGATTCATCCGTGGTCTCGACAGTCTCTTGAAGGAGCAGGGCAGGCGAGGCGCCGCTTGATCCGATTCCGACGGAAATCAACAGAACGACAGCCATCAGCAGGCTGGTTGCGGTGAGTTTCGGTATCGACACGTCAAACCTTCCGGTGCGCCGGACGGTGGAGGTGGCGCCCTAGTTAGATCGGCGATCGGCGCGACCGTTTGAGGGATTCGTGGCGTCTACGATGCGCAGATGCGTATTGGTCTTGATCTCGGGGGCACCAAGGTGGAAGCCATTGCACTGAGCGACACGGGAGAGGAGCTGTTGCGTTTTCGGCGCTCCACCCCCGTCGGCGACTACTCAGCAACGGTGAACCTCGTGGTGGCGATGGTGGCAGAGGTCGAAACGCGGGCCGGGGCCGCAGCTTCAATCGGCCTGGGAACCCCGGGGTCGATCGATCCGGTCAGCGGGCTGATGAAGAACTCCAACTCGACGGCTCTCAACGGCCGACCGCTCGACAGGGATTTGGCGGCGGCGCTGGGTCGCGACATCTCTATGGCCAACGATGCGGACTGTTTCACCGTCTCGGAGGGGCACGACGGCGGCGGGGCAGGGGCCGAGGTGGTGTTCGGCGTGATCCTGGGTACAGGAGTGGGCGGCGGCCTCGTAGTCAACGGCCGGCTCGTGAGCGGTCCCAACCGTGTTGCCGGGGAGTGGGGCCACAATCCGCTGCCGTGGATGTGGCCGGACGAGGCGCCGGGTCCCGCCTGCTACTGCGGGCGGCAGGGTTGCGTCGAGACCTTCCTCTCGGGCCCGGGGATGGCCGCCGATCACGCGAGGCGGGGCGGGCCTCCCATGTCCGCGGCCGAGATCGCCGCCGCGGCCGCCGCCGGCGAGGAGGCCGCGTCGGTCACGATGGACCGGTACCACGACCGGCTGGCGCGAGCGCTCTCGGGGGTGATCAACATCGTCGATCCTCACGTCATCGTCCTTGGTGGGGGAGTGTCGAACATCGAGTCGATCTAAGAAGCGGTGCCCGGGATCTGGAGCCGCTACGACTTCGGCGGAACTGCTCTCACCCGGTTGACAAAGGCTGTACATGGCGACTCGAGCGGCGTGCTCGGGGCCGCCCGGTTGTGGCAGGCATCCGGCTCGAGTTAGCGCGTGACCTAGGCCTCGACGATGTGATCGGCCGCAATCGCCTGGAGCCGGGGCGTTTCGATTCCAGCATGGGCAGCGTTGTGCAGCGCCCGGGTGAGGCGGGCCGGGGCGCTGCGGCCCGTGGCCTTGTGCTCCGGATCGCCTGCAATGGCCTGCTCCATCCCTTCGATGTGGCGGTCGCCGTCGAGCTCACGTGCCGCCAGCCATCCCTGAATGGCGAGAACCTCGTCGGCGACTTCCTTGGCCAGTGGCCGGTGGTTGTTCCACAGGTCGGCGACGGTGCCGCCGGTGGTGAGGCCTCCGATGTTGACCGTGAGGATGTAGACGTTCTTGGTCACCAGCTCGGCGGTGAGTTCGGTGGCGTCGGCAACAACGGTGCAGGGGATGTCGATTGTTGCGAGAGCGGCGCTCAGCTGGGCGGCGTACGGGCCGCCGATCGGTGACGGAATGATCACCTTGACGTCCTGGCCCGGCTTCTTCTCGAACCAGACGACGGCCACCGTTGGATCGACGATGCCGTGCGCCTCCCAGTCGCGCGGCAGTAGCTCGTTCTGGAGGAGGGCGGCACGCCGCTTCCAGGGCGCGGGCAGAGCCGCCAGGACGTCGGCGAGATCCGATTCGCCGACCGTGACCAGTACCACATCAGGATCGGGGAAAGCGGCGCTCGTCGCTTCGAGGTCGGTGTCGCGGGTGACCGGGACCACGATATGGCCGGCCTTGAGGAGGGCCCGCGAGAACACGCCGCCCATCTCTCCCATACCTATGACGACGGCCGTTGCGAGTTGTGAAGTAGGTGATTCCATGCGCGGAATCTAGTGGGCCGGCTGCGCGACAGCTTCGAGGGCCACCACGGGAATCACGCGGGCGGTGCCTTCCTGGTATCCGGTGAAGAACGAATAGCGGGCCGCGAGCTGCGTATACAGCGCGTCGCGCTCGGTGCCCGTCGTTATGGCGGCGCGGGCCTCGAACGCTTCCGCGCCCACCTCGACGGTGACCTCGGGAGCGGCCTGGACGTTGAAGAACCAATCGGGGTGGGTGTCGGCGCCGCCTTTGGATGCGGCCACCACATAGCGGTCACCGTCCATCACGTAGACCAGCGGATTGACGCGCTCCAGCCCGGACCGGGCGCCGGTTGTGCGCAACAGCAGCAGCGACCAGCCTTCGAAGTGGCCGCCCACCTTGCCGTCGTTGGCCCGGAATTCCTCGATTATCTGATCGTTCCCACTCACGCCGGTTCCTTCTCCATATATTTCAGCTCAGGGCACTCCCAACGACCACGCCGCGCCCTTATTCCGACGAATCCCGGGCGGACCCGGGAAGCTCAGCGCCGGCTCCGGCGCATCTTGATCAACTCCCCACCGACAAATATCGGTATGGAGACCGCGAGCACCCAGAGCCAATCCGTGAGATTGAGCGCCACTGTACCGAACGCTGTCTGGAGGAACGGGATATAAACGACGGCCGCCTGGAGCATGATCGTCAGTGACCAGGCGGCCAGCAGCCAGGGGTTCGAGAAGAAACCGACCTGGCGCATCGGGGTGTGGAGCGACCGGAAGTTGAACACGTTCATGTGTTCGAGGAACACCATCCCGGTGAAAGCCATCGTCTGCGCCTTGACCAGGCCCTGATCGAAACCTGAGTTGTAGAGGTGGAAGAGGAACAACGAGCCGATCCCGACATAGGCGCCGAACCCGACGATGTTGGCGACACTCTCACGGGTGAGTATCGGCTGGCGCGGGTCACGCGGCGGCCGCTCCATAATGTCGTCTTCGGCAGGCTCGACGCCGAGCGCCAGCGCGGTCAGCCCGTCTGTCACGAGGTTCATCCAGAGTATCTGCACCGGCAGCAGAATCAGCGGCGCTTGCAGCAAGATGTTGGTCAGCACCGCTATGACCTCTCCCGTGTTCGACGACAGGAGATACCGGATGAATTTCTGGATGTTGTCGTACTGGCGGCGCCCCTCGGCAACGGCGCCGACGATGGACGCGAAGTTGTCGTCGGTGAGCACGAGATCGGCGGCCCCACGTGCGACATCGGTTCCCCGCAGACCCATGGCTATGCCGATGTCGGCCTTCTTGAGAGCGGGGGCGTCGTTGACGCCGTCTCCGGTCATGGCTACGACGGCGCCGTCTCGTTGCAGCAGCTCGACAATGCGCAGCTTGTGCTCCGGTGTCGTGCGCGCAAAGACGGTTTCCGCGGCGATTGCGTCACGCAGCCTGGCATCTGAGAGGCCATCGAGAGCCGTGCCGGTGAGCGCATCCTCAGCCTGCAGCCCGACTCTCTCGGCGATCGCCCGGGCGGTCTCCGGGGCATCACCAGTGATTACGACCACCTTGATCCCGGCGCCGTGCGCCTGGGCGACGGCTTCGGGCACCTCGGTGCGCGGCGGGTCCAATATGGCGGCAACACCCAGGAGGCTCAGCTGCTGCTCCACTGGATCGGCCGCCATTTCGATCCCTTCCGGGAGTCGGCGGCGGGCCAGGGCGAGCGTGCGGTATCCCTGGACCGCGAAGCTCTCGTAGGTCTTCCTGATCTGATCGCGGCTCGCCTCATCGAGTTGGCGCGTCGAATCGCCCCAGCCGACCGCCACACAGCGGTCGAGGATCACCTCCGGTGCGCCTTTGACGTGGGCGACGCGACGCGACCCGGCGTCCTCGATGATCGTCATGCGCTTGCGGCTCGAGCTGAATGAGAACTCACCGGCGGGCTGCGTTGTGGGTTTCACTCCGGCCTTGGCGGCGGCTGTGATCAGGGCGGCCTCAGTGGGCTCCCCGAAAGCCCGCCAACCGCGATCGTCCTGCTCGACTCGAGCGTGGTTACACCACACGCCCGTCTCGAGAGCGACCGCCAGCTCCGCCGCTGCCCCTGGGTCTGCAAGAAAGGCTCCGTCCGGCGAGTAGCCCACGCCGGTGGCCTGGACGACCCCGCTGGGTACCCAGATCTTGCGGACCGTCATCTCGTTCTGGGTGAGCGTTCCGGTCTTGTCGGTGCAGATAACAGTGGCCGATCCCAGTGTCTCGGCGGCCTGGAGCCTGCGCAACAGAGCGCGATGCTCCGTCATTCGCCGGATGCCCAGGGCCAGTGTGATTGTCACCACGGCGGGGAGCCCTTCGGGAACGACGGCAACAGCCAGGGAGACTCCAGTGAAGAACATCTCGCGCAGGTCGCGGCCGCTGAGCCATCCGGCGACCGCCACCAGCATCGAAAGCGCAACGGCGAGCACCCCGAGCCACTTGCCCAGGGTGGCCAGTTGACGCTGCAGTGGGGTGGGCTCGCGGCCGACGGCCCTGGTGAGCACGGCAATTCGGCCGAACTCCGTCTGTTCGCCCGTCGCCACAGCGATGCCGCGAGCTCGGCCGTTTGTCACCGACGTACCCATCCACGCCATCGAACCGCGTTCGGCAAGCGGGGCGGCCGGGTCCACCGCGGCGACAGACTTGGCGACGGACTCCGATTCGCCGGTGAGAGCCGATTCATCAACCGTGAGATCGACCGCTTCGACGATGCGCAGGTCGGCCGGGATCAGGACGCCAACTTCGATGACGACGACGTCACCCGGCACCAGCTCGGCGGCGTCGACAACCTCGATGTGATCGTCCCGCACCACCGACGCCTGTTGGGCCAGCATCCCCTGGAGAGCCTCGATGGCTCGTTCGGCGCGCCACTCCTGGGCGAAACCGAATACGCCGTTGAGGACCATGATCACCGAGATCGTGATGGCGTCGACCGTCTCGCCGAGAGCGAACGACACCGTGGCGGCGACGGCCAGGATGAAGATGAGGACATCGACGAACTGGCGGCCGAGAACCCGGTACCACGGGGTTGCCCCGGTTGTCTCGATGCTGTTGGGGCCGTAGCGGGCAAGCCGCTTGGCGACCTCCGCCGCTTCGAGGCCCCGGTGGGAGTCGGTATCGAGCCGGGCCGCGGCCTGCTCGGGGTCAGTTGCGTGCCACAGCGGTACTGATTCCAGCACCGCCTGACTCGCCGGCGAGTCCGCGTCTTGATTTCCCGGAAGGTCTGCCGGAGCCAGGGGTTACCTCGTGGTTGGTCACCGTTCATCGTGCATCCTGGCCGAACGGCGGGGTAGGGCCTTTCGGACCGGCGATGGCCCGGACGTAGCTCACTTCGCACTATGCGGTCCTTGCCGCCTAGCCTCCCAGGATGGAGCTTTACGCAAGAGTCAACATCCTCGACGGCAAGGCGGTTCGCCTTCCCAAGGGCAACGTCAAAGACGCGGTGGCGCTGGACGCGGATCCGGTTGCCAGGGCGACAGGTTGGGTCGACAAGGGAGCGGACTACCTCCACATCGTCGATCTCAATGCCGCGGCGTACAACGATCATCGCAACCGGCCGCTGCTCGAAGAGATCGTCACCGCCTCCAAGGTCCCCGTGCAACTGGCGGGGGGAATCCGCAGCCTTCCTGAGGCAGTCCGCCTGCTGGAAACCGGAGCATGGCGGATCGTCATGGGAACTACGGCGATCGAGGACCAGGTTCTGTTCTGGGACATCTGCCGCGACCACCCGGGCCGGATCGTCGTATCGCTCGACGTGCTCCCCAACGAGGAGCTGACCATTCGGGGCTGGACTCACAACAGCGGCGTCTTCCTGGAGGAAACCCTCATCGAGGTGTCATCTGCAGGCGCAGTGAGCTTCATCGTCACCGAGGCGAATCGCGACGCTCTCAACGAGCCGCCCAATCTCCTCCTCCTACGGCGCGCCCTCTCCTACGTGAGCGAACCGGTCATTGCCGGGGGCGGGGTGCGCAACCTCGACGATCTCAAAGTGCTCCTCGACGTCGAAGAAGGCGGCCGGCGGGTCGGCGGAGTGATCGTCGGCCGCGAGATCACCGAGGGCCGTTTCACGATGGCCGAGGCGGCCGAGCTACTGAGCTCCGGCGGCGCCGACTGAGCGGGTAGTTGCCGGGAGCGGCTTGATTCAGCTCCGACAACCAGAGAAGATACCGATAGCAGGTCGGCGAACTGCGGACACGGAGTACTCGGAGGCCGCGCTGTCATGACTCCGGTCATCAAGGTGACCGTTGGGTGGTTGGTCGTCGTGGTGCTTGTGGCGGCGTGCGGCGGTGGCACGCTCTCGCTGTCGGAGTACTCGAACAACGTCGATGAGGTGCTCACGAAGGTGGACAGTCGCCTCGACGCGCACGCTGCTGAACTGTTCGCCGGTGCTCCGAATGTGGAACGCACCCGTGCCTACCTGGCCGACCGGGTCGCCGGTTATGAGGAGATGACGGAGGCTCTGGCGGGCCTGAATCCGCCGGAGCAGATCGCCGATCTGCACGCAACACTGCGCGAGCTGACCGACAAGCTGTTGGCTACCGAGAAGGCCCGGGCCGCTTTCGCGGAGACGGTCGAGTCGGTCGATGATCTCGATCAGGTCTGGGAAGGGCCCGAAGCGCAGGCAGTCACCGCAGTGGAACGAGAGGCCATCCGGCTCTGTTACGCCGCACAGGAGCTAGTGGACGAGACTGAGGACGCGAGGACCTTGCGGACCTGCCGTGGATTCCCGCGGAGCTCAAGGAAGTCGTTCGGGTTTCTTTCGGCTGTCCGTAGCAGCGCGGCTCAGACCAGGGCGTGTCGCCTCGATGAGGACGAGGCGAGGCACGGTGGCCAGAACGCCAGGGGAGCGGAGCCGACGACGATCGGACACAGGCCGGTACACGGAGTCGTCGACCAGGACTGACACGATTGGAGGCCCGGCGGTCTTGCAGTTGGTCCATCGACAGCTGGTGTAGCGCGGTCCGGAGCCGGAATGGCCGGCCTCTGTGTTTCTCCCATATTCTCTCCCTGCGCAATCGGCGACGGATTCGGTGACCCGTTCGAGTGCTTGATATGGAGAGTGCCGGATGCCGGTCGGCGCGGCCAGGGGAGAAAGGCCCTAATGGTGTGTAGTCGCGCCTTGAACGAGATGGAAGCCGGTCATGGGCGGCTCGCCATGAGAGGGCACCGTTGGCGATGTAATGTGTCGTCGAAGCGAGTTGGGAGCCTCGGTGCGCGCACTTCTGTTTGGATTGATCGTGGCCGGTCTTGGGCTGGCTGCATGTGGGGGTGGTGGAGATTCCGCCGAGACGACCACCACGGCAGTCTCCGCCAGCGCGACCACGACGGCTCCGACCACCTCGTCAACGACAACAACCACCGAGGCACCGGCAACTACCGCCGCCGCGACGACAACGAGCGCGGCAGAGGCGGCGACGTTCACCGAGATATCCGACATGGTGTACATGACTATCAACGGTGTTGACCTGTTGATGGATGTCTATACACCTGCCGGTGATGGTCCGTGGCCCGTCGTGGTGGCATTCCATGGGCTCGATTCACATGTCAAGGATTCTGAGAACACCATCCCCGTTGCCGAGGCTGCAGCCGATCACGGCATGGTGGTGTTCACGCCAACATGGATCGATTTCAGCCCTTCCCTCTTCCCGTTCACTGTCGAGACTTTCAATACTTGGAAGGACACCGCGAACTGTGCGGTTGCGTTTGCGCAACAGACTGCAGCCGATCACGGTGGAGATCCGGCCAACACTGTGGTGCATGGTTTCTCGGCGGGCGTGGGACCGGCACTATTTGCCTCCCTCCAACCAAGCGGGGAACCGATTCCCGGGTGTGAAACCGACGTGGCGCAGGCGCCCGTCGTTGGGGTCGTGCTGGGCGACGGGGAGTACTTCCTGCACTCGGAGAACTTCGATGACGCGTTCCAGGTCGATCCCGACGCGATGCAGGCCGAGGTGGCGGCATTGGTGGACCCGGCCTCGTGGCCGGCGGTTCTGGACGCAGATTACTTCCTCTGGATTCCAGAGAATGACACAGCAGCAAGACCGATCGGTGACGCCTCGGACGAATCGGGATGGCTCGCCTCGAGAGATCCCGACGGGTCAATCCGGTCCGACCTCGACCAACTCAACCAGCTCGAAGACGGAATCATCAGCAACAGCGATGCGGCCCGCCTCCTGGAGCTGCGGCTCTCCACTGCTGGGATCGAAGCAACGCTGGACGAGTATCCGGGCGGGCACACCACGACAGACAAATTGCCCGAAATCGTTGGCTATCTCCGAGCTGCGGCAAGTGGCTAGTCCCCACATGTCGTGCTCGCCTGAGTGCTGTTCTCCGCACCGGTCCTCGTTCAGCACGGGATCTCGAGGAAGCTTCTCGTAATCGGCTCGTGGCAGCCCGATGAGTTCGCCGAGGCTCTCGAACGTTGCATTGCCCTGAACCAGTCGAAGAACCGGGAGACCTGAGTAGGGACTGCCGCGTCATGAATCCGCGCTCCTAGCACCCCGGGAGACCGGAGTGGAAAGCTCTCCGAACCCGTTCAGCGGATTGAGTTGGAGCCTTGATCCCGTGGGAAAAGTCGTCGATTGGGGTGGTTCGTCGCGGTCGGATGAGCCGCGGGGGGAGTGGTTATCAGATCGATTTGTGCGCGAATTATCCACGAAAGGGGGAAAGGTGGTTGACAAGTGGGGCTGTAGGGGGCAAAGTGGGGCCTCGTGGTAGATGACGGACTAGCGACGGGAATGGAGCAGCGTGTTCCTCGGGGAGTACCAGCACGCATTGGACGACAAGGGCCGGGTCGTTCTGCCGAGCAAGTTTCGCAACTCGCTTGCGGGTGGCTGCGTCGTCGCCAAGGGTCAGGACGACTGCCTCTACGTCTACACGATGGAAGGCTGGGCCGCGAAGGCGGCGCAGGTCTCCGCATTGCCGGCCACCGAGCGCAAGGCGCGCGACTTCGCCCGTGCGCTCTTTGGGGGTGCCAAGGACCAGGAGCCGGACAAGCAGGGCCGGATCGTCATTCCCGAGAAACTCGTCGAGTACGCATCGCTGGAGAAGGACGTCACGGTCGTCGGAGTGGCCGACCACATCGAGATCTGGTCGACGCCCGCCTGGCAGGCGATGTCCGCGACGGCGGACGAGTTCTACTCCGGCATCGAAGAAGCGCTCAGCACAGGCGGCGAGATCTAATGGCCGCCGCATCGGAAATGACCACATGGAAGAAAGGTACCACCAAAGAAACGAGGTCTGGCTCATCGTCAACCCCCCGGATGCCATCTGGAAGGCCCCTTACTCCGCCCGCTTTCAGCATGGCGCCAGCGCTCCGGGGGGTTGACAATGAATCAGACCACAACCTCGCAGACAGACAGCTATCACCAGCCGGTGATGGTGGAAGAGGTCACCTCCCTCTTCGCGGAGACGACGGGTCTCATCGTCGACGCGACCTTCGGTGGGGGTGGCCACTCGCGGGCACTGCTCGAATCGAATCCAAGATTGCTCATCCTCGGCATCGACCGGGATCCAGACGCGATGTCACTGGCCCGGGCCGGAATCGACGATCCGCGAGTTCACCTGGTGGCGGCCAACTTCGGCGACCTCGGGAAGATCCTCGCACAAGAGGTTCCTGATGGGGATTTCTTTGGCGCATTATTTGATCTTGGTGTCAGCTCGCACCAGCTTGACACTGCCGATCGCGGCTTCTCGTATCACTCATCGGGTCCGCTCGACATGCGAATGGGGCCGGACGCTACTCATAGTGCCGCGGACATCGTCAATCGCTGGTCGGCAGATGAGATCGCCCGAATCCTGCGTGAGTACGGTGAGGAACGTTTCGCGTGGCGTATCGCCAACGCCATCGTCAAGGGGCGGCCGGTGGTCGACACGCTCCAACTGGCGAGCCTTGTTGCCGATGCCGTCCCCGCCGCAGCCCGCCGGCGGAAGCACCCCGCGCGACGTACCTTCCAAGCGATCCGCATCGCTGTCAACGGCGAGCTGGCGGCCCTGGCGGCCGGGTTGGACGCAGCCCTCAACGCGGTACGCCCCGGAGGACGGGTCGTCGTGATCTCCTACCACAGCCTCGAGGATCGAATCGTGAAGCGGCGGTTTGTCGCCGGAGCGACCGACTGCACGTGTCCGCCGGACCTGCCGGTCTGTGTATGTGACACGGCCGCCGAATTGCGGTTGATGACACGCAAAGCCACTCGACCCGGTCCGGTCGAGATCGAGAACAATCCACGTGCCCGCAGCGCCCTGCTGCGGGCCGTGGAGAAGGTCGCATCATGACGGCCCAACCTGTGTCCGCCGACTCCTTCGAGCTTGCCGAACTCGTACCGCCCGCACGAACCAGGGCCCAGCTGCGGCCCTGGGGGCTGTTCGCCGTGGTTGTCATCATTGCGTTCTTTGCGCTGATTCTCTCCCGGGTGTGGCTCGACCCCTCCGGCTTTCTACTCGATGATCTCGAGCAAGAGATCGCCGCGGAAGAAGCGCGGCTGAGAGATCTGAAAGTCGAGGTTGCCCGCCTCCAGGACCCCGACAGGATCACCGCCGTCGCCATTGACATTGGTCTGGTCTACCCACAGGAACGGATCGAGATCGAAGTGCCGGGCATTGAAGGCGAGCAGCTGGATCCCGAGTTTCGTTGGGCACAGCCAAAGGTGGTGCTCACAGCGCAGCCGTGAGCGAGGTCCCCAGGAAGGGCGAGAAGGATGATCAATAGGCCGAACGCTGGCGGCCACTCAGCCCGGACCCGGGCTGATGAGGTGGTGAGCGATCGTGGCGTCACGGCGTAAGCCCGGTGAGGCCCGGCTGATCGCTCTGGGCGTCGCCTTCACAATGGCTTGGGTCGGCATCGGGTTCCGCCTGGTGCGGGTTCAAGGCTTCGAGGCCGCCGAGCACGAAGACCGCGGCGAGCAGCAGCGGGTGCGTGCCGAGGACCTCGCCGCGCCCCGGGGAACGATCTACGACCGCGACGGCGTTGAGTTGGCGGTATCGATTGATGCGGTAACGGTGACGGTTAATCCAAGCGAGCTGAAGGCTCCGGGGGCACTGGCCCGGCTCCTAGCTCCCAAAGCCGGTGTGCCCCGGTCGGTGTTGCGCGAACGTTTCACCAAGCCGGGCTCACAATTCGCGTATGTGGCACGCCGCCTCGAGGCGTCCGACGCCGATGAGATCCGGGCTCTCGTCGAAGAAAGGGACATCGCCGGCGTCTACTTCCAGACCGAAGCCAAGCGGATCTACCCCGCCTCGGACCTCGCCTCGCAGGTTGTCGGCTTTGTCCGCGACGACGACATGGAAGGGCTCGAGGGCCTCGAGGTGAAGTACAACGACGTTTTGGCCGGCGTCCCCGGCCAACAGAGCGTGGAACGTGATCCCTACGGCAACCCCATCCCGCAAGGGGAGTCCTTCATCGATCCCGCCCAACCCGGGGCCGACTTGATCACAACAATTGATCGAGAGATCGAATACGCCGTCGAGCGGATCCTGGAGCGAGCACTGGCGGAGACCAACGCAATCTCGGGCACCGTGGTGGTACTCGATGTTGCGACCGGCGAAGTCCTCGCGATGGCCACTGCACCGTCATTCGATCCGAACGCGTTCTCCGAGGCGGATCCGGCCACGTTCCGCAACCGGGCGGTCGCCGATGTCTACGAACCGGGTTCCACGCTCAAAGTGGTGACGATCGCGGCGGCACTCGAGGAGGGTGTCATCTCGTCGCGCACTGTGATGCGGGTTCCCGGAGTGCTCGAGATCGGTGACAAGGAGTACACCGACGAAGGTCGTCACAAGACCCGGAAGATGAGCGTCGCTGAGATTGTGGCCCAGTCATCGAACGTCGGAACGATCCTGATTCAGGACCTGGTCGGCAACAAACGGCATCACCAGTACCTCAGTGCGTTCGGCCTCGGCCAGGTGGCGTCAGGCGATCTTCCGGCCGAGTCCGCCGGCCGGCTCGAAAACTACAGCGACTGGTGCGACACGACATGCGGGCCGTCCACGGCGATCGGCTACCGCGTTGACGTGACGCCGCTGCAGATGGCGACCGTGTTCGCCGCGATCGCCAACGACGGCATCTGGGTCGAGCCCCACGTCGTTCGCGAGATCATCTCCTCGGATGGTTCGCGGGAGCGGTATGAACCGACGGAACGGCCCGTGATCAGCGAAACCACAGCCCGTACGATGCGCCGGCTGCTGCGCGGCGTTGTTGAGTCGGGAACGGGATCGCTGGCGGCAGCGCCCTCCTACACCGTGGGCGGCAAGACCGGAACCACCGAGAAGTTCGTCCCCGGCGAGGGCTACTCGGAAGATGACAGGATTGCCAGCTTCATCGGCATCGCTCCGATAGACGAGCCGCGGATCGTGGTGGCCGTTGTGCTCGACTCACCGCACGGCGAGACCGAGGACGGATCCGATCTGCGGTTCGGCGGTGTGTCGGCAGCTCCGGTATTTGCCCAGGTTGCCGAGGCCGCGCTGCACCGACTGGGGGTGCCTCCCGATGTCCGCTAGCGGTGTGATGGCGAGCACCCTCGCCGAGACAATCGCAGAAGCCGGCCCGCGGCTGGTTGGTGAAGACCGCCCGGTGTCCGACCTCTTCCACGATTCACGCGATGTGACCGCCGGCTCCGGCTTTGTCGCCGTTCGTGGTTCAGTGACCGATGGCCACTCCCATGTCCCGGCGGCATGCGCGGCGCAGGCGAACCTGGTCGTAGTCGACCACCAGGTCGACACTCCATGTCCGCAGTTGGTTGTCGATGACACCCGGCGCCGGATGGCCCAGCTGGCCGCCGCGGTCCACGGCAACCCGGCGACACAGCTCTCGATGGTCGGCGTCACCGGGACCAACGGGAAGACGACAGTGACCCACATGATCGAGGCCATCGTTCGAGCCGCCGGCGGCACTCCGGGCATAGTCGGCACGGTTGGTGCCCACATCGCCGGCGAAGTGGTTCCGCTTGCTCGCACGACACCGGAGGCGACGGACCTGCATCGACTGCTGCGCCAGATGGTCGACCGGGGGGTGACGGTTGCGGCACTCGAAGTCTCCTCGCACGCTCTGGATTTCGGGCGCGCTGACGCGGTCGTCTTCGACGTCGCCGCATTCACCAACCTCTCGCAGGATCATCTTGACTTTCACGGCACGATGGAGCGGTATTACCTGGCAAAGGCGGAGTTGTTCACTGCGTCCCGCGCCCGGCATGCCGTCATATGGATGGAGGACCCGGCGGGAGTGCGGCTCGCCGGCTCAACGGAGCTTCCGACTACAACTGTCGGGTTCGGTGCCGACGGCTCGTTTGACGTGTCCGGCGAGATCACGAGACGTGACCAGAGCGGCACCGCGCTGACACTGCACATGGGAGGCGAGTCGGCCCTGACCGAATTGCCCGTGGTGGGCACCTTCAACGCCGCCAACTCGGTCCTGGCTGCCGCGGTGGCCCACCAGCTGGGTTTCGACCCGGCCGTCATCGTCGCCGGCCTCAACGAGCTGCCCGCCGTGCCGGGCCGTTTCGAACAAGTGCCCAACCAACTCGGAATCAGCTTGATCGTCGACTACGCCCATACCCCGGCAGCCGTTGCCAGCGCCATCGCCGCTGCGGCCGAAGTGGGATCTCACAGGGTCATTGCGGTCGTCGGATCTGCCGGCGATCGCGACCCCGACAAGCGGGTACCCATGGGAGCAGCCGCGGCGACTGCGGACCTCGCCATCATCACCTCGGACAACCCGCGGAGCGAGGATCCGGCGACGCTGGTGGAGCAGGTTCTCGTGGGTGCCGGCGGCCCCGGTGAATCGGTTATCGCCCAAGTCGACAGGCGGGCGGCGATCCGGACGGCGTTGAGAAGCGCCGAGCCTGGTGACGTGGTCCTGATCCTCGGGAAAGGGCATGAGCCGTACCAGGAGTTCGCCGATCGTACGATCGCCTTCGATGACCGCGTCGTGGCTGCCGAGGAGTTGCGGGCCGGCTGGGGAGACGCCCCATGAGCCTCGGATGGAATCTCGCTGAGATCGCGGCCCACCTCGGCGACCTCGTCGGTCGTGGCGACGGCGTGATTCGCCGAGTCACCACAGACTCGCGTGGCGTCAAGGATGGCGACCTCTTTGTCGCGATCGCCGGAGAAAGCTACGACGGCCACGACTTCATTGAGCAAGCGGTCCAAGCCGGCGCGGCCGGCGTCGTCGCTGGAGCCGGGCGCACCGACGTCGAGCCCCGCATCGAGGTGGCCGCGACGGGTGACGCTCTGCTCGAACTGGCCGCGATGCGGCGCCAGGAACTGGATGTCCCCGTAGTCGCCGTAACGGGCAGCACCGGGAAGACCACCACCAAGGACATGCTGGCGTCGGCGATCCCCGGCGCATGGGCTTCGCCCGCCTCCTACAACAACGAGATCGGGGTCCCGCTCACGGTGCTCCAGACGCCGAGCACGGCGCGGGCACTTGTTGTCGAAATGGGTTCCCGAGGTCGGGGGCATCTCGAATGGTTGATGCCCGCGGTGCGCCCGGACGTAGCCGTGATCACCAATCTCGGGGTCGTTCATCTCGAGACCTTCGGAGACGTTGCCACGCTCGCCGACGCCAAGTGGGAAATCGTTGAGGGGCTCCCGGCGGGGGGAGTGGCGGTCCTGCCCGCCGATGAGCCACGCCTGAAGCGGACGCACGCAGGAGCAACTCAGACGTTCGGGGTCGAGACGGCCGCCGACGTTGTGGCCCGCGACATCACGGTCGGTGAGGACGGGTGCGCGCGGTTCACCCTCGAGACTCCGCAGGGGGAGCGCGTCATCACCCTGCGCATGCCCGGTGTCCATCAGCCGGCCAACGCAGCAGCGGCCGCCGCCGCGGCGCTTGCAGTCGGCGTCGATCTCGATCAGATCGCGATCGGCCTTGGCGGCGCCACCGGCTCGCGATGGCGCATGGAGGTCCATCGCGGGAGCTTCACCGTGGTGAACGATGCCTACAACGCCAATCCGACATCCGTCGAGGCCGCGTTGCGCACGGTGGCCGATCTGCCGGGGCGGCCGATCGCCGTGCTGGGTCTCATGGCCGAGCTGGGAGAGATCTCGAGCGATGAGCACATCCGGATGGGCCGACTGGCCGCCGAGCTCGGGTACGCGACGGTCATCATGGTCGGCGAAGACCCCGGGCTGACTACCGGCGCGGGCGCCATCGCCCGCAACGTCGCGACCACGGACGACGCCCTCGACCTGGTGGCGAGCCTGGTCCGCGAAGGCGATACGGTGCTCGTCAAAGCTTCCAGGGCCGTCGGCCTCGAGACGCTGGCGGGATCGTTGGTCGAACTCGCCGGGTCGCACTCGGGAGGCACCTCATGATCTCTCTGTTCATTGCTGCCGCCACCTCCCTGACGATCACCATCCTCGGTACGCCCGTGGCTATCCGGGTCCTGCGAGACAACAACATCGGCCAATTCATCCAGGAGGAACTCGAGGGTCACGCCCACAAGCGGGGCACTCCGACAATGGGCGGCGTCGTCATGCTGATCGGCGTTGTCGCCGGATACGTCGCCCCCCACTTCCGCTTCTACAGCCTCTCGGACGGCTTCGGGTTCTCCACCGAGCCCTTCGCCTCAGCCGGCTGGCTGGCCGTGTTCGCCTTTCTCGGCATGGGGGCCATCGGCTTCTTCGACGACTTCGTCAAGTACGCCCGCAAGCAGAACAAGGGCCTTTCGAAACGGTGGAAGTTCGTCGGTCAGCTGGCGGTGGCCGGGCTGTTCGCGTGGGGGGCGGTGGCTTCGGGCGTCAGCACCGAGCTGTGGGTGACCGGTTCGCGCAGCACCGGCATCGATCTCGGCCCGTGGCTCTACGGGGTTCTGGTTCTGCTGATGCTGACCGCGGCGGCCAATGCCGTGAATCTCACCGACGGACTCGACGGTCTGGTGGCGGGGTCCGGGTCATTCGTGTTCGGCGCCTACGTGCTCGTGGCCTACTGGCAGTTCCGCAACGTGACCGTCTATCACGTCGAGGGGGCGCTGGATCTGGGGACATTTGGCGCCGCCGTCGTTGGAGCGGTCCTCGGATTCCTGTGGTGGAACGCGGCGCCGGCAAAGATCATCATGGGCGACACCGGGTCCCAGGCCCTGGGTGGCGGCCTGGCCGCCCTGGCGCTTCTCACCAATACCCACCTGCTCCTGGTGCTGCTCGGCGGGCTGTACGTGATGGTTACCGTGTCGGTGATCCTGCAGGTGTTCTCCTTCCGCGTTTTCGGGAAACGGATCTTCCGGATGGCCCCCATCCATCACCACTTCGAGCTGAAGGGGTGGCCGGAGACAACGGTGATCGTACGTTTCTGGATACTCGCCGGTGCCATGGTCGCGGTCGGGGTCGGCCTCTTCTACGCGGACTTCCTAGCCGTCACGGAGGTCGGCCGATGAGCCACCCGCCTGCCCTCACGCCCCCCCGCACCCTCATTCTGGGAGGGGCTGTTTCCGGTAGGGCGGCGGCCCGTCTGGCGCGGCGCCTCGGCCACGACGTCGTCGTTTACGACCGTGATGAGAAGGCCCTGGCCGATCTCGACATCGAGGTGGTAACCGTTGCCGGTGATTGGGACAGGCGCCTGCTGAGCGATCGGGATCTGGTCGTGACCAGCCCGGGAATCCCAATGGATGCCCCGCCGATCGTCGACAGCCTTGCCGCCGGAATTCGATTCATCAGCGAAATGGAGTTCGGCTATCAGCACGTCGGCGCACCGTGTGTAGCGGTGACGGGCACCAACGGCAAGACCACCGTGACGGCCGCCGTGGCCGCAATGCTCGATGGGAGTGGGTACGACACGGTTGCCGCCGGCAACATCGGCCTGGCCCTCAGTGACGTCGCGGGGTCCGGTCATGAGGTAGTGGTTGTCGAAGCCTCCTCGTTTCAATTGCAGTTCGTCGACACTTTTCACCCGACGGCGGCCGCGATCCTGAACATCGCCCCGGATCATCTGGATTGGCATGGGAGCCTGTCCGCCTATGCCGCCGCCAAGCGGCGCATCGGTGAGAACCAGGAGGCCGGAGACATCATCGTCTTCGATGCGGACGACGCCCCGGCCGCGGCGGCTGTTGCCGGTCTTCCGGGTCGACCGGTTCCGGTCAGCGGGAATCGCCGCCCGGTCGGCGGCAACGGCCCCGAGGGTGATGAGTTGCACATCGGTGATGTGGTATTACCGCGTCCGACTCTGGACAACGCGTTCACGATGGACCTGACGGCGGCGGCGACGCTGGCCCGGCACGTGGGAGCGTCTCCTGAGGCGATCGATAAGGTCATCGCCGGGTTCACCACAGAGATCCATCGCCGGACTGTCATCGGGGAGTGGGACGGGGTGGTGTGGATCAACGACTCCAAGGCTACGAACCCGCATTCCGCGGTGGCAGCGGCAGCGGCGTACGAGTCCGTCGTGCTGATAGCCGGGGGCCGCAACAAGGAACTCGATCTGACCCCGCTGGCGCACGCGCCGAGTGTGCGGGTTCTGATTGCGATCGGAGAGGCGAGCCGCGAACTGGCCCTGGCCAGCCGGCCCGACAAGTTCCATCAGGCCGATTCCATGGCCCACGCGGTTGCGATTGCCGATGAGCTAGCCGTCAGCGGCGACACCGTCCTTCTCGCCCCCGGGTGCGCCAGTTTCGACATGTTTGACGACTACGGGGAGCGGGGCCGGGTCTTTACCACCCTCGTCTCAGAGAGGAAGGGGAGCTGATGGCAACCAGCGTCACGCCGATCGCGCGAGCTCGGTCGATTCGGCGGGCACGGGAAGCAGCCCGGGCCGCCGACCGCAATTCGGTGCTGCTGCTGCTCCCTGTGATCACACTGCTCGTCGTGGGCCTCGGGGCGATCCTCTCGGCGTCGAGTGTGATTGCCCGGATCAATGAGGGCGATCAGTTCTTCTACTTCAAGCGCCAGGTGATCTACGCGGTGCTCGGACTTGGGGTCCTGATTGTGGCTACCCGAATCCCGTATCGGCTGTACAAGCGCTTCGCCGGGTTGATCTTCGCAATCTCCATCGCCGGACTGGCGGCAACGCTCAGGTTTGGAGCAGAGCGCGGTGGATCCCAGCGCTGGCTCGAGTTTGGCGGCATCACCGTGCAGCCGTCTGAGTTCGCGAAGTTCGCCGTCATCGTCTTCCTGGCCGCGGCGTTGTCGCGCAAGGAGGAGTATCTCGGGAGATTCCTCCACTTCTTCTGGCCCGTCGCCGGCTCGCTCGGCTTCACTGCAGTGCTGCTCATGCTGGAGCCGGATCTCGGCACCACTATCTTGATCGCGGCGACCTCGATAGCGATGCTTCTCGCCTCGACAACCCCGCTGCGGTATGTCTTCGGGCTCGCCGGGTTGGGGACAATGGCCGCACTGGGCTCTGCCCTCTACCAGCCCTATCAGAAGGCCCGCATCCTGGCGTTTCTCGATCCGCTGGCGGATCCCCTGGGATATGGGCTGCAACCACTGCAAAGCCTGGTGGCTCTCGGCACAGGCGGCCTGTTCGGTGTGGGTCTCGGCGCCAGCAGGGCCCGGTGGTCGTTCCTGCCGAACGCCCATACGGACTTCATCTTCTCCATCATTGGTGAGGAGACGGGGCTGGCGGGATCGCTGATCGTCGTCGCGCTCTTCGTCGTGTTGGCAATAGTCGGAATCAGCGTGGCCCGTAGGGCCGCCGACACCTTCGGCCGCCTGCTGGCGGTCGGCCTGGTGTCGTGGTTGACGTTCCAGGCGCTCATCAACATCGGTGGAGTGGTGGTGGTGCTGCCGATAACCGGCGTACCGCTTCCCTTTGTCTCGTCCGGAGGGAGCGCCCTCGTCGCCAACATGGCGGCCGCCGGCGTCCTCGTCAACATCGCCCGCGTCTCGGCGCGGGGAGAGGGGGCGGCGAATTGACCTTCGCCCTCGCCGCTGCCGGGACCGGAGGCCACGTCTATCCGGCGCTGGCAGTTGCCGACGCGCTGCGGGATTCGGGTGTGGCGCGAGACGAGATCATCTTTGTCGGTGGCAATCGATTGGCCGCCACCGCCGTTCCCGCCGCCGGCTATGACTACCTCGAGGTGGACATCCGCGGCTTGAAGCGTTCGCTGGCGGTGGACAACCTCACGCTGCCTTCGGTGGTGTGGCGTGCCAGCAAGCGGATCCAGGAGGAGTTCCAGAAGCGATCCGTGAAAGCTGCGATCGCCTTCGGTGGCTACATCTCGGTGCCGGCGGCCTGGGCGGCCCGCCGGGTCGGCGCCCGACTGTTCACTCATGAGCAGAATGCAGTGCCGGGCCTGGCCAACCGGCTGATCTCGCGGCGGGCAACGGCCTCGTTCATCGCTTTCCCCGAAGCTGCCGACAAGCTCAGTCGGGCCCGGCTCGTTGGGAACCCGCTACGTCGCGAACTCGTTGACTTCGACCGATCGGCACTGCACGCCACGGCGCTGGAGCGCTACGGCCTGAACGGAGTGTGCCCGGTGCTTGGCGTTCTCGGTGGCTCGCTCGGTGCCAAGGTGTTGAACGAGATCACCGAAAGGGTCGCCGATGCTCACGACGCGCACGAGATGTCGATCCTGCATCTGTCGGGTCACGCTCACTACGAGACCGTCTCGGCCATCGCGGCCGGATCGGCCCAGGACTGGAAGGTTCTCGCCTTCGAGGATCACATGGAGAATTTCTATGCGGCGAGCGACGTAGTCCTTTCTCGCGCCGGGGCGCTGACGATCAGCGAGCTGGCCGTGACCGGCACTCCTGCGGTCGTCGTCCCATATGCCGCCGGTTCCGCCGGCCATCAGGAAGCGAACGCCGCCCACCTCGCACTTGCCGGGGGTGCCGAGCTCGTCGAGGAAGAGCACGTCGACCGGGTCCCGGCGCTACTCCAGCAGCTCATCGTCGATGCCGACCGCAGGCAGCTGATGGCCTCCGCGGCCGCGGGACTGGGCATGCCGCAGGCGGCGCAGACGATCGCAGAAGCGTTGATCGAGGCAGCGGCATGAACCAACAGCGCACCCTCAGCGGTATTGATCGTATCCACATCGTCGGTGCCGGCGGTGCCGGGATGAGCGGGCTCGGCAAGCTGCTGGCCAAACTCGGCTACTCGGTCTCCGGTTCGGATCTCAAGCCGAGCCCCCGGATCGACGCACTGGTGGATCTCGGTGTCGAAACATGGGTCGGCCACCGTCCCGATGCCATGGCCGACGTCGACCTGATCGTCACCAGCTCGGCGGTTCCGCCGCGCGATCCTGAAGTTGTGGAGGCGCTCGCCTCCGGAGCGACCTGGTGGGAACGCCCTGAGCTCCTCGACGCGCTCACCGCGCGGATGCCCGCAGTTGGATTCACAGGCACTCACGGCAAGACAACTTCAACGGCATTGGCCGTGACCGCGGTGCGCAGCCTCGGGCTCGATCCGAGCTTTCTGGTCGGCGGGCAGATGGTTGCATTCAACACCGGGGCCCACCTCGGTGCCGATCCCGTCTTCATCCTCGAAGCCGACGAAGCGTTCGGCACATTTCGCAAACTGCACATGGAGGCGCTGCTCGTCACGAATGTCGAGGCCGATCACCTCGATTACTACGGAACCGTCTCGGCCCTGGAAGAGGCCTTCGCTCTTGTCGCCCGACGCGTGCGCGGGCCGGTGGTGGGATGTATCGACGACGCCGGGGTAAGGCGACTCGCCGAGCGTACCGACTTGATCACATATGGAACCGACGCGCAGGCGCAGTGGAAGATCGGCGACGTGCAAAGCGTGCGCGGCACGGTCCGGTTCGATCTCACCGGCCCGGATTTCGCCGGCGCGGTGGAAGTGCCGAAGCCGGGAACGCACGTTGCCCGCAACGCGGTGGGGGTCATAGCTCTGCTCACTGAACTGGGCTACGACCCAGCAGCCGTGGCGGCCGGCCTGGCCGAATTCGCCGGCGTAAGGCGCCGCTTCGAGGTGCGCAGTCGGGTGGGCGACGTCACTGTGGTCGACGACTACGCCCATCACCCAACGGAGATTGCGGCAACAATCACCGCGGGCCGTGAAGGTGGTTGGCGCCGAGTGTGGGCGGTGTTCCAACCCCATCGCTACACCCGAACGGCCGAACACGGCCCTGCGTTCGGTGAGCCACTTGCAGCCGCCGACCGCGTGATCGTGACCGATATCTACTCTGCGGGCGAGGCTCCCATTCCGGGTGTGAGCAGCCGATTGGTCGCCGATGCAGTTGCTGCCGCGGGCGGCAGCGTCGACTTCGTTCCAGATCTCGCCGGAGCTGAGGCCATGCTCGCGGCCGAGGTCGAACCGGGCGACCTGGTCCTACTGCTCGGTGCGGGCGACATCACCTCGCTTGCCGAGCCACTGGCCCGGAGCCTCGAGGAGCGAACATGAGCGAACTCAGCGAGCTGGCCGATGCAGGCATCGTCGAGAACGACGTGCCGCTCGGACCGCTCACGACCTACAAGCTCGGCGGGCCCGCTCGCTGGTTCGTGGTGGCCGGCGACTCCGCTACGGTGGCCCGCACCATTGAGGCGGCCCGCGCCGACTCCGTGCCCTATCTGGCGCTCGGGCGAGGCTCCAACATGGTGGTCAGCGACACCGGCTACCCGGGATTGGTCATACAGCTTGGCGGCGAGCTGTCGGCAATGGAGATTGGCGCGTCCGGGATCGTATCGGCCGGTGCGGCCATGCCGCTTCCCAAACTCGCGCGGGCATGCGCCAAGCAAGGTCGCGGCGGACTGGAATTCCTCGTTGCGGTGCCCGGGTCCGTCGGCGGCGCCGTTCGAATGAATGCCGGCTGCCACGGGTCGGAGACGGGTGATTGGCTTCTGGACGTTGAGACGTACCGGCCCGACCGGGGAGTGATCACCGTAAAGCGCGATGAGATGGAGATGTCGTATCGCCACAACTCGCTCCCGCTCGACGACATCGTGCTCGGCGCCCGGTTCCGCACCGAAGCCCGCACCCCCGAGGAGTCGGAGGAGATCATGCGGGCGATAACGCAGTGGCGCAAGGAATCCCAACCCGGCGGAACGTTGAATGCGGGATCGGTCTTCAAGAATCCGGCGGGTACATCGGCCGGATGGCTAGTGGACTCAGTCGGCCTCAAGGGCATGGGGATCGGTGGTGCTCGGGTGTCTCCGCGCCACGCCAACTTCTTCGAGGCGGGGCACGACGCCAGCGCCCAGGACGTCTATGACCTCGTTGCCGAGGTACGGCGCCGGGTGACCGCTGCGACCGGGGTGGTTCTGGAGCCTGAGATCCGATTTGCAGGGGAGTTCAGCGAGGAGTCGGGCACGGAGGTGGCCTGGCCGGCCCCGACGGAGGCGCGGAAAGAGCCGACGGAACACGTCGAGGAGGGTGAGCCCACATGACAGCGATCGACCATCGAATTGCCGTGCGCAGGCACACCGTTCGCGAAGCGGGTGCCCGCCGCCGGCTCGGCCAGGTCATCGTCGTCATCAGCTTCTTCGTTGTGGTCGCGCTCATCGCTCTTCTCTTCAAGTCGCCGCTCATGGCGGTCCGGCAAATCGAGGTGACGGGCTCGGGCCACTCCAACGTGGCTGTGGTCCTAGAGAGGCACAACGTCGCTCCGGGTGTGCCGACCATCTCGGTGCGTGCCGGGGCTCTCGCGGCCGACATCGAGGCGGATCCATGGGTTGCCCGCGCCCGGGCAACTGTCACCTGGCCCGGCACTGTCGTGCTCACCGTGCTCGAGCACGAGCCCATCGCGTGGGTGGAGATCGGGGACGATTGGTACCGCGCCTCGGCGACCGGAGCCGTGCTCGAGCAGACGAGTCCGACCAAGCGAGCGGCTCGAATCAGACTCGGCGGCCTCAGCGCGATGCCCGGAGACACGCTGACGGGCCGCAAGGTCACCGCCGCCCTCGAGTTCCTCGCGATGCTGCCCCAGGAGCTGAGGCGCCGGGCGCTGGTGACGTCGGCAGGCGACGGTACGCTGGCAGCGCGCATCGCGGGCCACCTCGTGGATCTCGGAAGCCCGGTCGAAATGAGGGAGAAGGCGGCCGCCCTGACCGCAATTCTCGCGGGGGGAGTCGCCGACCGCGCGGCCATCTCACTCGTCTCTCCGGTGAGGCCGGCGATAAGGAACCCTCAACAAGCAGTTGAAGGTTAGACAAACCGAGCCGACAGACAGAGAACGTCGAGCTAAAGTTCAGGGTCAGACCAAGGGGAAGCCGTGATAGACGAGACTCGTTCACCACAAAGTTATCTGGCAATCATCAAAGTCGTCGGCGTCGGCGGCGGCGGTGTCAACGCCGTCAACCGTATGGTCGATTCGGGAGTCGGTGGCGTCGAATTCATCGCGATCAACACCGACGCTCAGGCTCTGCTCATGTCCGATGCCGACATCAAACTGGACATCGGCCGAGACGCCACGCGCGGTCTGGGCGCGGGAGCCAACCCCGAGGTGGGGAGAGAAGCTTCCGAGACCCACCGCGAGGAGATCGAAGACGCCTTGACCGGTGCCGACATGGTCTTCATCACGGCGGGTGAAGGCGGCGGCACGGGCACCGGTGGTGCGCCCGTGGTGGCGGCCATTGCTCGCTCGCTCGGCGCTCTCACCGTGGGGGTCGTCACCCGCCCGTTCGGGTTTGAGGGTCGCCGCCGTTCGGTGCAGGCCGAGCAGGGCATTCAAGAACTGAAGCAGGCAGTCGACACGCTCATAATCATCCCGAACGAGCGACTACTCGAGATTGCCGATCATGACACGGTCATGACAGAAGCCTTCCTCATGGCCGATGACGTGCTCACCAACGGCGTCAAGGGGATCACCGATCTAATCACGACCCCCGGCCTCATCAACGTTGACTTTGCAGATGTCAAAACGATCATGACCGACGCGGGTTCCGCGGTGATGGGGATTGGTGTCGCCAGCGGTGACAATCGTGCCGAGCAATCAGCTGCCAAGGCGATCGCGTCGCCGTTGCTCGAGACCTCCATGGAGGGCGCCCGCGGCGTACTGCTGTCGATCTCCGGCCCGGCCGACATGACTTTGTTCGAGGTGTCGACCGCGGCCGGGATGATCTCCGATCACAGCGACTCTGACGCGATCATCATCTTTGGCGCTGTTGTCGACGACGCGCTCGAGGACAGCATGAAGGTCACGGTGATCGCCGCCGGATTCGACTCCGAGAGCACGACTACGCGTCGCCCTCTGGCCGGGCTCGGGGAATCGACTCCGCCGGAACGGTCGCTTCCCCGCGCCGATTCTGAAGACTCCCCGGATCCCGAGGACGACGACGACCTCGAGATCCCCGGCTTCGTGCAGGGCTGATTCTTTGCCGAGGACTTCGGTGTGATCAGACCTCCCGGGTTCAAGGGAGCCGCATTCGGGGAAGCCGCCGAGGGTGACCTGCGTGTCGATGCCGGCCGACGGCGGCTGGTGGCCGACGAGTTGGGGATCCCTACGGAATGGGCCTTTGTGTCCCAGGTCCACGGGACGACCGTCGTTCACGCCGCCTCACCGGGCCGTCTCGGAGAGGCCGACGCCGTCTACACGACGAGGCAGGCTCTACCGGTGGCAATTGCCACTGCCGACTGTGTGCCCGTGATTCTCGAGGGGAGCGGGTTTGCCGCCGTGGTCCACGCCGGGTGGCGGGGTGCCGCATCAGGCGTTCTGCAGGCCACTGTGGAAGCGCTGGGCGAGTCGGGTTTGGTCGCCGAACGCGCCGCTATCGGCCCGGGAATCGGAGCCTGCTGCTACGAAGTGGGCGATGAGGTCGCCGAGCGTTTTGTGGGCCACGTGTCGCAGACAACCTGGGGAACGACGAGTATTGACATCGGGGGATATCTGGAGTCCATCCTGAATCCCCTGCCGGTGTGGCGCTCCGAGCGATGCACTTACACGGATGACGGCTTGAACTCATACAGACGGAATCGAACCAGAATGCGTCAGGTGGCAGTGGCATGGTTGCCATCGGATTGACCGATGTGCGGCGGCGACTGGCCGTCGCGGCCGGCCGCGCCGGCCGCGACCCGGCCGACGTGACGCTGGTCGCCGTGTCCAAAACGGTGGGCCCCGCCGCGATCATCGAAGCCTACGAAGCGGGTCAGCGCGACTTCGGAGAGAATCGGTCTGCCGACCTCGCCGCCAAGGCCGCGGTCCTGCCGGACGACATCAACTGGCACTTCGTCGGCTCCCTCCAGTCGCGCAAGGCGAAGGAAGTCGCCCCGTACGCTTCTGTGGTCCATTCCGTCGACCGTGAGTCGCTGCTGCGAGCGTGGTCCCGCACCGATGGCAAGGCCCGCCTCCTCCTGCAACTCAACCTGGCTCATGAGGCGCAGAAGCACGGCGCCGACGCTGAAGAGGCCGCCGAGATCATCCGCGCGGCCGACTCCCTGGGCCTCACCATCTCGGGTCTGATGCTGATGCCGCCTCTCGTCGAGAACCCGGAAGACAACCGCCACTGGTTCCGGCGCCTGCATGAGATTCGTCACCAACTCCAACCGGATTGGCCCGCTCTGTGCGAGCTCTCGATGGGTATGACGGACGACTTCGAGGTGGCCGTTGAAGAGGGTGCGACGCTCATACGTGTCGGACGGGCTATCTTTGCACCGTAGGGCTCGACACTGAGGACTCCGATGGCATCGATTTGGCAAAAGACTCTCTTCTACTTGGGACTGGTCGACGACGAGGCGATCAGTTCCGGCGACGACGGCCACATCGCCCAGTCGCAGACCCAGGTGAGAACCGTGGAACCTCCGGGCCGCGTCAGCAGGCAACCGGCGGCGGCCACGGTGCCGACCACCATGCAGGGTGGTGTGGCCGGGCGGCGGATAGAACCGCCCGACTCCACGCGGCGCCGGATGTCGTCCGAACCGCAACATGCCGAGGCCGGTGTCCTCGTCACCCGTGTCGGCTCCGACGGGCCGAAATCGTCGCCGGGTTCGTCGCAGATCATCAACGCCAGGGCTTTCAGCGACGCCCAGCGGCTCGCGGATCACATTCGACGCGGCAACGCGGTCGTGCTGGATCTGCGTAACACTGAGCCGGCCATGGTTCGACGGCTCGTGGATTTCTCATCGGGTCTTACCTATGCCCTCGACGGCAAGATGGCCAAGACCGCCCAGGGAGTGATCCTGGTCACGCCTCCAGGCGTTGCGATCGACGGGGCCGAACAGCGGCGACTGGCCGATCTCGGCCTGTATGGAACCGCCGGCCGATAGCACGAGAATGGGTTTGATCTAGTGGAACTTGTTTGCTTCCTGCTCGACATCATCATCTTCACGATGCTGGCGTGGATCATTCTGAGCTATGTCGCCGGCTACGGACGCCTGCCCTGGGGTCACCCCGTCCGGAAGTTCTACGACTTCCTCAACAAGATCATGGAGCCGGTGCTGCGGCCGATCCGCAAGGTGTTGCCCCCGCTGCGCATCGGGACGATGGCGCTCGATTTGTCCCCCATCGTGGTCTTCTTCGGGGTCGCCATTCTCAAGCGACTGCTCAGTTGCTGAGTACCACTCGAGCCCTACAAGTGAGCGCCGGCAGGTCTCTTCAGAGCCGGTGGCCGTGGGGACTAGTCAGTTTTTGGCGCCGGCGGATGGTGCCTGGATCCACTTATCAAGCGTCGGGCAGGCTGGTAGCCTCGAAGGGCCAATCCCAGGGAACCGCACTATGGATGTAACTTCCGACGAGATACGATCCAGCCGCTTTCAAGGCACCCGCCACGTCTACGACAGGCGTGAAGTCGACGCGTTCCTTCATCGAACGGCCGCCACGCTCGAGGTCTACGAACGAAAGCTCGCCGTTACTCAAGCCCACGTAGAGTCACTCGAGAAGGCACTGGACCTGGCTCACGGTCGCGCTCGCTCGGTTCGATCGCGCGAGACACGAATCGCGGATCTGGAGTCCGCCCTGGCCGCCGCCCAGCACAACTACGAGTCGGCAATGGCGATGTTGGAGGCCCAGGCCGACGCCCCTCCGACCCCTGATGTCGACGACCATGAGCTCGTGATGGCAGCGCGTGTCCGTGTCGAGGAGATCCTTCGGGACGCCATGCAGGAGGCCGAACGCACCCGAGTTGAGAGCGAGGAGATCAACCAGGCGGCGGTCGAGGCTGCCCGGGAGGAATCCGACGAGCTGCTCAAGGCTGCCAGCCTCGAACATGCTGCCATGCTCGAAGAGGTGGCCCAAGCTCGACGGGACGCCAAGACGGCGCTCGAAGCGGAACTCGACGCCAAACGTTCCACGGCCCTGACAGAGCTCGAAGCCGAGAAAGTGCGCCTGGCCGGTGATACGGCCGCGGCTGAGGCCGGCCTCGAAGCGAGAATTGCCAAGGCCGAGCGCAAGGCGGCCAAGTCAGCAGAGAAGGCTCACAAACGACTGCAAGCTGCCGAGGACCGCGCCGCGGAAGCTGAGGCCGACAGAACAAGGCTTCTCGAGGAGATCGAGCGTGCGGGGGCCGCTGCCGAGGCGGAGCGCCAAGTCTTCATGGAGGACGCGGAGCGAATGCTGGAAGAGGCCGTAGCCCGCGCCGAGGCCGACCGTGACACGGCGGTGCCGCAGCCCGCCGACAACGTCGCCAAAGAAGCCTCTGCGGAAGTGGCTCAGCTCCGCCGCCAGGTGGCCCAGCTGCGGACTGCCCTCGCGGGTGTTCAGAAACGATTCAGCGACATTTCCGACGTGTCGATCGAAGAGCTCGAGTTGTCGGCCATGCTGGCCGGCCTCGAGGCGGGAGAGGGCGACGTCATCGATCTGACAACCGGCGCCACAGAGGAAACCACTGAGGATGCCGGGCCCATCGAATCACCCGACGCGAGCGTCACCGTCAAGAGCAGGTGGGCGGACATGCAGCCGATGCACGCCGCGCCGCGTGCCGATCTCGAAACCGCCGGCGCGGAAACCAGTGAGCCTGCGGCGCCGGGTGGTCCCACCTGGCGGGATGCAGTCGGGGCGACGCGGCGGGTTGAGCCTGCCGAAGAGGAGGACAGCGACCAGGCGGCGGTTATCGGTTTCTATGAGCGGCGCCTGGCCGGGCTCCGAGCCCGGCTCAAGGATGCCGCCCCCCGGGACGTATAGGGGCCCCTCGGGACGCATGGGTGAATTGTCTCGCGAGGTTGTGCCACTGTCGGCCGTTGGCAGACTCGACATAGCAATGCCGGGTCGGTAAGGGCTCGGGAGTGGTGGAGGAGCTCTCGAGGAACCGACGGATTTCCCGCACAGTGGATTACTGAGCAGGCGCCTGACTTCGCTGCACCAAGATCTCAACCGGGTGGCCGCCTATCTCGGTCGCGGCGCCCGTCGCGTCGCCCGTTCTGTAGAGGTCTGTGGCCAGCGTCTCCTCCGCAATGAGCTCGGAGTGGGTTTCGATGGCGGCCGCCAGTTCGCCATCCGCGGTCGAGTAGCCGACGGTGACTCGGTCGGCCACGTCGAAGTCGTTGTCGCGGCGCAATCCCTGCACCCGGTTGACGAACTCGCGCGCCAGGCCCTCTGCGGCCAGCTCAGGAGTAATCGCCGAATCGAGCACGATCGTCAACCCGCCCTCGCTGGCAACGCCGATACCCGGACGCGGCTCGCGCGCAACTGCAACATCGTCGGTCTGAAGCTCCTCACCGAGGACGGAGATGTGGCCAGTCTCCAGAAACGTCGTGATCTGGTCATGATCCAGCGCCTCGAGAGTCGTCGCGATCTCCTTTACCCGGGCGCCGAATCGGGGGCCGAGCGTTTTGAAGTTCGCTTTGGCGGACAGATGCACTAGTTCGCGATCGTCCGCCTCCACGGTGACTTGCTTCACATTCAGCTCCTCGGCGATGAGTGCGGTATGTGATGCGACGGCGGCGGCGACGGTCGGCTCCTGAGTGACGACCGTCAACGCGCTGAGCGGCTGACGAACTCGCACCTGTTCCGCCTTGCGCAGGCCGCGACCGAGGTTCACCACAGTCCGTACGACGCTCATTGCCGTCTCGAGGCCCTCGTCGATCACCTCAGGATTGGCGACGGGGTAGTCCGTGTGGTGCACGCTCATCGGATCATCACCTTCGATGGGGCGGATCAGATGCTGATAGATCTCCTCTGTGATGAACGGCAGGACCGGGGCGGCGACCTGGGAGAACGTGACCAGCACCTCGTACAGGGTCGCGAAGGCAGCGAGCTTGTCCTCGGATCCCGCGGCGCCACGACGCGCCCAGAAGCGACGGCGCGACCTCCGGATGTACCAGTTGGTGAGGTCATCGATGAATCCCAGGATCGGGGGAACCACTGCGTACAGCCGGTAGTGCTCCATCTCCTGGTTTACATCGCGGATCAGGCTCTGGAGGACGGACACGATCCATCTGTCGAGCTCGGGGCGGTCGCTGATGGCGGGAGCCGACTCGAGGTCGGCGCGGGTGATCCCATCGGCCTCGGCGTATGTTGTGAAGAATGAGAACGCGTTCCAGTACGGCAACAAGACCGTCCTCACAACGTCGCGGACCCCCTGCTCGGAGAACCGCAGCGGCTCGGCTCGCAAGACGGGGGAGTTGATCAAGTACGCCCGCAGTGCATCGGCACCGGGCCCGTCGAAGATAGTCTCAGGGTCCGGGTAGTTCTTCTGCGACTTCGACATCTTGCGGCCGTCCTCAGCGAGGATCATGCCGTTGACCACACAGTTTTCGAATGGAACATCGTCGAAGAGCGCCGCGGCCAGCACGACCAGCGTGTAGAACCATCCCCGAGTTTGGTCGAGGCCCTCCGCGATGAAGTCGGCGGGGAACGTCTTGCCGAACCGCTCTTCGTTTTCGAACGGGTAGTGCATCTTGCCGTACGGCATCGAACCCGACTCGAACCACACATCGAGCACCTCGGGCACCCGATTCATCGTTCCGGTGCACTCGCGGCACGGGATGGTGACTTCATCGACGATGTGCTTGTGGAGATCGTCCAGCCACACGCCGGAGAGGTCGGCCAGTTCCTGCCGGGAGCCGATGCATACGCGGGCGTCGCAATCGGTACACACCCACACCGGAATGCAGCTGCCCCAGAAACGATTGCGGCTCACGGCCCAGTCCCGCGCATCGCGCAACCAATTTCCGAAACGGCGCTCTCCCACGTAGTCCGGGACCCACCAGATCCGCGAGTTGAGATCGGCCATCCGGTCTCGGAATGACTCAACTTTGACGTACCAGCTCGGGATCGCCTTGTAGATCAGAGGCGTATCCGTTCGCCAGCAGAAGGGATAAGAGTGGACAATCCTGCCGGCCCGAAGCAGCAAGCCCTTCTCACGCAGCAGTTCGATCAACTTCTCGTCGGCGTCCTTGACGAACACCCCGGCTACTTCCGGCACGGCATCGGTGAAGCGTGCCTCGAGATCGACCGGATCGACAAACGCTTCGATTGCTGCCGATTGGAACGCCAGGAAGTCGGCCTCTCCATAGGCGGGAGCCATGTGGACGAGCCCGGTGCCGTCTTCCGTGGTCACTTCGGGCGAGGGAATCACGACAAAACCTCCGCGCTCGCGCTCGGCGGCGAAATGGTCGAACGGCGGTTCGTATGACGCGCCAATCAGCTCGGCGCCGGGTGCGGTGGCGACGACTTCGACCTGACCCTCCTGCCATACCGACTCGAGCCGCGCCTCCGCTATCCAGTAGTGATCTTCGCCACTGGCCACGCGGACGTACCGGATATCCCGGCCCGCCGCGACTGCCAGGTTGCCGGGGAGGGTCCAGGGAGTGGTGGTCCAGATCAGGAGCCAATCTCCCGCAACAACGGGACCGTGGTCGGCGGTGGTCTGCAGGCGAACCGTGATCGAAGGGTCCTCAACGTCTTTGTACCCCCCGAGGTTGAGCTCGAAGTTCGACAGCGGGGTGCCGGCTCCCCATGAATAGGGGACAACCTTGAAGTCCTGATAGACGAGGCCGCGGTCCCAGAGACCACGAAATACCCACCAGACCGATTCCATGAAGTCAACATCGAGGGTCTTGTAGTCGTTCTCGAAGTCGATCCATCGTCCGAGACGCCGGGTGACGTGCTCCCAACGCTCCGTGTTTGCCTGGACTTTCTCCCGGCAGGCCTCGTTGAAACGGGCGACGCCGTACTCCTCGATCTGGCGGGGACCGGACAGGCCGAGTTCGTTCTGGACTTCCATCTCGATGGGGAGCCCGTGCGTGTCCCATCCGAAGCGGCGCTCGACGCGGTGGCCGCGCATCGTCCAGTAACGCGGCACGATGTCTTTGATGACGCCGGCCAGCAGATTGCCGTAGTGGGGGCTTCCGGTCGGGAACGGGGGACCGTCGTAGAACGTGTACTCGGTCTCGGGATCACGCATCTCCACCGAAACGGGGAAGGCTTCGAGCTCATCCCACAGAGACAGCACTCGCGCTTCCATCTCCGGGATGTCGACCCTGGGCTCGATGCGTTCGAAGTCGGCTCGATTGGCGGGGGAGGGATCGGTCACGATGGTCCTTCGGTTGGCTGGGGTCTGTCCATCCGGGACGGGAAACCCGCGGTACCACCCGGTTTGCCACCCAGCTCTCCTGCGTGGCCTCTTCGTAACTCCCAGTGCGGCGGAGGCCCGGCGGGTTCTACACCGGCGGCCGGTTCTTCCCGCAGCTCGGAGGTGATGTCCAGCCGGTCCGGATCGTCGGTCTCTCACCACCACCGACTCGCTCATGGTCCGGGATGCCCGGCGGGCCCGTCCTCGTCGTCGCCGGGGCATGATACCCATCCCGGGCTCCGGCCCAATACGTTATGTTGAGAACATGGAAGTCACCTCGCCGATTCGCCGCGCGCCCGGTGGTGCGATCGTTGATGTCTGGGTGGTCCCCGGCGCCTCGCGAACAGAGATCAGGGGGATCCACAATGGCGCTCTTCGGGTTCGTGTCGCATCCCCACCCGCAGGCGGAGCGGCGAATCGGGCATTGGTCCGGTATCTCCGGAAGAGATTGGGCTGCCAAGTCGAACTGGTGGCGGGATCCGCCGCCCGGCACAAGCAGGTTCACGTCGATTGTGGCGATCTAGCATCGATTGCCGCGGCGCTGGGCATCGCATCGGTGTAGTCCCGGCAGGTGCTAGATTCCCTGCCGTCGAGGAGGAACGATGACCCGGAAACTGGCGAAGTCCACGATGGACCGACTCGCCGCCAAGCTGCAAGAGGAGCGGGAGAGGCTCGAGGACATAATCGCCTCATTCGATGAGGAGCTCGAAAGCAGCCGCCTCGCGACCACCGGGTCCGAGTTCAGCGATCCCGACAACGCCGACGGTGGGACGATTGCCGCCGAAATCAAGATGGACCTATCGCTCCAGCAGAACGCGCGGGACTTGCTCGAGAAGGTCGCTCATGCCGAGGATCGCATGGCTCGAGGTCTCTACGGGATCTGCGAGCGCACCGGCGACCCGATACCGCTCGCCCGGCTCGACGCACTGCCCTACGCGACCACTACCGTCGAGGGTGCGTCCTAATCAAGACAGCTACCCGTACCGGGTTGCTCATTGCTGCGGGGGTTGTGGCGGTAGACCAGCTCACAAAGGTCTGGGCGGTCGCCGCCCTCAGTGACGGCCCGATCGTGCTGATCGACGGGTTTCTGCAACTCCGGCTGACCCGCAATCCGGGGGCCGCGTTTTCCTCCTTCACCGGGGGCGGCCCGTTCCTGGGAGCGATAGCCGCGTTCGTCGCGGTGGCGATTGCATTCCTGCTGCCTCAGATCGAGGAGCGGCTCGACAGGGTGGCACTGTCGCTGGTCATGGGCGGTGCGCTGGGCAACTTCGTTGACCGGATCTTTCGAGCCGATGGTTTCCTCGACGGTGCAGTGGTCGACTTCATCAACTTCTCCTTCTGGCCAACGTTCAACGGCGCGGACAGCGCCATTTCGATCGGGGTCGTTCTCATGCTGCTTTCTGCGTCGTTCCGCAAAGAACCGGCGGCGTGACGGCGTCCGAGCCCGCGGGTGTTGTGGAGCTGGTAGTCCCGGCCGACATGGATGGGCAGCGGGCCGACCGGGTCGTAGCGGTAGCGTTGGACATCAGCAGATCGGCGGCGCGTCTGGCAGTCGACTCCGGCCAGGTGGCGGTCGACGGCAAGGCGGTCGGCCCCGCCGACAAGTTGTCCGCCGGGACCCGCCTTCTCGTAACCCGGCCACCCGAGCCGAGCGGGCTCGTGCCTCTGGACGAACCCCTGGTTGTGAGGCACGAATCGGCGACGGTGCTGGTCATCGACAAGCCTCCGGGATTGGTGGTCCATCCCGGGGCCGGTCATCGCAACGACACCCTCGCCAACGTGCTCATCTTCCACTACCCCGAACTCGCTGAGATGGGGGAGCAGTATCGGTGGGGCCTCGTCCATCGGCTCGATCGGGAGACGTCGGGCCTCCTGATCGTGGCCCGCAGCGCCGCCGCCCACACCGAGCTCCAGGCGCAGCTCAAACGGCGCGAGATCTCGCGGGTGTACCTCGCTCTGGTTCACAGCCTCATTGATCCGGTAGCCGGAGCTATTGAGGCTCCCATCGGCCGCGACCCGGAGCATCCCACCAGGATGACTCTCCGCCAGGGGGGCCGTTACGCCAAAACGCACTATCGACGCCTGGCAGCCTGGGAGGACTTGTCGCTGCTGGAAGTCCGGCTCGAAACGGGGCGAACCCACCAGATCCGGGTTCACATGAGCTCGATCGGAGCGGCCATCGTCGGCGACAAGACGTACGGATTGCGCCGCTCGAAAGCAGGCAATCCCGGTCGGGTGTGGCTGCACGCTTCCAGTCTCACCTTCCACGACCCCCGGCCACAGGGGGCGGACGCTCCTGTGGCGGTGCACTCTCCGCTGCCCGCCGACCTCGTGGCCAGTCTTCAGGAGCTCGGACAACCGATCCTCGGCTCCCTTCCCGACGGTGCCCCGGACGCTTCGGCGCTGTAGGAGACCGCTGAGCAATCTCCCAGGTGGGCGTTGAATAATCACTGTGGATGGATCTGCGGAGGATCATCGCCATCTGCCACACGGACCGCAGGACTATCAGTCGATGATTCAAGGTTTCCGGGCGAAGACAGGGGCGACGAGGGGGGTTTGGGCGAGGCCGCAGGGAACGCGGGTGCTTCACTGCCGAAGGCCAAACGTCCCGAGCCGAGACCCGCAGAGGCGCCGCAATGGATTCTTCAACACCCACCTAAGCTGGGAGTGCGCGACCGACTGGATACCAAATGACCGCCGACTACGAGCGACTGTCCTTTCTCGACAGCTCGTTTCTCGCGATGGAGAGCCGGAACACCCATTTTCACGTGGCCGGGATGCTGATTCTCGAAGCGGCGCCGCTGCGCCGTGAGGACGGCGGGATCGATGTTGCCCGCATCAGGCAGTTCATCGAGTCCCGGCTGCACCTGGTCCCGAGGTATCGCCAGCGGTTGGCGCTGGTGCCGTTCGAGCGCCATCCGGTGTGGGTCGACGACGAGCACTTCAACATCGATTACCACATCCGGCACAGCAGTCTTCCCCAGCCGGGCACCTTTGATCAACTGAAGCTGCTCATGGGGCGGCTCTGCTCGCAGCAGCTGGACCGCTCGAAACCGCTCTGGGAGCTCAACGTTGTGGAAGGCCTCGAAGGCGACCGGTTCGCAATCATCTCGAAGATCCACCACTCGATGATCGACGGCATCTCGGGCGTTGATCTCATGGCGGTCCTGCTCAACCTGGCTCCAACCTCGGAGATTCCAGATTCACCGCCGTTCGAGCCACGTCCGGTCCCATCGGGCTCCGAGTTGGTGGTCCGGGAAACGGCGCGTCGGGCAGGCAGGGCCGCCGCCGCTCTACGATCGGTTCAGACCCTCTCCGAAGACGTTCAATCAATGGCTCTCGAGGGCGCCCGTCGAGTCCGCGCCATGCGCAATTCGCTGGGGTCCGGTTGGCTGACGTCGGCCACCAAGACACCGCTCAACGGCGCCATCGGCCCCAACCGCCGCTTCGAGACGCTCAAGTCGCCGCTCGACGACGTGAAGGAGATCAAGAACACCCTCGGCGGCACCGTCAACGATGTGATTCTTGCCACCGTGGCAGGAGGAGTTCGCAAGTTCCTGGTCGATGGACGTGACTTCGACGTCTCCGGCATTGACTTCAGGGTGATGGCGCCGGTGAGTGTTCGATCGCCGAGCCAACGGGGCACCCTGGGCAACCAGGTTGCGATGTGGCTGGCATCACTCCCGGTCGCTGAGGATGATCCCGCGGCGCGCCTCGCCGCCGTCGCCGCCGAAACGGAGAACCTCAAGCGAACCGACCAGGCCCTGGGAGCTGCTTCCATCGTTCGGATGAGCTCGGGAGCTCCTTCCACCCTTGTTTCGCTGGCGAGCCGCCTGGCGTCAGGCGCCCGCCCCTTCAACATGACCGTCACCAACGTGCCGGGGCCTCAGTTCCCGTTCTACCTCCTCGAGTCTCAGCTTCTCGACCAGTACCCGCTCGTACCGCTGTGGAACGGACACGGAGTCGGCATAGCTCTCTTCAGCTACAACGGTGAGGTCTCCTGGGGATTCAACGCCGATTACGACGTGATGCACGACCTCGAAGCCTTTGTGGCCGCGATCCAAACCTCCTTTGAGGAGCTGCTGACGGTGGCCCGGGGAGGGAGTAAGGCGAGCGCAAGCCGGGCGCGGAAGGCGGCGAAGGCGAAGTCCCGGGCGTCCGCACCCAGGAAGCGGCCCCCGATGGGGGGCACCTCCACGCCGTCCGCCACCAAGAAGGCGGCGGCAAAGAAGGCCGCCGCGAAGAGACCGGCGACCAAGGAAGCGGCGGCAAAGAAGCCCGCGGCGAAGAAGCCCGCGGCGAAGAAGCCCGCGGCGAAGAAACCCGCGGCGAAGAAACCCGCGGCGAAGAAACCCGCGGCGAAGAAACCCGC
>CAMYIJ010000021.1:47370-51812 GCA_947258375.1 uncultured Acidimicrobiaceae bacterium
CGGCGAAGAAGCCCGCGGCGAAGAAGCCCGCGGCGAAGAAGCCCGCGGCGAAGAAGCCCGCGGCGAAGAAGCCCGCGGCGAAGAAGCCCGCGGCGAAGAAGCCCGCGGCGGCTAAGCCTGCGGCGAAGAAGCCCGCGGCGAAGACGGCTGCGAAGAAACCGACTGCCAAGAAGCCCGCATCGAGCTAGACCGACGCAGCGGGCAAGGGCGGGGAGTCCGGCATTGATACCGGTTCAAGGGTTCTGTTGCCGGACTCGGAGTGGGGGCTTCGGCGCGGTGCAAGCGCAAACTGGGCGCCCCCTTCGTCGCCTGGCGGCGACACTTCCCCCGCCGGTGTCGCCGCCGGGGGAAGACACTAGGCGGGCCTTCAGTTGGGCGCCGCTTTGTAGGACCGGAGTCGTTGCTTTTCGCGCTCTCGCCTACCGGATTACATTGATGTAGTTTGTAGTCCCGCGCCGGGCATGGAGGATTCGTGGACGAGAGCTTCGTTCATCTACACGTGCACACTGAGTTTTCCATGCTTGACGGCGCGGCGCGCGTCAAGGATCTCGTCAAGGCCGTTTCGGGCGATGGGCAGCCTGCTGTCGCCATCACCGACCACGGTGTCCTCTATGGCGTGGTGGATTTCTCTCGGGCGGCTCGTGCCGTCGGTGTTAGCCCGATAATCGGCATCGAGGCCTACCTCACGCCGGGAAGTCGATTTGATCGGCCGCCGCGGCGCCAGGACATCCGCTATCACATGAACCTGCTGGCAACGTCCGAGGTCGGATATCGCAATCTGATGGCGCTCTCTTCGCGGGCCTACCTCGAGGGCTTCTATTACAAGCCGCGCATGGATGCCGAGCTGCTGGCGGAGTACAGCGAGGGCCTCGTGGCGACATCAGGGTGTCTCGGCGGGCATGTTCCCCAGTTGCTCGCTCCCGATGCTGCCAGCGAAGAGGGCAATCGCGACCAGGTTCGGGACTACGACGCTGCCGTGGAGGCGGCGGCCATGTACCAGGACATATTCGGTAAAGAGAACTTCTTCATCGAGCTGCACAACCACGGCATTCCGGCCCAGGCGGCGATTATGGAGGATCTGCTCTCGATCGCTCGCCAGGTCGACGCTCCTTTGTTGGCAGCCAACGACAGCCACTACACCTATGCCGATGAAGCCGATTCCCACGATGTCCTGCTGTGTATCCAGACCGGTGCCAACAAGAGCGACGAGGACAGGTTCAAGTTCCAGTCTCAGGAGTTCTATGTGAAGTCGGCCCGGCAGATGCGAGAACTGTTCCCTTCCGATCAGTTCCCCGGGGCCTGTGACAACACGTTGCTGATTGCGGAGCGAGCCAACGTCGAGCTCGAATTCGGGCAGAACCTACTGCCGCAGTTCCCGGTGCCGGAAGGTCACAACGAGGCCAGCTACCTGCGTTATCTGGTGATCGAAGGGGCCAAGGCGCGCTACGGCGACTCCCTGTCCGACACCGTCATGGAGCGGATCGACTACGAGTTGCGCGTCATCGGCGACATGGGTTTCGACGCTTACTTCCTCATCGTGTGGGATCTGATCCGATATGCCAACGAACAGGGAATCCGCACGGGGCCCGGCCGGGGGAGTGCCGCCGGGTCGATCATCGCTTACTGCCTCGGGATTACGAAGCTCGATCCCATCGAGTTCGGTCTCATCTTCGAGCGATTCCTGAACCCGGGCCGGCGCCAGATGCCGGATATCGACATGGACTTCGACGAGCGTTACCGCGGCGACGTCATCAAGTACTGCGCCGAGCGCTACGGGAGCGATCATGTGGCTCAGATCATCACGTTCAGCACCATCAAGGGGAGGCAGGCGATCCGAGATTCGGCCCGGGTGCTGGGCCAGCCGTACGGCCTTGGGGACAAGGTCGCCAAGCTGATCCCGCCGGCGATTCTCGGGCGAGAGGCAACGCTCACCCAATGTCTCGAGCCGCCACTGTCGGAAGCGGAAGCAGATGTAAAGGACTGGTACACCGGGGCCGCCGGCCTGCGGGAGCTCTACGCGGCGGATGACGCGGTTCGTGAGGTGGTGGACACGGCGCGGGGTCTCGAGGGCCTGCGTCGCCAGGACTCGATACACGCTGCTGCCGTCGTGATCTCGCCGGTGCCCCTCCTCGAGATCGTGCCGCTGCAGCGGAAAGGCGATGAGTCCGAGACCGTCACCCA
The DNA here is from genome assembly GCA_947258375.1 of uncultured Acidimicrobiaceae bacterium. Taxonomy (GTDB): domain Bacteria; phylum Actinomycetota; class Acidimicrobiia; order Spongiisociales; family UBA5794; genus JAHEJX01. The sequence continues at coordinate 49,552 of CAMYIJ010000021.1, forward strand.
GTACGAAATGCACGCTGTGGAGGAGCTCGGCCTCCTCAAGATGGACTTCCTCGGGTTGCGCAACCTGGCAACCATCGAACGGGCCCTCGAGCTGATAGCCCGCAACACCGGCGAGCGGATCGACGTCGACGCGTTGCCGCTGGATGACCCCGGGGTCTTCGAGATGCTCCAGGCAGGCGACTCCATGGGCGTCTTCCAATTCGAGGGTGGCCCGATGCGGGCGCTGATGCGCAACCTGCGGCCCGAGGAGTTTGAGCATCTCATTGCGCTCAACGCCCTCTATCGACCCGGCCCTCTCGGGGCGGGGATGCACACCGAGTACGCCGATCGCAAGAACGGGCGTTCCGATGTCGCCTACCTCCATCCGAACCTCGAGAAGTACCTCCAGAGCTCGTTTGGGATCATGGTGTACCAGGAGCAGGTCATGCAGGTGGCCAGAGAGATGGCCGGATTCTCGATGGGCGAAGCCGATGTGCTTCGCAAGGCGATGGGCAAGAAGATCCCCAGCGTCATGCGCGAGCAGGAGGAGCTGTTTGTCGCCGGCTGCATCGCTCAGGGCCACCCCGAAGAGCTGGGTCGTGAGATCTTCAGCTTCATCGAGCACTTCGCCGGCTATGGCTTCAACCGCAGCCATTCTGCGGCCTACGCGCTCGTGGCCTATCAGACCGCGTGGCTGAAGCGTCACTACCCGGCCGAGTACATGGCGGCGCTGCTGACCGCATCGAAGAAGGACAAGGACCGCACCGCGCTGTACCTCCACGAGTGCCGGGCTATGGGTCTCAGAGTCCTGGTACCCGACGTCAATCGCTCGGATCTGGACTTTGCGGCGATCGACGGCGAGATCACCTTCGGCCTCTCGGCGGTGCGCAATGTCGGGGAAGGTGTCGTCGAGTTGATCATCGCCGAGCGGGATAAGAACGGCCCGTTCACCGGCTTCCAGGACTTCATAGACCGGGTCGACCTCAACGTGCTGAACAAGCGCACCATCGACTCCCTGGTCAAGGCCGGGGGATTCGACTCGCTCGGTCACTCCCGGCGGGGCCTGATCGAGCGCTACCTCGACATGCTCGAGGCCACTGTCTCGCGGCGCCGCGCCGAGGACATGGGTCAGTACAGCCTCTTCGGAGGCGCCGGCTCGGGGATTGAAGAGGTCGCAATCGAGATTCCCGACCACGAGTGGGACAAGCGCAAACGGCTGGCGTTCGAAAAAGAGATGCTCGGCCTCTATGTCTCGGACCACCCGCTGTTCGGGATCGAGAAGGCGCTCTCGGTGATGTGCACGACCACTCTTCCCGGTCTCTGGGAGGCCGAAGACAAATCGAACGCCACCATCGGCGGGATCATCTCAGGTATCACGCGCCGCTATACGCGTGGCGGCGATCCCATGCTCTTCTTCGTGCTGGAGGATCTCCAGGGATCCTGCGAGGTCGTCGCCTTTCCCCGTGCCGTCGCCGAATACGGGCCTTTTGTCCGGGAAGATGCCGTCGTCGTGGTCAGCGGCCGGGTTGATCACCGCGGGGACGACGTGAAGTTCATTGCCTCCGAGATTCGGGAGCCCGAGTTGTCCGAAGAGGACCTGGTCCGACTCCGGGTGCCGGCGGCTCGCTTGTCAAAGAACATGGTCGATCGGCTGCGGGGTGTCATCTCCAACCACCCGGGGACTGCCCCGGTGTACCTCCACATGGTGTCATCGGGGACCGAGAAGGTGATTCGCCTCGGCGACGAGCACCGCGTCGAACCTCGCTCGGCCCTCTACGCCGAACTCCGTGAACTCCTCGGCCCCAGCGCGGTCGGGTAGGAGCTCATGGCTGTCAGGTTGGTGGGTGCCGAGGGCGAGGACCTCGTCCGCCGGGTTCTGCATCGCTTCAAGGGATACGAGACGGCCGAGCCGGGGGAGTTCCTGCGCGACCCGCGAACGCTTCTGCTCGTCGCCGAGGACGCTGATGGGGTGGTGGGTTGGCTCTACGCCTACGAGTTGGTGCGCCCGGATGGCCACCGCGCCATGTTGCTCTACGAGATAGACGTAGCCGTTGAAGCCCGGGGTCGAGGCCATGGGCGAGCCCTGGTCGAAGCGCTGTTGGCCCGGGCTCGGGCGCGGGATCACTTCGAGGTGTGGGTGCTCACCGATTCCGACAACGACGCGGCGGCGGCGCTATACAAAGCAGCTGGAGCGAAGTCGTCGAAGCAGATCATGTACACATGGGATCTTCGGGAGTGATGGTGAGCCGGGAAGGTCGGGGGGATAGCCGTCGGCGGGATGG
>CAMYIJ010000022.1 GCA_947258375.1 uncultured Acidimicrobiaceae bacterium
GTCGAGTCGGTCCTGATGTCGTTCCTGTAGCGCGGCACTGGGCCCCGACAGACCACTAGATCCCAGCCCGGCGGTCGGCTAGAACTGACAATGCGGAGTCGGGCGGTGGCTGAGGCGAGGTAGCGCCATCGATTCGAACAAACAGCGGGTAGCCGCGGTGCTGGTCGCCGCCGCCCTGGCCGCGGCGGCCTTCCTCTACTACGGGCAACCCGCCACCAATGCAGTCGCCCCGACGACCCCGGCCGTGACCGCCGACACGGGGCGGATCACCGTGCACGTATCAGGTGCGGTGGCGGCGCCGGGGCTGGTCGAGGTGGCGCGCTCGGCGCGGGTCGCCGACGTGATCGCCGCGGCCGGGGGGACGACTCCGGATGCCGCGCCGGGCCGAGTCAATCTGGCGGCCCCCGTACGCGATGGGGAGCAGATTGTGGTGCCGTCGGCGGCTGCACTCGATGAAGGGCCGATCGCCACCGACGGCCGGGTGAGGCTCAACACGGCCGCCGCCGCTGAACTGGAGCAGATTCCCGGGGTGGGCCCGGTGCTCGCCGGGCGCATCATCGAGGCCCGTGACGCCGTCGGCGGCTTCTCGGCCGTCGAAGACCTTCTCGATGTTGCCGGGATCGGAGAGGCCAAACTGGCCGCGCTCCGCGACCTCGTGGTGGTTCCCTGAACCTGCGATGGCCGCGAGGCATCGGCCGCAACGCATGTGCCGCGGCGGGTGTCACCGCCCTCGGTGCAGCACTCGGGCACGGAGGCGCGGCCGGCCTGATCGCCTGCGGATTCGGCGCGGCGCTGCTCGTCCTCGGTCGACGCACCGCGGTCGCCGCCCTCCTGGTGCTGGCCACGGCGGCGGGCCTTGGCGCATCCGCCCGCGTCGCTCCACAGGTGGCCGATACCGGCGTGGGAGGAACGATTGCCTTCGAGGCCGTGGCGCAGAGCGATCCCGCTCCGGCGGCCTTCGGACATGGGTGGAGCTTCGTGGTTCGTCCGCTCGCCGGTGCCGAGGCGGGGGATCGGTCGGTGGCGGTGACCTCGGCTGAGCGTCCCGACATCATGGTGGGCGCCCGGGTGCATGTCGTCGGCCGGCTCGAGATGGCGCCAGGACGTCTCCATCGGCGACCGATCGCAGGGCGGGTCGTCGCCCGTGCCGTCGAGGTCGTTGGCCCGCCGGACGGCGTCATCGCCTACGCCAACGCACTGCGTTCTCGGGTGCTGGATGAGTTCCCGGCAGTCGATCAGGCGGGGGCCCTGATGCGGGGCTTTCTGATTGGTGATACCTCGGCTGTGGGAGCCACTGAGCTCGAGGACATGCGGCGGTCCGGTCTGCTGCACTTCGTTGCGGTGTCCGGCGGCAACGTTGCGATTTTCCTCGGCGGCGTCTGGCTCCTCCTCGGACTGATCCCGATGGGCCCCAGGGTTCGTGCCGGAGTCGGGCTCCTCGGGGTCGGCCTGTTCGTTCTGGTGACGAGGTGGGAGCCTTCGGTGCTCCGCGCCGGCGTGATGGTCGGATTGCTGCTCGCCGGCCGGCTATTTGGAGTGCCGGTGGACGCTTGGACCGCGTTCGGGGGAGCCGCCACGCTGTTGCTGCTGACCGCCCCCCAGCTCATCTTCGACGTTGGTTTCCAGCTGTCTGCGCTGGCGACGGCCGGGCTCCTGCTTGGGTCGCATGTCTGGAGCGAGCGGCGGCCCGCTCCGTTGTGGCGGTCACTGGGGGCGACGATTGCCGCCCAGTTTGCCGTCACGCCGCTGCTGTTGTGGCACTTCGGATCGGTCCCGGCCTTCTCGGCGATCGCCAACGTGCTGGCTGCGCCCCTGGTGACGTTGGGCACGGCTGCAGGCTGGGGCCGCGTATTCACGGGCGCTCCCGTTCTCGATCGAGGCGCGGAGGTGACGGCACACATGGTGCTGCGTCTGGCGGAGTGGGCGGCGCAGCTACCTCAGGTTGGCTTGGTCGGCGTGGCCGGCCTCGTCGTATTCCTGGCGGTTTTGCGTTGGCGGACCTCGGTAGCCGTCGCGCTGGCTGCGGCAGCGCTCGGCTTGCTTTCAATCACTCCCGGGCCGCCGCCGGTGCCGACGGCCGTCTTCCTCGACGTTGGACAGGGTGACGCAGTGCTTCTGCAATCGCCGGGTGGAGAGGTTGTTGCAATCGACACCGGGTCCGAGCCGGTCGCATATCGCAGCGCGCTGCGGCGTCATGGAGTCGGCCATATCGACCTGCTGATCCTCACCCACAGTGACAACGACCACGTCGGCGGTATTGCCGCGGTCGCGGGCCGCATCACGGTGGATCGTGTCTGGTTTCCGGACTTCACTCCGTCCGCCGCCTGGGTCGATCTCCTTGGTGACCTCGACGCAGCCGCGGCTCCTGTCGCCACCGGGATCAGAACCACAGTGGGTTCATTCCATCTGGAGGTGCTCGGCCCCGGCCGTCGGTACGCCGCCGACAACGACGGTTCGGTCGTGGTCTGGGTCGAGGTCGATGGTCGCTCCCTCCTGCTCGCCGGAGACATCGAGGCTGTTGCGCAGGTTGAGCTACCCGGACTGAGGCCCGACGTGCTCCTCGTTCCCCACCACGGGTCGGCCACGACGGACCTCGGCTGGCTGCGGGAGACGGTTGGGCCGCTGGCCGTATTGAGCTACGGCGAGAACACATTCGGCCACCCGACTCCGGAGGTCATCGATGTCCTGGTCGACAGCGCAACTGACATTCTGCGCACCGAGGACGGCGACGCTGTGCTGCAGTTCGGGCGAACCGGAATCGTCGAAGGCGCTTCTAGTAGTAGTCGTCGCCCGCCGTAGCCCAGCTCCGCCCATAGCTCCAGGGCGTGGCCCGCTTGGTGTACAGAGTCTGGTACACCGATATGGACCCGGAGCCGAAGGCAATTGCCGATCCCGCCATGTACAGCCGCCAGATCCTATACATCTGCTCGTTCGCGGCGGCCACGGCCAGCTTGTGGTTCTCCTCGAGCTCATTCACCCAATGGCGCAACGTCAGCGCGTAGCTCTGGCGGAGGCTCTCGACGTCGCGCGCTTCGAAGCCTGTGTCCTCGGCGATGCGAAGGCTGGTTTCAAGCGGCAGGAGCTCACCGTCGGGGAAGACATAGGTGTTGACGAAAGAGGCCTTCTTGCGTTCCCAACGTCGGGGCCGGGAGCGGGTGGTGATTCCGTGGTTGAGAAGCACTCCGTCCTCAGTCAACAACCCGTGGAGTTTGGCGAAGTAGGTCTCGAGCTCGCTCCCTCCGACGTGTTCGAACATCCCAATCGAGGAAATGGCGTCGAACTCACCGGCGACATCGCGGTAATCCTGCACCTTGATCGTCACGCGATCGCGCAGCCCGTCCTGGCGGACCCGAAGTTTGGCTTCGGCTGCTTGCTCGGCGCTCAGGGTGACGCCGACGGCCTGCACGCCATACTGCTTGGCGGCGTGGCGCACGAGCCCTCCCCAGCCACAGCCAACATCGAGCAGGTACTGCCCAGGCTGCAGTTGCAGCTTGCGGCAGATCAGATCGAGCTTGCGGTGCTGGGCGTCGGCCAGCGACTCGCGCGGATCGAGGAAGTAGGCGCACGAATAGATCATCTCCGGGTCGAGAAACAGCTCGAAGAACTCGTTGCCGGTGTCGTAGTGGTGGCGGACGGCCTCGCCGTCCCGGCCCGTCGAGTGGAGGCGGCCCCGGATTGTGGGACGCGTGGCATCCCTGCGGCGGCTCGTCGAGGGCAGCCGTCGCAGGAGGTTGAGCAGTTGCAGCACGGTTCCCGGCGATGACCGCAGCGGGTCGAGCTCGGCACCCCAGCTCATCAGTCCGAACATCTCGCCTTCGATGTCGATGTCGTCGTAGACGTAGGCTTCCCCGAATACGAGATCCGAGGGTGGCAGAAGGGCGGCCCGGAGTGAGCCCGGATGGTGCAGCACGATCGTGGTCGCGGCGTCGCTGCGTCCCCAGGTCTCTCCGGTCCAGGTCCGCATTGCGGCCGGCTCGGCGGACGACTTCGATACGAGAAGGTCGTAGATCTGTCTGCTGGTTGCTAGAGCATCTCCCACCGGTTTCTCACCTCCGCTAGTGATCTCCGTCCCCACCACGATTTTAGATGAGATTCTCCAGCCAAGCCCGTCGGATTGTCGGCATTCAGGCTCTAACCTCGCCTCATGAAGTCAATCGTCCTGGTCAGTGGGCCACACGATGCCGGCCCGGGAGAGCGGGAGGTGATGCTCGCTCGGGCGACGGCCGTATTCGACCAGTTCGAGGTTGACGACGTGACCCGCATCGATGTGCCGGGACGCGGATCCGGGGACGAGCAGTCTGATGCCGGTATGCGGCTCCCCGTACAAACGCTGATCCCGGCTCTTCAGAGCGGCTCGCTGTTCGGCGACCGCGTCGGAGTCCTCGTTGTCGATGCACAGGGCCTGCTGAAGGGGGAAGCCGAAGTGATCGCCGAAGTGTTGAGCACGGTCGATGAGTCGGCAGTGGTCGCTGTGTTCGTCGCCTCCGGCAGCGTGACCGCTCCCCTGGGCAAGATGCTGAAGGCAATGGCCGAACTGATCGGCATCAAGCGGCTCACGGAGCGCTCGACCCAGGATTGGCTGACTTCAGCCGCCCGGGAACGCCACCTCCGGCTTGGCGATGGTGCCGTCGATGCCCTGGTCAAAGTCTTTGGGACCGACGTCGGCTCGCTGGGTCGCGCTCTGGACCAGCTGGCGGTCGACCATGACGTGGTCACGGGAGCCGAAGTTGCCGACCGCTTCAAGAATCGACCCGACGAACCGGTATGGATGTACGGCGATGCCGTGAGCCGGGGGAATGTCGGGGACGCCCTGCGAAGACTTGGGGACTTCCTCCACCACGAACATCCGCTGGTGCTGCTGGCCTACCTCAACAACGACTTGCGGCGTCGAGCACTGGCGGCGGCCGCCCCCGACTACGAGACCTTCGTCACCCGAGACGGCGGCCGGGCGGGGTACGGCCTGGAAAAGGTGTGGAAGGCCCGCAACCACACCAAGGGGGAGGACCTGCGGCGTGCCGTCGACGCATTGGCGAGAGCCGATCTGGCCCTCAAATCTCAGCCGGAGGCGATGCACCGGGTCATGATGGAGCGGCTCACGGTGGCGCTATGCCGCTGGTACGGTGGAGCACGCCGGTAGCAACCTGCGCCGGGCGCTACAGGTCGAGCCGTGAAATCTCTTCGTCGCACAGAATGGCGCCGTGCTCTGCATCCTGGGACGCCAGGAACGTCTCGATCTCACCGCTCGCGGTGATCCACGTGGTGGCGCCTCCGTCGCTGGTGGCGAACACAATTCCGATCAAGCGGCTGTCATCGTCGTAGGCGCCGGCCCCGGAATCGCCCGTAGTTGTTACTGCGGCGAGCTCATAGCCGAGGCGTTTGTGACGATCGCTGCCGAGGACCTCCTCGATCGAGATGCGAACGACATCTGCGACCTCGAACGCAACCGTTCCGGAGGTAGCCCCACCAACGACCAGGCCGCGGTCGCCCCTGTCGGCCGACGAGATGTCCACCGCCGGCACGCCGTTCTTTGGAACTCGCAGAAGGGCCAGATCCAATTCGAGGTCGGCGGCGGCGACTGCGGCGTCGATAGCACCGGACTCGCCGAGCGTGACCGCAACGCCATCGGCCTGGGCGACCAGATGAGCGACCGTGAGCACCAGACCGTCACCAATGGCAACTCCGGATCCGGTTCGATCGGGGGCGAAGCCGCAACCCGTAGTCTCGATGCGGACGGCCCGCGCGGCTGGATCGAACCGGGTGGCGGAGGGCGGCTCTGTCGTGGAGCCCGGATCCGCAGCACACCCGGCCGTTACCAGCGTCACCGTCGCCCCGATCACCCAGGTGGCTATCTCTACTTTGCCGATGAGTCGACCCTTCACCTTTGAATGCCCCGCAGAACCAATTGTTGTAACGTGAGAAAGCTAACGCGCACGGAGCTTGGAGGGGCGATTGAACGACGCGGGTCCAGATCCCGATATCACTTCAGTTGCTGAGGAGTTGCTGGAAGACCTCACGGCGATTCACGCGGAAGCCGAGCCGATCGAGATTCCCAGGGGCATCGTAGGTTGGCTGTATCGCCTGCGACGCGCGATAGAGGCGGTGACCACCCAAACCGCCAAAGCATCCTGGATCCTGGTCTGGGTGGTCTTTGTGCTCGGCCTCTTCAACGTCGTCACCCGCTACATCGCGAGGTTCATCGAGAGGGACATCATCGTCGGGGAGGTTTTCGACCTGCAGTGGATGATGTTCGGCGCGCTGTTCCTGCTCGGCCTCAACTACGGAGTGCGCGAGGGGGTCAACCCCCGGATTGATTTCTGGTGGGCCGACTTCTCGAACAAGAAGAAGGCGATCATCGATCTCCTCATTCACGTGTTTCTCTTCCTGCCGTTCCTGTGGATGGCGATAGGAGTCCTGTGGAAATACGCGCTCACGGGCATGGGCCGGTCGTTTGATGGATCTTGGTCGACATGGAAGGTGTGGGAGATCTGGGAGCAGTCGACCGATGCCGGTGGCCTTCCTCGCGGACCCATCAAGCTGCTGATCCTCATCGGATTCATTCTGATGGCGACCCAGATCATCGCCGAGGTCATCAAGCAGATTCTGGTGCTGTTGGGACACGAGGAACTTGCCGGAGTCGCCGCCTACGAAGCACCGTTGCGGGTGGAGTAGATGGAAACCGGTGTCGTCCTCTCGCTCGTGATGTTCGCCATCTTCCTGGCGTTGATTCTCATCGGGTACAACGTCGCTTTCTCGTTCGCCTCGACCGCACTCCTCTTTTCGTTCATCGGAAACCTGACCGGAACGTTCGACCCCAACACCCTCAACGTGCTGCCGGGCCGCTGGTTCGGCGCCGTTTCGGATCCCACGCTGCTGGCCGTGCCCTTCTTCGTGCTGATGGGAGCGATCCTCGAACGATCGGGGCTGGCCGAACGTTTGCTCAACGCGATCGGGATGCTGCTCGGGCCGATCAAGGGCGGCGTTGCCGCCGCCGTTGTGCTCGTAGGAACTTTGCTGGCAGCTGCCACCGGTGTTGTTGCCGCCACCGTGATCGTGATGGGTCTGCTGTCTCTACCGACGATGGTCCGCCTCGGCTACGACCACAAGCTCGCCACCGGTGTGATCATCGCCTCTGGAACGTTGGCGCAGCTGCTGCCACCGAGCCTGGTCCTGATCCTCCTCGCCCAGCAGATGGGCGTCGGGATCCTCGGTCTGTTCGCAGCTGCTCTGCTCCCGGGCCTCATCCTCAGCGCGCTGTACGCCGCCTACGCCATCGGGATTTCGTACCTCCGACCGGGATTGGGCCCGGCCATGTCGGCGGAGGAGAGGACACTCACTGGAAAGGTCCTGGCACTCGAAGTGTTGTTCTCAGTCGTGCCGATCATCCTGTTGATCGTTGCCGTGCTGACCGCGATCTTCCAGGGCATCGCCACTCCGTCGGAGTCGGGAGCGGTCGGTGTCTTCGGCGCACTGCTGCTGGCGTCACTCGCCTATTTCTTTGACAAGATCCTCATCCGCGCCGGCGCCACCCACATTAAGCCCCGGTGGCGGTTGACCCCCAAAGCGCTGCGGGAGGCCGCCAAATCCACCGCCAACATCAGCATCCTCGTCATGACACTGTTGTTTGCGTCGTCGTTCTTCTCGCTGATGTTTCTCCAGCTCGGTGGCTCGGACGCCACTGCGGACTTCCTTGCCGGTATCGGCGGCGGCAAGACGGGCTTCGTGCTCGTGGCGATGATTGCCGTCTTCTTGCTGGGGATTAACCTCGAGTTCCTCGAGATCACCTTCATCGTCGTCCCCATTTTCCTGCCGGCGATGGAAACACTCGGCTTCACGATCCAGGAGAAGCTCTGGTTCACGGTCATGATGGCGGTGAACCTGAACATGGCCTTCATCTCGCCGCCGGTTGGGTTCTCGCTCTTCTATTTACAGAGCGTGGCACCCGATGAGGTGAAGACCGCCGACATCCACAAGGGAGCCATTCCCTTCATGGTTCTACAGGGAATCGCTTTGGTGACACTGGGTGTCTTCCCCGAGATCGTCGAAGCCTCTTTCAATCTCTTTGTACCCAGTGGATGACATTGTTAGGTGCAAACTGCTAAAAATGCCCCACGATCCGAGGAGGAGCGCAATTGACTGAACATCTATCTACCGACGAGACCCAGACCGAAGAGGATGTAACTCGCCAGGGCTTCAGCCGTCGCGACTTCATCCGGGCGGGCGCGGGCGTAGCCGGCTTTGCGGCCGTGGGTTCGATTCTGGCGGCATGCGATTCCGGCGACGGTGACGACGGCGATGGCACGTCAACTACCGCCGCGGTCGACGACACGACCGATATCACCGAGGCGATTCTCTCGCAGTCGGATCTGCCGGTGCTCGACTGGCAGATGACCACGAGCTGGCCCGGCTCGCTGATCGGGACGATTGGCGCCGGCGCGCAGATCTTCGCTGATGAGCTGGCGAAGATCTCCGGCGGCAAGTTCACGATCACTCCCCGGGTTGCCGGCGAGATCGTGGGCGGCCTCGAAGTCCTCCCGACCGTGCGCGACGGCGGCGTGGAAGCAGGCCATACGGCCTCCTACTACTACGTCGGCATCAATACGGTCACTCAGTTCGGTACCGCCGTACCGTTTGGCCTCACCTCCCGCCAGCAGAACGCGTGGCTCTACGAGGGTGGAGGCCTCGAGATGCTGCGGGAGTTCTATGCGTCCGAATTCGGGCTGATCCAGTTCCCTGCCGGCAACACCGGTGTGCAGATGGGTGGCTGGTTCACAAAGGAGATCAACTCGATCGCCGATATTACGGGCCTCAAGATGAGGATCCCCGGCCTGGCCGGTCGCTCGTTCAACAACCTTGGCGCCGAGCAGGTGACCGTGGCGGGGGGCGACATCGTTGCTTCCATCGAGACCGGCGCCATCGATGCCGCCGAGTGGGTGGGGCCGTACGACGACCTCATTCTCGGTTTGGGTGAGCTGGGTACCGACGTGTTGTTCAACTACCACCCCGGGTGGTGGGAGCCGGGTAGCAGCCTCGAAGTGCAGTTGCCGCTCACGCTGTGGAATGAGCTGCCCGAGGAGTATCAGGCCGCCGTTGAGAACGCCGCCAAGGCGGCCAACATCGGCACGATGGCCAAGTACGACGTGCTGAACTCGGACGCGTTGGAGCAGGTCAAGGCCGTAGCTGAGATCAGGGAATTCCCCGACGACGTGCTGACAGCGTTCAAGACCGACTTCGAGTCGGTGCTCGACGACGTGGCCGCCGAGAATGGCGCTTTTGCCGACATCCTCGCTCCCTGGCGCGAGTTCCGCGACAAGGTGCAGGAGTGGCACTCCCTCGCCGAGTCGTCAATGCTCCGGGCCGCGCTGCTGTAGGGAAGACTGTCTAACGAACCAGGTGGGGGCGGGCCGCAACGGCCCGCCCCCACTTCTTCGTCCATGCCGCTGTGTCCGCCGCTTCGTCTTGTCGCGGATTCGACCCGCCAGGGCGAGGTCGTGTGTCGGCCCTGGCCTGTGGCATCATCGGACGATGTCGACACCGGAGCACGACCGACTTGGTGCCGCGGCCGACGGTGAGCCGTGGCAGCTGTGGGGCCCATACCTCGCAGAGCGCGCCTGGGGGACCGTGCGGGAGGACTACAGCGCCGACGGTGACGCATGGGCCCATTTCCCCCACGACATGGCGCCGGCGCGTGCGTACCGCTGGAACGAGGACGGCCTCGCCGGAATCTGCGACGACAACCAGTACCTCTGTTTTGCGCTCGCCCTGTGGAACGGGGAGGACCCCACGCTCAAAGAGCGGCTCTTCGGGCTCGACAACCACGAGGGCGTCCACGGGGAGGACGTCAAGGAGGCGTACTGGTACCTCGATGCGACTCCGACGCACAGCTACCTGGCGATGCGCTATCGCTACCCGCAGGCCCGGTTTCCCTATGACGAGCTGCGTGAGCAATCGGTCCGCAGCTCTCTTCACGAACCCGAGTACGAGCTGATCGACACCGGGATCTTCGACTACGGGCGCTACTTCGACGTCGACATTGAGTATGCCAAGGCAGCCGTGGACGACATCGTGATACGGATTGGCGTCGCCAATCGCGGCCCCGTGCCGGCCCGGCTCGACCTGCTCCCCACGCTGTGGTTCCGCAACACCTGGGTCTGGGGTTACCCGGACGGCCCGATGGGCGACGTGCCGGCCAAGCCGCGGCTGGAACTGGCGAACCTGGCTGCCGACTGGATCGAGGCAACGGCCACTCACCCCCGGCTCGGGACCTATCACTGGTACGCCGCCGGAGCCCGGGACCTGTGGGTTACGGACAACGAGACCAACCGGGCGCTGCTGTTCGCAGATCCCGAGTCGGCTCCTTTCACCAAGGATGGCTTCCACCGCAGGCTCATTGATGGTGATGCCGCGGCAGTCAACCCGAGTCGCGTCGGGACCAAGGGGGCTGCCTGGTACCGACTCGAGCTGGATGCCGGAGAGGAGACCGCGGTGGTTCTGCGCCTGGCGGCGACCCCTCTCGAAGAGCCGTTCGCCGATACGGATGACGTGATCGCGGCGCGGCGGACGGAGGCGGACGCATTCCACGCCGCCATCCAGCCGGCGATGGCGAGCGACGAGGAACGGCGAGTGCAGCGGGCGGCGCTGGCGGGGATGGTGTGGGCCAAGCAGCTCTACTCGTACGATGTCGACCAGTGGCTCGACGGCGATCCCGCCGGGCCGGCGCCGCCTCCGGAACGCCTCAGGGGGCGCAATAGTGGCTGGCGTCACTTCAACGCCCATGATGTCCTGTCGATGCCGGATGCCTGGGAGTATCCGTGGTTCGCGGCATGGGATCTGGCTTTCCATTGCCTTCCGCTGGGGCTCATCGATCCGGCCTTTGCCAAGGCCAACTTGCGGCTGATCACTCGCGAGTGGTTCATGCATCCCAACGGGCAGCTCCCGGCCTACGAGTGGAACTTCGGCAACGTGAATCCTCCGGTGCTCGGTTGGGCGGCCCGGCGCATGATCGGGCTGGATCGTCGCTGGAGCGGCAAGGTCGATGAGGAGTTTCTCGAGTCCATGTTCCACAAGCTGCTACTCACTTTCACGTGGTGGGTGAACCGGAAGGACCACGACGGCAACAACGTCTTCCAGGGAGGGTTCCTCGGCCTCGACAACATCGGCCTATTCGATCGCTCCAAGGAGATACCGGGCGGTGGGCACATCGACCAATCGGACGGCACAGCCTGGATGGCGTTCGCCACGCTTGGCATGCTGCGGCTTTCCCTGGAGCTGGCGGCAACGCGTCCCGTCTACGAGCAAATCGCCACAAAGTTCTACGAACACTTCGTGTCGATAGCTCAGGCGATGAACCTGGCGGAGCACCGTCTCTGGGACGAGGAGGACGGGTTCTTCTACGACGTCGTCCACCTGCCGGATGGCAGGGTGGTCCCACTGCGAGTGCGCTCGCTTGTGGGCATCATCGCGCTGCTCGGCGTTGAGGTGATCGAACCCGAGCTCCTGGAGGCCAACCCCGAGTTTCGGGCCCGGATGGATTGGTTCGCCAGGCATCGGCCCCACCGCGTCGAAGGCGCCGCCTCGATCCAACGGCACGGGGTCGGCGAACGGGTGCTGATGTCAGTGCTCGACGAGCACAAGCTTCGCTCGGTATTGCGCTACTTGCTCGACCCGGAGGAGTTCCTGTCCGACTACGGCGTGCGCTCCCTGTCGAAGTACCACGGCGAGCATCCGTTCACAGTGCATATGGGCGGGATGGATTTCACGATCTCGTACGAGCCCGGCGAATCGCAGACCGTGATGTTCGGGGGCAACTCCAATTGGCGCGGCCCGATCTGGTTCCCGCTCAACTACCTCATCATCGAGGCGCTGCGCGAATATCACAGCTTCTACGGCGACGACTTCACCGTCGAGATGCCTACCGGCTCCGGCAACCAGGCCACGCTGCACGAGGTGGCCGACGAACTGGCCGGGCGCCTCGTAGCTTTGTTCACGCCCGACAGTTCCGGTCGGCGACCGTTTCACGGTGATCGCGAACGGCTGCAGGATGATCCGGCGTGGTGCGACCTGCTGCTGTTCCACGAGTATTTCAATGGCGACACCGGCGAGGGCCTCGGGGCATCACATCAGACCGGCTGGACCGGCCTCGTCGCGTCCCTCATCGACGAACTCCGGCGAAGTCACTAGCAACGGCAGAGCCGGCGGCGACATGGCGCGGGCCCCATCAGGTGTCGGTGGACCGGGCTGCGGCCATCCGGTTCATCGCCTGGTCGGAGCTGCGAGGCACCGTGTAGACGCGCTGGCCAACCTGCCAGTCGGTGGCGAGAAGTGTTCCGCCCACCGGCGCCAGTTCGAAGTCCTTGGGAAGCCGATCCTGCAACCCGGTTGCGACCTGGCGGATCTTGCTCGCCTTGAGCACGACAAACCCGTCATCCGTCTGGGCCACTACCGAGTAGTCGGTTGTCGCCGTCACCGCCACCGCGACGACGGCGGCGCCGATCGCGATCCGCGTCGGCCAGTCCTCAATGCCGCCGATCGGCGCCAGCAGCGTCACCGCGGCAAACACTGTGGCGCTGTACGGCACCATCCATTTGTGCCGTCGCCACACGTAGGCGGCCTCCCGAACGACCACCCGGTCGCCGAGAACTCGCGTCACGCTGCGAAAGAGGACGGCGCGGCGCACGTCAGGCCGCCTGGTCTGAGCAGCGGGCGCTACCGGGGGTTTGAACGACGGCCATGGCGCCATCGTACCGGGCGATCAGATTGGCGATCTGCGGCATCGGGCGATAGTCCGAAGCGAGGCTTCTAGTCCCGCAAGCGAAGGTACTCCGGCGCGACACGGTCAACCAGCCAGACGCCGTTGGATGACTCAAAGAACTCGCAACCGGCCGCCTGCATGGCGGCGGCGTCGACTTCCAGCACAACCGCTCTTCCGCGGCGCTGTCCAACCCGTAGCGCGGTTTCAATGTCGGGTGAGAGGTGGACGTGAGCCCGTGCCATCGGTCGCAGTCCCTCGGCCAGGATGTTGTCCATGAACCGGGCCACAGTGCCGTGGAACAGTGTCGGCGGCGGGGTTACAGGCTCCAGGCCGAGATCCACGCCGATGGAGTGGCCCTGGGCAGCACGAATCGCTGTGCCGTCCGTTGAGATCTTGAACCGTTGTTTGTCGCTTTCGGCCACCGTTCGCAGGACGTCCTCGACCAATCGGGCGCGGCCTGCGGCAACGCACGCTTCGGTGAGCTCTTCGAGCGCCACCCATCCCCGGCGGTCCATGGTCAGCTCGGCTGCCTCGGGAGCGTGGCGCAGCAGATAGCTCATGTATTTCGACAGTTGGACGTCCCCGCTCATGGCCTCATCGTGGCCTCGTTGCAGCGCACACGCAATAGTCGCCCGCGGTAGGTACGACACAAAAGGCTGTTCCTCCCCGATTTCCAGAATGGCTCGAAGGGCAGCTCGGGATCCGGCCTCCGCCGTGGCAGTTACTGGCCCGGCGCCGGCTTTGCTCTGACCGGCCCACCCGGACAGTCGACTCGCGGAGTCCGATCCGGCTCGAGAAGCCTGCATTCCTCCACTGCCTGGTCGGGGCTGCCTTCAACCCAGAATATGGCCGAGTCGCCGGGCGTGAACCAATCCCGGCAACACGGCTCGGTGATGAGGTGGCCCTCAGCGACTTCGTCGTAGTCCACGTAGCGCAGTTCGATGGGTACGCAGGAGGTTTCGGCGCGGATAACGGCTTCCACGTCGGCCGGGATCTCGAGGCCGGGTGGATACTCGACGAACCAGCCGTTTCTGCCGTCGACTATGCACGACGCGGCGTGAAGCGGCCCGGCGTCGAACGCCACATAGGCCAGCAGCGTTACCAAGAATGTCGCCCCTGTGGCGAGAGTGATTACCCGCCGGATTCGTCCCCGCATCTCGTCACTGTATCGGAAGTGGGAGATAGCTCACGGCCGACCACCGGTGCAGCGGCGCTAGCGTCCCCACCCGTGACACTCATCCTCGCCATCGGTGCAGCCGTGTCCTATGGGCTTGCCGACTTCTGGGGTGGCTCGGCATCGAAGCGGCTGCCGTCCTGGGGTGTGATGGCCTGGTCCCAGACAGTGGGATTGCCCGCCCTCGTTTTCGGGCTGTTGCTCTTTCCGGCGGAGATGGTGCGGAGCGCCGACATCCTGTGGGGTGTCCTCGCCGGTGTCGGTGGGGCGATCGGCCTCGGGTTGCTGTACCGGTCCCTGGCCGAAGGAACGATGTCGGTCGTGTCGCCGGTGGCCGCAGCAACGTCCGCAACCCTGCCGGTGCTTGTCGATCTTGGCACCGGCGGTGAGCTGAGCACTCTGGCGATCGTCGGCATCCTGATCGCATTGGTCGCCATAGTCACCATTGCGCGGGAGCGCTCCGCGAAGCGCCTCAGCCCACGCCTGGTGACGATGGCGATCGTATCCGGGATCGGGTTCGGGACGTTCTTCGTGGCGATCGCGCAAACGGCAGAGGCGAGCGGCTTCTGGCCGTTGGTCGGTGCCCGGGCCACAACGATTCCGCTCGGCTTCATGCTGCATCGACTCCTCGAGTCGCCGGCTCGGCCCCGCGGCGTGAATCTGCGCTGGATCGCCGGCGCCGGCTTGTTCGATATGGGCGCCAACCTTCTGGTCGCGGCCGCTCTCCAGCGCGGCCCGCTTGGCATCGTCTCGGTGCTGTCGTCGCTCTACCCGGCGGTCACCGCGGTGGTGGCCATGGTGGTGTTGAAAGAGCGGCTGTCGCGCACGCAGCTGGCGGGCGTCGGTCTGGCGATGATCGCGGTGGTGCTACTGGTTCTCTGACTTCGCAGCGGATTCTCCCGGGGCATCGACGGGTGGCCGCATTACGAACACTGCTCCCGGGTTGCCATAGGGCACGATCTTCGCCGCGGAGCGTTGCTGCCCCATCGTCATCTATCGCTCCCAATGTGGCCTTTCCGGATTTAGCCTGCAGTCGGCCGCCTGAGACGATGCTTATGGGCGCCGCGGCGACGAACGTAAGGTCGACGCGTCGCGCCGAATCAGAAGCAGAAAAACCGGCCGGCTCTGGCGAACCGTCCACCGGGCGCTCAGCCCTCGTAGGGGCGAACCGCCTTGACCTCGTACTTGAAGGTGCCTCCGGGGGCCTCGAAGCTCACCGTCGTGCCGGGCTTGGCGCCCATGAGTGCCCCACCGAGCGGGCTGGAAGGTGAGGCGAGCAGCATGCCGTCGACCTTGTTCTCCGGCGGGGCGACGAAGAACTCCATCTCGTCGCCGTCGTCGTCGATGACGGTGACGAGAGAACCGACATCGACCCTGCCGTCGTTGGAGGCTTCGGCAATC
This sequence comes from uncultured Acidimicrobiaceae bacterium, assembly GCA_947258375.1. Lineage (GTDB taxonomy): Bacteria > Actinomycetota > Acidimicrobiia > Spongiisociales > UBA5794 > JAHEJX01. The sequence goes on from CAMYIJ010000022.1 coordinate 15,324, forward strand.
TCGGCGTTGTCGAGCGTCGCCTTGATCTGCCTGATGCGGGCCTCCATGAGCCCCTGGTCGTTCTTTGCGGTGTCGTATTCGGCGTTCTCGCGGAGGTCGCCGTGGCTGCGCGCCTCGGCGATGCGCTGCTCGATGACGGCGCGGCCCTCGGTCGTCAGGTGTTGAAGTTCGTCCACGAGCTTCTGGTGAGCTGCAGGGGTCAGCCAGGTCTTGGCGGTGTCGGTCATGGAATCGATCCTGTTGGGACTAGCCGAGGAGACTGTCAACCTGCTTGGTGAGGCGAGCCTTGCGCCGCGCCGCGGTGTTCTCGTGGATCAGGCCGCTGCTGGCGGCTTTGTCGATGTACTTCTGGGCGAGCCGCAGTTGCTCGGTCGCGGCATCACGATCGCCCGACTCGGCGGCGACGATCGCGTTGCGTATACGAGTCTTGAGCTCGGAGCGAGCCGACTTGTTGCGTTCGTAGCGAACGGCGTTCTGTCGGTTGCGCTTGATCTGTGATGCAATGTTGGCCATGCCAAAAACCTTACGAGGGTGGTCGGGGCGGGCGGAAATATAGCACCACCCGGGTTGAAGGTACAATGCTAGCGCAAAGTTGCGGAAGTCCTTTCGTCTCCTCGCCGGCCCAGGCCGTCGCCAGCGACCGGCTCGTCCTTGACGCATTGACCTAATGCGCCTGCGTCCTGAGCCGATTCGCCGGACAATGCCCTGGACTCGGCAAGGCGACGAGAAACTCCCGCAACTCAGCGCTGCCCTTCTCTCCCTGGAATCCAAATGACCGAACCCAGACGAATCCGCAACTTCTGCATCATCGCCCACATCGACCACGGCAAATCGACCCTGGCCGATCGCCTTCTGGAGGCCACGGGGGCAATCGACGCCCGGAACATGCGCGCCCAGATGCTCGACACGATGGACCTCGAGCGGGAGCGCGGTATCACTATCAAGGCGAACTCGGTTTCGATCCGGTATACCCCGCCCGGAGGTGAGGAACACCTGCTGAACCTCATTGACACGCCGGGCCACGTCGACTTCTCCTACGAGGTGTCGCGTAGCCTGGCGGCGTGCGAGGGGGCGCTGTTGCTGGTCGACGCTTCCCAGGGTATCGAAGCCCAGACCTTGGCCAATGCCTATCTGGCCATCGAAAGCGGGCTCGAGATCATTCCCGTTATCAACAAGATCGACTTGCCTGCGGCCGACCCCGACCGGGTTGCCAAGGAGCTGGCGGGGATTCTGGGCGGCTCGGCAGACGAGATAATCGCGGTGTCCGCCAAGACCGGCGCCGGCATCGACGAGATGCTGAACGCGATCATCGAGAAGCTTCCTCCCCCCGAGGGTGATCCTGAAGCGCCAACGCGAGCGCTGGTGTTCGACTCCTACTACGACACCTATCGCGGCGTCGTTTGCCACGTGCGGGTCGTCGACGGTGAGCTCGAGACAGGTGACGACGTACGGTTCATGGCGACTTCGATCGCCGCCAGCGCTGATGAGATCGGGATGCACCTGCCGGCGAGCCAGGTGGTCAAGAAGCTCCACAACGGCGAGGTCGGCTACCTCATCACGGGGATCAAGGAAATCGACCTGATCCGCGTTGGTGACACCGTGACCTCCGCCCGGGACGGAGCAGACGGCGCCCTTCCCGGTTACAGCGAGCCCAAGCCGATGGTGTACAGCGGGCTGTTCCCGATCGACGGCGACGACTTCGAGCGGCTGCGAGATGCCCTCGACAGGCTACGCCTCAACGACTCGTCGCTCCTGTATCGAGCCGAGACCTCGCGGGCGCTCGGCTTCGGGTTCCGTGCCGGGTTCCTTGGATTGCTGCACATGGAGATTGTCCGGGAACGCCTCGAAAGGGAGTACGACCTCGACCTGGTGACAACCGCCCCTTCAGTCGAGTACGAGGCCACCACCACCGACGGCGTGGCGCTCAAAGTGAGCTCCCCTCAGGACCTGCCCGATCGGTCGATCCTCGAAGCGATCGCCGAGCCGTACGTCAAAGTGATGATCATTACCCCGTCCGACTACGTGGGCACCGTGATGGAGCTGGTGCAGCAGCGACGGGGCGAGATGGGCGAAATGACCTATCTGAGCCCGACCCGCGTCGAACTCCACTACGAAATTCCGCTCGCTGAGATCGTCTATGACTTCTTCGATCAGCTCAAGTCGCGCACCAAGGGCTACGCGTCGATGGACTACGAGCCGGCGGCCTACCGCAAGTCGGATCTGGTGCGTGTGGACATTCTTCTCAACGACACCGCGGTGGACGCGTTCTCGACGATCGTGCACCGCGACAAGGCGTATCACTACGGGCGGCAGATGGCCACCCGGCTGCGCGGGCTCATTCCCCGACAGCTCTTCGATGTCCCGATCCAGGCGGCGATCGGCGGGCGGATCATCGCCCGCGAGACGATCAAGGCGAAACGTAAGGACGTTACCGCCAAGTGCTACGGCGGCGACATCACCCGCAAGCGCAAGCTCCTCGAGAGGCAGAAAGAGGGCAAGAAGCGCATGAAAATGGTCGGCGCGGTCGAGGTGCCCCAGGAGGCTTTCGTCTCGGCGCTGCGCATCGACGAGTAGGGATCCGGGAGTTCCCTGAATGCTGTTGCCCGATTCCATCGAGTTGGCCGACCTGGCGGCGCGGTGGCGCTCCGCCTACGTTCACGTCCCGTTCTGCCGGCGCCGCTGCCCGTACTGTGACTTCGCCGTCGTGGCCCCCGGCGATCCCCACACCGACGATCTACCGAACCTGACAACGCGCTACCTGGCTGCGCTGCACGCCGAGATCGACCTACAGCCGGACTGGTCCCCGCTCGACGCGGTCAATCTCGGCGGCGGCACGCCATCTTCGATAGGTGCTGCAGCCGTCGGCAAGATCGTCGAGCACCTCGACTCCCGGTTCGAAATCGCGCCCGGGGCCGAGGTCAGTGTCGAAGCCAATCCGGAGGACGTTACGGAGGAGTTGGTCGACGGGCTGCTCGGCGCCGGCGTCAACCGGATCTCGATCGGCGTGCAGAGCTTTGACGACGAGGTGCTGCGCTTCCTGGGCCGGGCCCACACCGCAGAAGAAGCCGCCGCGGCCCTCGAGATGTGTGTACCCCGGCTGAATTGCGGGGTCGACCTGATATTCGGCGCCCCGGGAGAGTCTCTCGATTCCTGGCGCGCCACGGTCACCAGCGCGCTCGAGGTGTACCCACATCACCTGTCCGCCTACGCGCTGACGGTCGAGAGCGGCACCTCGCTGTGGCGGGCCGTTCGGGCTGGGGCCGCCGCCCCTGATGCCGACGACCAGGCGGACAAATACGAGATCGTCCAAGCGGCTGCCGGCGACGCCAACCTGGTGCAGTATGAGGTATCGAACTACGCCAGGCCCGGTTTCACGTGCCGCTACAACCTTTCGACCTGGGGTCAGGGGGAGTACCTGGGCTTCGGCCTCGGCGCTCATGGCCACCGCGACGGGGTGCGCTCTCGCAACGTGCGCAGTGTGCTCGCCTACGTGAAGGCCCTCGAATCCGGTGAGCTGCCTGAAGCCGGGCGGGAGACCCCGGCGGAGCGGGACATGGAGCGGCTCATGCTGGGCGTTCGCCGCGCGTGCGGAGTCAATCTGGGAGAGTGGGAAGGCGCCGCGGAGCGTCACGAGGGGCTGCAGCGCCTCGTCGCGGCGGGTGTTGTCGAGATCGATCGCGGCCGGTTGCGTGTGCTGCGACCCCTGCTCGCGGATGACGTGGCCGCCACCGTCTTATCACTCTCGTCGTGAGACTGCTAAATTTGGCTGATGCTTGACGACCGTAGGGCACGGATTCTGCAGGCCCTGGTCGAGGAATACATCCGGACCGGCCAGCCGGTATCGTCGCGCGCAATTCTCGAGGCCAGTGAGCTCCAGGTCAGCTCGGCAACCGTTCGCAACGATCTCGCCAAGCTCGAGTCGTACGGATTCGTCGGCCAGCCCCACACCTCGGCGGGTCGCGTTCCCACCGATCAGGGCTACCGGTACTACGTCGATCATTGTTCGCCGGCCCGGCTTCGCAGCGCTACGAGGACGCGGATCGAGTCGTTCTTCACCGACGTGCATCGCGAGTTGAGCAAGTTGCTTCAGGACACCACAGGCCTCCTGTCCGATCTCAGCACGTACCCCGCCGTGGTGGTCGGGCCGGGATTGGGAGACGACAAGGTCGTCGGGCTCCACCTCGTGCCGCTCGGCCTGACGGTTCTGCTTGCCGTGACGATCGCCGAATCCGGCCGGGTGGTCCGCGACGTGGTCCGTCTCAGCAGCGAGGTGTCGGAAGCCGACCTGTACCGCGCCGAGCAGACGCTCGCCAACGTCTACCACGAGCAGACGTTGCAGGAAGGACGCGAGCGGGCCCTCGCCATTCCCAAGGAGAGCTTGCCAGAACCGGTGCACCGAACTGTGCGAGCGGTCGCCGACACCCTGACATCAGCCGAGACGGCCACCCAGGACATCTACGTGGGTGGTACCAGTCAGCTGGCGGCCCTGTGGGAGGACCTTGCGCAGGTGCACAGCATGCTCGCCCTCCTCGAGCGGGATACGATCGTACGGCAAATGGTCAATTCGCCGGGTGCCGGCACCTCCGTGCGCATAGGCGCTGAGGTGAACGTGGACGGGGTCGAGCTCGCGGTCGTGTCGAGTGACTACGAAGCGGGCGGGCACGGTATCGGCCGCGTCGGCGTCATCGGCCCGATGCGGATGGATTACCGGCGCACGATCAAGCTCGTTGAGGAAGTGTCCGACGGTCTCGGTGAGAGCCTGGGCAGCGGCTGATGAAGGATTACTACCAGATCCTCGGGGTCGAGCGCGACGCAACCGTCGAGGTGATCAAGAAACGATTCCGGCAGCTGGCGCGCGAGTCACACCCCGATGCCAATCCGGACGACCCCACGGCCGAGGAGCGTTTCCGCGAGATCGCCGAGGCCTACGAGGTGCTATCCGATCCGCAGAAGCGAGCCAGGTTCGATCGGGGCGAAGAATTCGGCGCCGACCTCTTCAGCAACTTCGGCGGCCTCGACGAGATCCTGTCCCAGTTCTTCGGCGGTGCCGGTGGCTTCGGGTTCGGCCGTGGCGGCGCGCCGTCGCGGCGAGGCCAGGACGTCGTTGTCGCCGTCGACCTCGAGTTGGCGGAAGCTGCTTTTGGAGTCAGCCGGGACATCTCGTTTGTCGCCCCGGCGATGTGTACGGTTTGCGACGGCTCCGGGGCAGCCGAAGGCCACAGTCCGGTTTCCTGCCCGACCTGTGGTGGGCGCGGCCAGGTGCAGGCCACTCGTAATACCTTCCTCGGCGCCATGACGACCGTCGCCGAGTGTCACAGCTGCCGCGGTCGCGGAGCGATCATCGAGGAGAAGTGCCCTAACTGTGTTGGTGGCGGCAGGATCAGCCAGGAGATAGTGCTCCCCGTCGAGATCCCTCCGGGCGTGGACGACGGCACCCGGCTTCGGTTGCCGGGCCGCGGAGGAGCGGGGGAGTTCGGCAGCGCGCCGGGAGATCTGTACGTTCAGGTCAAGTTGCTGCCGGATTCACGATTCGAGCGGCTCGGCTCCGACTTGCATCACCAGATCAGGCTGGGGATGGCCGAGGCGGCGCTCGGCTCCATAGTCCGGGTGCCGTTGATCGAAGGCGACGACGTCGATGTCGACATACCGCCCGGGACGCAGCCCGGAACCGTCTTTCGCATTGCGCGTAAGGGGGTGCCCCACCTGCGGCGCCGCGGCCGTGGCGATCTTCTCGTGAACGTCGATGTCGCAGTTCCCGACAAGCTGACTGCGGAGCAGGAAGCCGCTCTTCGCACCTACGCGGAGCTTCGCGGCGAGCAGCCGCTCCTTCCGAAGAGGAAACGTAAGAGGCGCTAGTTCTACGGATTGACAGGGGGGAGACGTTTCTTATGACTAAGATAACTAGAACGCGGTGCGCATCAGTTTACGCGCGCAGCGTGTCGGGCTTTGAAGGCGCCGCAGGAGGGCGAAAGTGCCTAGTTATAACGAGATGGTCGGCAAGCGTTTGCGATCGATTCGCAAGCAGAGGGGCTTGTCGCTTCAGGATGTGCAGCGTCTCTCCGAGCAGGAGTTCAAAGCTGCCGTTCTCGGGGCGTACGAGCGTGGCGAACGGAGTCTGTCGCTGCCGCGGCTGCATCGGCTTGCCGCGTTCTTCTCCGTACCCGTTGGGCAGTTGTTGCCCAATGAAGACAAAGAGACCCGTGCGCTTCCGGCCCAGGCCGGCGGCCTCACGATCGACCTGAATCGGGTTGAGGCGCTTTCGGGCCCCGACTCGGTGGTTGTTGAGAGATTCTTGAGAGGCATTCAGATGCTTCGCCAGGACTTCAACGGCAAGGTGTTGACGATCCGGAGCAACGATCTGCGGACGCTGGCCCTGCTTCTGGACCAATCTGAGGCAGTGTTCGCCGAGCGCTTGACCGACCTTGGGGTCGCGGCAGACGGACCGTAGCCGACGCTCGTTTTTCCTCCGGTACATCCTGGCCGGTATACTGCATCCTGTTTCTATGCGTAGTCCACGCATATCTCCCACACCCGCTATGTAGCGAGATTTCGTGACGCCTTCTGCCACCCGAATACAACTCATCGTTCCGAGCAACCGGCTCATGGTTGATCTTCTCGGTGATCGAGACGCGTTTCTGCACCAGGTCCAGGGCGCCTTCCCGGATGTGCAGATAGTGGCGCGGGGGAACGAGTTCGATATCAGCGGCTCGGAGCCGTCCATCGAGAGTGCTCGGACGGCCCTCGATGAGTTGTTGATCGTTGTCCAGGAGGGCCAGCAACTCGACGAAGATCGCGTGGCACGAGTTATCGAGATGGTGCTGAGCGACGTTCCCTCACCGAGCGGCGTGTTCACCGACGGGATTCGGGTGGGCCGGGGCAAGATCGTCCGGCCGAAGACGCACGGCCAGAAGAAGTACGTCGATTCGATCCGGGACAAGACGCTCGTATTCGGAATCGGCCCGGCGGGCACCGGGAAGACCTATCTGGCCATGGCGTGCGCTATCGAAGCCCTCGTCGCCGGTGCAGTCCGTCGCATCGTCCTGAGCCGACCCGCGGTCGAGGCGGGCGAGCGGCTCGGGTTCCTCCCCGGCGATCTGAACGCCAAGGTCGATCCATACTTGCGTCCGCTCTATGACGCTCTGTACGAGATGTTGGGCCCGGAGGAGACCTCGCGGCTCATCGAGCGGGGGACGATCGAGATCGCCCCGCTGGCCTACATGCGGGGCCGCACGCTCAATGATGCCTTCGTAGTTCTCGATGAGGCCCAAAATACGACCCCTGAGCAGATGAAGATGTTCCTTACGAGGCTCGGGTTCAACTCCAAGATGGTCATAACCGGTGACATAACGCAGACCGACCTGGCTGAAGGCCGGTCGAGCGGGCTGCGCGTCGTGCAGCGGATCCTGCGCAAGGTTGATGATGTCGGCTTCTCCAACCTCAACGCCAAAGACGTGGTACGCCATCGCATCGTTGCGGCCATCGTCGACGCCTACGCCGAGTTCGAGGCAAAGCAGGCCAAAGCATGAACGCCGTGGCCAGACGCTATCCGATCGCCCTCAACGTGCTCGTCATCGCGGTGACCATCGTATTTGTGTCTCTGGTGCTGGTTGTGGGCCGGGCGACGGCCGAGCCACGCATCGAGCTGTCCGTCGGTGAGCCGGCGCCGCAGACCTTCACTGCTACCAGGGCCGTCGAGGTCGACGACGAAGCCGCGACAGAGAAGCTGCGAGAGGAGGCAGTGCTCAACACGGAGCAACGCTTCTCCATCGATCCGACAGTGAGTCGTGACGTTCAAACGAACCTCCGGACGCTCCTTGGATTCGTCGAGCTGAACGCGTTCGAAGACCCCGATGAGGGTGCCGACTTCGAGGAACCGGGCGGGCCGCCGCAGAGTCCCACGACATCGGGTGTGCCGGACGAGGAGACCACAACGACCGCCACTAGCACCACCGTTGCCCCAACCACCGAGGCCCCGACCACCGCGGCTCCGAGCACGACGGCGGCACCCGGCGAAGGCGACGAGACCACCACCAGCTCCACGACGACCACCTCGACCGAGCCGCCGACCACGACCACGACGCTTCCGTTGCGTGACCTGGAAGCTCAGCTCAATGACATTCTCAAGACGTATCCCTCCTATGCGGACGATCTCACCGTCTTCGTTACGCAGTTCAACCTCGACGTGGAGCGTCGTGAGAACGGGGAACGCGAGGTATTTCGCGACCTCGAGACCGAAGTGATTGATCTGGCGGCAGCTCAAATGGAACAGGAAATCAAAGGGGCCGATGTTCCGGACGTCAAAGACCGGCTGCTGACTCAGCTGCCGTTCATCTTCGCTCCGGGGCTGTCTCCCGAGGAGCTCCCGGAGGTGCGCCGCGCGGTTGCGAACATCGTCGCCGACTCGCTGCTCGCCAACTACTTCCCGGACCCGGAGGCCACCGCCGCCGACCAGGAGGCGAACGCAGCCGCGGTGCCAATCGAAAAAGTGCAGTACTTCACCCAGCAGGAAATCGTGGCCGAAGGCGAGAGGGTGACGGCAGTTCAGCTCGAAGCGATCAACGAGCTGGAACTGCTCATACCCGAGCCCACCACCTCGCGCAATGCGATCGTTGCCCTCGGTGGTATGGCGGTGTTGCTGGCCGCTTTCTTCCTGTGGCGGGTGGCTCCCAACCTATGGTCCCAGCCGCGCCACTTTGCTCTCCTCGGAATCCTGCTCGTGCTGGCCGCGGCCGCCACCCGAATCCCGGAGATCATCGTCACCGAGGACAACACGGCCATTGCGTACATCCTCCCGGCCGTGATGTTCGGCTACATGGGAGCGATCCTCTACGACCCGAGAACCGCCTTGCTTCTGGCGATACCGGTCGCCACATTCACGGCGATCTCGAGCGCCGACCCGGCGTTGACGATCTTCGCGGCCAGCGCCACGGTGGTGCCGGTGGCATTCGTCTCGGCGGTCTCCAGCCGGCGGCAACTGCGATTGGCGGTTGGCATGTCGGCTCTCGTCCTGGCGCCGCTGGCAGCCTCGATTGCGTGGCTCTTCGACGACAGCAGCGCCGCTCTCCCCGCGGCAGCTTTTGCGGTCGTCGGCGGCATCGTCGGTGGACTGGTCGCCCAGGGTTTGCTCTCGTTCCTCGAGAACCTCTTCCGGATGACCACAACGCTGACGCTGCTCGACCTCACCGACCGCAACCACCCCGGGCTGAGCCTGCTCGAAGAGAAGGCGCCCGGCACGTTCAACCACTCGATCCTCGTCGGCACCCTCGCCGGCAAGGCGGCTCGGGCCATCGGTGCCCAGCCCCTGCTTGCCCAGGCGGCCGCCTACTATCACGATCTGGGCAAGACGGAGAACCCCCAGTACTTCATCGAGAACCAGTTCGGGGTGAGCAACCCGCACGACGAGATCGATCCGGTCGCGTCCGCCGAGATCATCCGGACCCATGTCCTCGAGGGCGAGAGGCTCGCCCGGCAATTGCGGATTCCGGAAACAGTTGCCGATGGCATTCGTATGCACCACGGCACGGGGCTCATGCGCTACTTCTATCACCAGGCTCTCGAGGGCGACCCGACGGTCGATCCGGAGGACTTCCGCCACGCCGGCACCAAGCCGCGGCGCAAGGAGATGGCGATCTTGATGATCTCCGATGCCGTTGAAGGTGCCGCTCGTTCGCTTGCCCAGCACGAGGACCCGACTGCCGCCAGCATCGTCAAGATGGTCGACTCGGTCGTCGGCGAGAAGCTCGAAGACGGACAGCTCGACGAATCCGATCTGACCTTCGGCGATCTCACCAAGGTCAAGCAGGCCCTTGTCGATGCCTTGATCGGCTACTACCACACCCGCATTCCGTACCCGGGTTTCCCCGGGGCCGCGGTCGAGGCCGAATGAAGATCGAGTTCCTAGACGACAGGGACGATCCCTCCTTATCGTCCACCGCCGAAGTCGACTCTCTGGAGCGTTTGGCCGCAACGACTCTCGCGGCCGAAGGCTTCGAGGAGGATGTCGAAGTTGCGATCACGTTTGTCGACGAGGCCCCGATGGCCCAACTCAATACGACGCACCTCGGGAAACCCGGGCCCACCGATGTGCTGTCGTTTCCGCTCGAAGACCTAGCTCCGGGGGCGATCGCGGAGGGGCCGGAAGGGGGGCCGCCACGAAACATCGGAGACATCTTCATATGCCCGGCGGTGGTGGCCGACAATGCGACAGCCGCGGCAGTATCCTTCGAGGACGAGATGGCGTTGATGGTGGTCCACGGATTGCTGCATCTGCTCGGCTACGACCACATAGTTGATAGCGAGGCCGAGCAGATGGAACAACGTGAGAGGGACTTGCTAGCCGCCGTCGGGAGGACGCGCCCGTGACGGGAGTTGCCCTCGCGATCTCCGCATTGATCGTGCTGATCACGGGTCTGTTGCGCGCGGCCGGGGCATCGCTGGTGCGCACCCCCCGCGCCGATGCCGTCCACGACGCTGCCGACGGTGACGGGCGGGCCGCCAAGGTGGCCGAGCTTCTCGAAGAGCGACCGCGCATTCAGCCGGCACTTGGCATGATTCACACAGGATTGCTGGTCTCGGCGGCAATCCCGGCGGCCTGGGCGCTCAGCCGGCTTGCCGGAGGGGTTGCGCTGCTTCTGGCGCTGTTGAGCCTCGGAGTGCTGCTCGTGCTCGTCGGCGATCTGCTGCCGCGCAGCTTCGGGCGGCGCCGGCCTTCGTCGCTGGCCTACAGCTTTGCCTGGTTGCTCCGGCCTGCCGTCACGCTCGGCCATGCCGCGACCGATCTGATCACCGATCTCGATGAAGACATCGTCGAGGATGACGACGCCGACGACGTTCAGGAAAAGGAACTGATCTCGTCGGTGCTCGATTTCACAGACACGCTGGTGCGCGAGGTGCTGGTGCCCCGCATCGACATGATCACCCTGCATGCGACGGCCACCGCGGGGAGCGCCCTCGATCTGGTGCTGGAGGCGGGCCGAAGTCGGATTCCGGTGCTGGGCGATGGAATCGACAACATCGAGGGCGTCCTATACGCCCGTGATCTGTTGACGCTGATGGACGAGGACGGCGACGAATCGACGCAGGTGCGCGAGTTGATGCGCTCCGCCTACTTCGTTCCGGAGACGAAGCGGGTCTCCGAGCTTCTGCGGGAGATGCAGGCCAGCCAGGTCCACCTCGCCATCGTTGTTGACGAGTTCGGCGGCACGGCAGGCCTGGTGACCATCGAGGACCTCCTCGAGGAGCTCGTAGGGGAGATTGCCGACGAGTACGACGATGAGGCGCCGATGGTGACGACGCTGGGGGAGGGGTCGTACCTCATCGATGCCCGGCTTGGCATCGACGAGCTCGGCCAGCTCATCGGTGCCGAGCTCCCGGATGAGGAATGGGATACCGTCGGCGGTCTGATCCTGGGATTGGCGGGCCGGGTGCCCAAGGAAGGCGAGACCTTCGAGCTCGAGAAGCATGTCTTCACTGCGGATCGGGTGCAGGGGCGCCGCGTTGCTCGGGTGCGGGTTCACAGCAGGTGAAGTCGGGATTCATCTCCATCGTGGGGCGGCCCAACGTCGGCAAGTCAACGCTCGTCAACTGCCTCGTCGGGGAGAAGGTTGCGATCACTTCGTCTCGTCCCCAGACCACCCGCAACACGATCCGCGGAGTACTAACGCGGGGCGAATCGCAATTCGTCTTCGTCGACACGCCGGGCCTGCACAAGCCGAAGACGGCGCTCGGGGAACGCCTCAACAAGCTAGTCTACGGGTCGCTGGCCGAAGCCGATGCCGTGCTCTTCGTCCTCGATGCGCGCGCCCCGGTGGGTCCGGGGGACCGGCTGATCGCCGAGCGTCTCGGACAGGCCAAGGCGCCCGTCGTTGTTGCCGTCAACAAGGTCGACATCGCCAAGCCGGATCAGATCGGAGTCCAGCTGGCGGAGGCGTCGGTCTGGGATTTCGCTGCCTACGTCCCGATCTCGGCGCGTACCGGAGATGGTGTCGACACGCTGCTGTCCGAGCTGGAGCCGCTCCTACCCGAGGGTCACTTCTTCTTTCCGCCGGATGCCGCTTCCGACCAGCCGGAGGCACTGTTTGCCGCCGAGCTCGTCCGTGAGAAGTACCTCTCCCGCCTCCGCGAGGAGCTGCCGCACAGCCTGGCCGTTGTCGTGAACGACATAGAGACACGCGACGACGGCCTCGTACATGTCGCGGCGATCATCTATGTCGAACGGTCATCGCAGAAGGGCATGGTCATCGGCAAGGGCGGCGCGATGCTCTCGGCCGTTGGTACCGAGGCCCGGGCCGATCTGGAACGCCTTTTCGGAGCCAAGGTCTTTCTCGAACTGCGCGTGAAGGTCGAGAAGGATTGGCAACGGCGCGACCCGGTGCTGGATCGCCTCGGGTTCTGAATTCGAGCCGTGCGGGCCCTCTACGCGATTCGTTCTTGCGTACAAACCACCGCCATATATGGCGCGCAGCTACGCAAGAACGGAGCCGTGCCGGCTCTCACCCTGCCGCCGCCAGCACCTCGCAGGCCCGCAACGTGACCCATTTGGAAGGCTCGCCCTGTTTCTCGATGGCTACCGTTGTCTTGCGGCTGTACGCGTGACGGTTACGCCACCTTCCGTGCTCGTCTTGCTGGCTCAGCAGCCAGGAGAGTGCCGGCTCGAGCCTGGTATCCCGGCCGTGCCCCAGCTCGGTCAGCACCTCCAGCACTTGCAGCACGTCGGCCGAGTACCCGGAGGGAAACCCCATCTTGAACCACAGCTTGGATGGTTGAGTATCGCCTTCCGGCATCGGGTAGTCGGCAACGCTCGGATCTGTTGAGAACAGGAAGTCGACGCCGACCGCGATGGCCTTCTTGACCAGCGCAGTCCGGCGGCGCGGCGGGATTGCCGCCAGGCCCCGCATCGCCTTCACTGCGCCCCACGCGCACGGCCGGCCATCGTTGACGCCACACTGGAAGCCGGGCCCGCTCGTCCGCGATTTGTACCAGCGTTCCATGCCCTCACCGGTAATCGCCCGGGCCTCCCACTCAACGGCGGCCTTGACTCGCGGGTCGTCGTAGTAACCAAACCGGATCAGTGTCCGCAGCAGGTTCCCATTCAGACAGTGCAGCACCGCTGACGGAGGAGGAGGACGTTCGATGTGCGAGCCGGAGCACCCTAGACCGCCGACGGCCGTCGGTGTGGCTCTGAGCACGTATTCCGCAGCCGCCCGCACCTGCTCGTGCGCGGGATCGGCACCGAGCTGCTCGAGGAACATGAAGTTCCACACGGTGCCGGAGTACTTCGGGGCGTAGCCCGGTCCCGGCTTCACCCACCACCCGGCCGGGTCTTGGGCTTTGAGGATCGACTTGATCGGATCGACGCGCATCGCGTGGTCGCGGGCGGCGACGACATCCGGGTCAGAGACGGGCCGCCGCTCCAGTCGGACGAGGGCGGCGGCCCGAACCGCGGGCGTTGACTCGTCGAGCAGCCAGGGCCGCGGGTCGGCGTTCAATAACTCCAGCCAGGTATCGCGCTTCGCCATGACTCCAGATTATCCTCCCTTTCCCCAACCCAGGAGCCGAACTGCAATGGCCGACACGATGAAGGCGCTTATTCTCCGCGGTGACGGTTATGCCACCGAGCGTCCCGACGACACGGTGTTGTCCGCCATGGAACCGTTCATTCAACTGGGAGACCTGCCCGTGCCCGAGCCGGGCGAAGGGCAAGTCCGCATAAGGGTGGCTCTGGCGTCGGTCAACCCTTCCGATGAAATGTTCATCCAGGGCTTGTACGGCCAGCCGCGCATCAAGGGCAATGCCGCCGGCTTCGAAGGCGTCGGTGAAGTGGTTGCCTCGGGGGGCGGTTCGCTCGCCGATGGCTACCTTGGCAAGCGGGTAGCTTTCGTCGCCGGGGCCGGTGCTCCCGGCACCTGGAGCGAGTACTCGATAGCCGATGCTGCCGGCTGCATACCGCTGATCGACGGCGTGCGCGATGAGGACGGTGCTGCGATGATCGTCAACCCGCTCACTGCCCTCGCCATGTTCGACATCGTCAAGCAGGAGGAGGCCCGGGCCTTCATCGTCTCGGCCGGAGCCAGCCAGCTCTCAAAACTGATGATCGGCGCCGCGGCAGATGAGGATTACCAACCAATCGCTATCGTCCGTCGCGACAGCCAGATCGAGCCCCTCAAGAGCCTTGGGGCCGCCCACGTGCTCAACAGCGAGGCCGCCGATTTCGAAGAGCAGCTCAGTGCCGTGCTCCGCGAGGAGAAGCCGCGTGTCTTCCTCGATGCTGTCGCCAATCAGGTCAGCGCCAGGATCTTCAATGCGATGGGACGGCGGGCCCGCTGGATCGTCTACGGCAAGCTCGATACCGAGGTCCCCCAGTTGCTCGAACCCGGCCAGCTCATTTTCATGATGAAGCAGATCGAAGGCTTCTGGCTGGTCCGCTGGATGCAAGAGACACCAACGGCCGACAAGATGGCAGCCATCGAAGCCGCGCAGAAGCGCTTCGCCGGCGGCGAATGGAAGACCGATGTGACGGCCGTCCTGTCACTCGAGGAAGCGATGACCCGATTGCCGACCGAACTGGCCAAACCCAACGGCAAGGTGTTCCTCAGACCCTGAGCCAGTCCATCGCAGGCCTCAGGGCTCGACGAGGCCTTCGCGGATGGCGAAGCGGGCGAGATCGACTCGGTCATGGATGGCCAGCTTGTCCATCAGATGCATGATGTGGTGCTGAACCGTCTTGATGCTGATGCCGGCGCGGGCGGCGATCTGCTTCTGCTGGAGACCCTGGGCCACGTAGCGTAGGACCTCACGCTCTCTTTCCGTTAGCAGTTCCATTCTTGCGTGCCGGCCGGAGAGCCGGGCACCGGATTCGCCAATGACCATGCGGTTGATGATCTCGGGCGAGAAGCTCGTGGCACCTCCAACGGCCTTGCGAATGCTCGTGACCAGGACCTCCGGCGGCTCGGTCTTCGTCAGGTAGCCACTTGCCTCTACCGCCAACGCGTCTTCGATGTAGTGATCATGGACGAAGGCGCTGAGGAAGATCACCCGAGTCTCCGGTGACGTCCGCTGGAGCGAGCGGGTCACCTCGAAGATGCACTTGCCCGGGATGTCGATGTCCAGCACCGCAACGTCGGGCCGCATCGATTGGCACATGGCCTCTGCCGCTTCTCCCGAGCCGACGTCGGCCACGACGCGCATACCTTCGGCGGTCAAGGTCATCCGAAGCATGTCGCGCAGGAGAGCGTGGTCATCGGCCAGCAGGACGGTGATCGGCTCAGACACGCTCATGACCGGTTGGTGCTTTCCGAGTGGCTTCGGCGACCGCTTCTAGCAACTGGAGCATTGGGAATGGCTTGCGCAGCACTCGGGTCCCTGATCCAACTTGCTCTTCGAGGCCGGGTGCCCCGGTGCCGGTAACGAGGACCGCCGGGGTTCGTACGCCCTGCGATCGGAGCTGTTGGAGGCAATCGAGCCCATTGGGCCCGGGTATGTCGAGGTCGACTATCAACAAGTCGAATCGTTGCGAGCCGGCCGCAACCGTATCCAGCAACTCGTCGCCGGATTCGGCCTGAACGACCTCGTAGCCGGCTCCCTCCAGGCTTTCGGCCATGATCTCCCGCACGTGACGGTGATCCTCGGTGAGCAGGATGGTGGCGCCGCCGGCGCGGACCATCTGCGGCGCTTGGTCGGCCCTCAGATCTACCACGTCCGGCGGTTCGATCGCCGGCAGCTCCACAACAAATCTGGTTCCGCTTCCGGGAGTTGAATCGACGTGGATTGCGCCTTCGTGGCTGGCGACGATGCCGTGGGCGATGGCCAACCCCAATCCGGTGCCGCGTCCGCTCTCGTGGCGGGTGCTGAAGAAGGGCTCGAAGATGCGCCCCTGGACGTCGGCGGTCATGCCGTGACCGGTGTCAATCACCTCCAGGCAGACGCGCGGCGATTCCTCGTCCTCGGTGGCGGCACATCGGGTGCGCACGATCAGGCGACCACCCTCCGCCATCGCGTCGCGAGCGTTGAGCACAACGTTGATCAGGACCTGCTGCAACTGGGTCCGATCTGCCATCACCCATCGGCAATCGCCCGGGGCTCCTTCGATTACGAGTTCGATGGAGTCCGGCATCATGCTGTGGAGAAGCGACCCCGTCTCCCAGACCATGGTGCCGAGTTCCACTGGGTCGAGCCGTGCGGGGGTGCGCCGTCCGAAGGCGAGCAAACCGCTGACGACGTCGTTGGCCTGCTCTGAGGCTTGCTCGATCCGCCGGATCGGCACGAGGGCGGGATGGCCTGCCGGGAGATGATCGCGGGCCGCCGTTGCGGAGCCCCAGATCGCTGTGATCAGGTTGTTGAAATCGTGAGCGATTTCCCCGGCCATGGTGCCCATGGCGTCCAGCTTCTGGGCTCGTAGCAAATCCGCCTCGGCTTCGCGTCGCTGGCGCTCCTCGGCAGCCAGCAACAACTGGTCACTCCGAATCCGTCGCAGGAAGAGCGCCCAGGCTCCGAGTGCCAGGGCAAAGATCCCAAAGGCAACGCTCACCGAGGTGAGCTCGCTGCGCCGCTCGACGCCGAGCTGCACCTCCAGGTGCCTGCGGGTTTCCGAAACCAGGCTGTCGACGGCCGCCGTGTACTCGGCCCGGTCGGAACCGTAAGCGGGGCCGACCAGGAGAGTCTGCGCGGCGTCCAGATCTCCGGCAACGAGCGAAGCAACCAGGGAATCGGCGTGAGAACCGATTGCCGAGCTGGCCGTGTCGACCCTACGCACCGCCAGGAGCAGGGTGCCGCCGATCTCGTCGCACGCAGAATTGACCCGATCTTCGAGGTCGGCCCCGGACTTGGCGAAGCGTTCCGACCAGTCCAGTACGCCGCCGGGCAAGACTGTCGGAGCGGCTGCACTGATTCCGTGTTCTAGATCCTCGAGCTGATTGCCGTGGAGGGTGGCGGCGAAGTAGACCTCCTCGACGAGCTTCGTGGCGCACTTGCCCGACTCCTTGTGGGCCACGGCCTGGTAAGAGTGGTAGATGTGCCAGCCCTGCCAGCCCAGCATCGCTGCGGTGAGGGCGCCTGCCAGGATCAGAATGGTGTGCTTGCGGCCAAAGCCGTGCCGAAGCGGGCCCCCTTCTGCCGCCCTGTGCGACCTGGTCGACAAAACCGACCTCCCCGTATCCAACCTCACCCGACTGCGGGCTCAGCTGCACTACCGACTCTACAGATCGCACGTCGTCGGCGGTTGCTGTGGATAGGGAGGATTCCCGATTTCGGTCGGAGCCCGCCGGACTTACCTTGATTCTGAGTTCGGGCTCCAGCGAGGACCCCTGCCGGGAGGAGCGCGGCGGATTGGTATGAGAAGCAAGCCATGGTCTCGGGCGCTGCTCGTGGTCCTGATGGTCGGAGCGATGTTGAGCACGGCCGGGGCCGGGTTCAAGGTGGCGCTGCCGAATGACAACGCGGCCGAGCCGTACCCACTTGTGTTCCCCGTGGCCGGAGACCATTCGTACGTGGACACCTTCGGCGCCCCCCGATCCGGCGGCCGCACCCACAAGGGAACCGACATCTTTGCCGCCAAACTCACTCCGGTGGTGGCAGCCGCAGATGGCAAAGTGATTCGAATCGCCATTGGAAAGCTGGCCGGTCGCTACATCGTGGTGCTGCACGACGATGGCTGGCGCTCCTACTACATCCACCTGAACAACGACACCCCCGGCACCGACGATGGGCATGGCGGCGCCCCCGCCCCGGGGATAGCCGTGGGTGTCCGTGTCACCGCCGGGGATGTGCTCGACTACATCGGCGATAGCGGCAACGCCGAAGAGACGCCGAGCCATCTGCACTTCGAGCTGCACGATCCCGATGGCGCGGCCGTCAATCCGGAGCCACACCTTCGGGCGGCCGAATCTGTGGCCGTGTTGAGCTCAGCCGGGACGGAGTGGCCGACCCCCGCACGCCCTGACAGCTATCGCACGAGCGATACTGAGGTCGTTGGCCACTTCGATCCCGGTGTTGGTTTTGCCGCCGGGCTGGCGGTGCACAACAACGTCGCCTATCTCGGCACATGGGGCCGGCCGACCGTATGTCCCGGCACCGGCGTGCGGTTGATAGACGTCGCCGATCCTGCGGAACCGAAGCTGGTGGCGGCGATCGCGACCAACGACGAGTTTCCCGGAACCAGCGCCGACTCGATTTGGGCCGGAGACGTGGAGACTGAGGCGTTTGCGGGAAGTCTGGCGATCGTCGCCGTCCGCCTGTGCGACACCGGAGAGCGCCATCGGTGGTCGGATGACTTTCGCGGGCTGGCCATCTACGACGTGACAGACTCCGGGCAGCCCGAGTTGCTCTCGACGGTTCACACGGGACCGCGCACCCAGGGCAGCAACGAGGCCACCGCGGCCGTGCGGCCCGACGGGTCGTTCGTCATTGCCGCCACCGTCATGCAATCGTTCCTCCACACCGACGGCTCCATAGGTGACTTTCGGTTGATCGACGCCACTGATCCGCGCCATCCCGAGCCGAGTTCCAACTGGGATGTCAGGCGGGACCTGCCGCTTGACCTCAACCCGGACGCGGTCGACGGCGTCGAGCTACACGTGCACAGCGCGTGGCTGGCGCCGGACGGCATGACGGCCTGGCTGGCTGCGTGGGATGCCGGACTGGTGATGCTGGACCTGACGTCGCCGGCGCAGCCAATCGTTGTGGCGCATGTCCCTGTCGGCGTAGGGACCCGGGGCAACGCCCACACGGCCTCCTTCGATCCGGCTTCCGGGCTCCTGATTCGCACTGATGAGATCCTGGACCCCGACGGTGTTGAATCGAGCTCTCCCGGGTGGGGCAGGCAGACGCTCTACGACGCGACCGACCTCGCCGACGTGATTCGGGTGGCAACGTTTGGTCCGGCGGAGGGCGACGATACGGCAGGAGAGGTGGACCGGTCCGGATTCTTCAGTGCCCACGAGGTGGAGGTAGTCGACGGCATCGAGTACGTGACCTGGTATTCCAATGGCCTGCGAGTGGTCGACCTGGCGGATCCTTCCGAGCCGGTGGAGATCGGGTCGTTCGTGCCCCCGACAGTATCCGATCCGCAAGGTCATTGGCTCGCCCCCGACGGGAGCAAGTCCTTCCCGCTCGTCTGGGGGGTGGAGGTTGTTGACGGCCTGGTCTATCTGAGTGATGTGCACAGTGGACTCTGGATCGTGCGCTACGTGCCGCCCGCACCGGAACCCACGGTCCCCCTGACGGAGGCGGACGAGTCCGATGGCCTCTGGGCGCGTTAGGGGCCCGTACCTCGATCTTCCCGCGTCTACTCCGGAGCCTCGAACGCGGCCGTGCCTTCCGGCGAGAGCAACGACGACAGGGTCGCGTCGGAGTGCAGGACTGGACTCGAGCGAGAGGACCCAGGCGACGATCGCGATTCGGCCGACCGCGCACAGGCCTACGATGCGCGCGCCAGGTTATGTGTGGAAGGATTTATGGCTGAGTATCCGGCTGAGTTCGAGTTTGACGTTCTGCTGAGGGACGGCGACGTCGTTCACATGCGGCCGATTCGGCCGGACGATGTGGAGCTGTTGCGGAGGTTCTACGGACGGGTCGGTCCACAGAGCGCTTACTTCAGATTCTTTCGGGTGAAGCGTGAGCTGAGTCCCGAAGAGCTGATTCACTTCACCAACGTCGATTACGACGATCGGATGGCACTGATCGCGATTCACGATGGCGACATGGTTGCGGTGGGCCGCTACGACGTCTTCACCGAGAAGTCGACAGAGGAAGGCAAGGTGGCAGAAGTCGCCTTCCTAGTCGAGGACGCCTTCCAGGGCCGGGGCATCGGCACCCAGTTGCTCCAGCAGCTGACCGTCTACGCCCGCTCGCTGGGAATCAAGAAGTTCGAGGCCTTTGTGCTTCGGGACAACCGGGCAATGATGCGGATGTTCCGCGACTCGGGCTACACCCTCACCCGCGAGCTCGACGAGGGCGTCTTCGGGGTTGAGTTCCCGATCGAATACTCTCTCGAAGCACGCGAAGCCGAATGGGAGCACGAGAGGCGAGCCGTCACCGCGTCGCTGATGCCGCTGCTGTACCCGACTTCGGTGGCCGTGATCGGGGCCAGCCGCGACGAGGAGTCGATCGGCGGCCGGTTGTTCGCGAACCTCTTGGCCCAGGGGTTCAGCGGTCCGGTGTACCCGGTGAACCCGAAGTCCCCCTATGTCCATGCCGTCAAGGCGTATCCGACGGTGCTCGACATCGACGAGTCCGTCGACCTGGCGTTCATTGCCGTTCCGGCCGGCGCGGTGCTCGACGTGATCAACCAGTGCGGTGAGAAAGGTGTCCGCGGCATCGTTGTGATATCCGCCGGGTTCGGCGAAACCGGCGGCACCGGCGCCGAGATGGAAGCCGCTGTGCTCACCGCGGCGCGCCGCTTCGGGATGCGGATGGTGGGACCGAACTGTATGGGTCTGCTCAACGCCGACCCGACCGTGAGCCTCGACGGGCAATTCGGCCCCATCTTCCCACCCGCGGGCAATGTCGCCATGGCTAGTCAGAGCGGAGCCCTCGGGTTGGCGATCCTGAACGAGGCCAAGGAACTCGGGATCGGCCTGTCCACATTCGTCTCCCTGGGCAACCGGGTCGACGTCTCGGCCAACGACCTTCTGCTGTACTGGGACGGCGATCCGGCGACCGACGTCATCGTCCTCTACATGGAATCGTTCGGGCATGCCAGGCGGTTCGGCAGGCTTGCCCGCCGGGTCAGCCGCACGAAGCCGATCGTTGTGGTGAAGGCCGGTCGTTCCACGGCCGGAGCCCGGGCCGCCGCCAGCCATACCGGCTCCCTGGCGAGCCTCGACGTTGCCGTCGATGCTCTCTTCAACCAGTCCGGCGTGATCCGCACCCGGACGCTGAACGAACTGTTCGATGTAGCGAGCCTGCTGGCGAATCAGCCGTTGCCGGCGGGGCCCCGGGTGGCCATCCTCACCAATGCCGGCGGCCCGGCCATCCTGGCGGCCGATGCGCTCGAGAGCTTCGGGCTTGAGCTCCCGGAATTCTCCCCGGAGCTGCAGGCCAGGCTATCGAATTACCTGCCGGATGAGGCGAGCGTCTCGAACCCGGTCGACATGATCGCCTCGGCCAATCCTTACACGTATGGAGCGTGCCTGACGGAGCTTCTGGCGACCGATGAGATCGACGCGGTGATCGTTGTCTACATCCCGGCTGCCCCCAAGGGAACCGAAGAGGTCATCGCCGCCATGACGACGGCCATCGAAGGCGCGGCGCGGGACACCACGATCGCGGCGGTTCTCATGGGCGCCGAGGACGAGATCGAGGCACTGACCCGGGCGGCCAACGTCCCGGTCTACGACTATCCGGAATCTGCCGCCCATGCCCTGGCCGCCGCGGTTCGTTACCGGGAGTGGCGGGAGCGCCCCGAAGGGGTCTACCCGAAATTCGATGTCGCCAGCAGGACGGCTGCCGACGCAACCATCCGCGCGGCTATCGCCCGGCTCGGCACCGACGGCGGATGGCTCGAGGATGCCGAGATGGCGGAGATACTGGGTGCATACAACATTCGCACCGCCCGTTCCGTCAGAACCACGTCTGAGGATGAAGCCGTCGCCGCGGCCGCCGAAATCGATGGACCCGTAGTGCTCAAAGTCATCTCGCCATCGATCCTGCACAAGTCAGACTCCGGCGGGGTGGTGCTCGGCGTTGAGGGGGAGGACGCCGTGAGGGCCGCGTACCGCCAGGTATCGGCGATCAGCGACGATGTTGAGGCCGTCCTGGTGCAGGACTTCGTCGCCGGGGGCCACGAGGTGATAATCGGCATGACGGAGGATCCGCTGTTCGGGCCGCTCATCGTCTTTGGCCTCGGCGGGATCTTCGTGGAGCTGATGCGAGACGTGTCATTCCGGATCAACCCGCTAACGGACGTCGACGCCCGCGAGATGCTGTCCGAAGTCCGTTCGGCCGAGATTCTCAAGGGCTATCGAGGCGGGGAGGCGGGCGATGTCGCTGCGCTCGAAGAGGTCCTGCTGCGAGTGTCCACGCTCGTCGACCAGCACCCCGAGATCGCCGACATGGATCTCAATCCCGTGAAGGTTCTGCCACCGGGGGAAGGCATCTGCGTCGTCGACGTCCGGATGCGTATCCGACCGATCGAAGGCGTCTTCCTCCCCAGCCGCAAAGACATCCCCGGCCGGCTGCTGTAGGTCGGGAACGCCTGCGGCGTTCCCTCCGAGCGGCTCCTTCGTCGCCGCCCACCTCTCCCAGACGTTTGCCACTTCGTGTGCCACTTCGTCTCAAACGGGGGAGGAGACATCCCTTCCGTGTAAGAAAACGTGGTCTCGGTTGTCTCATCAGTAGAAGGGCTTGGGTCGTCGCGGCCTCTGATCGGCAAGCAGCGACGCCGAATACAGCGCTCCGTGGCAGCCAAGACCGCTGTGGGTTGCGGGTTCTGGACCAAACCAGGGTGCCGAATCCGTTGTCTCACAACGTAGGTGACTAGTTATGGGTCGTTCGGTGGTCTTCGCACAACGCTGCGTGGGCGGCTACGGTTCTTCTCAGGCATCGAGTCGATAGGAAGGCCCGGCCGAAGGTATGGCGCTCCCACTACCGGCCGAAGACGGTGAGCTCGTCACACTCGCACGCGGAGGAAGTGATGATGCCTTTGCTGCGCTCTACGAGCGCTACTTCCCCGGTGTCTTTGACTTCCTCACTCGCCTGCTGCGCGATCGCCAGGAAGCTGCCGACATCGCTCAGGACACTTTTATCAAGGCCTTCGAACGTCTCGACAGTCTCGAGAACCCCGAGAGTTTTCGCAGCTGGTTGTTCACGATTGCCCACCGCAGCGGTCTCAACCGTATTGAGCGCAGCAAACGATCCGTCGCCGTGGCTGATTTCCACATCAGTGAGAGCGAAGCCGCCGAGCTGGGAGTGATCGACCTGGACCGGGCGGGAGATCCGGAAAGGTCCGCCGAGGCGCAAGCCGCTTCCAGCCTCATCTGGGAAGCGGCCGCCGGGCTCGATCCCCGGACCTACGCGGTGATGGATCTTCACGTCCGCCAGGGCCTGCGCAGCGCCGAGATCGCAGATGTCCTCGGTATCTCCAAGAGCAACGCTTACGCCATGGTCAGCCGCATGAAGAAGTCATTCTCCCAGACGCTGTCGACCTATCTGCTGGTGCGCAACGGATCGGCCGACTGTGAGGCCCTTGCCGCCATAGTTGCCGAATCGGGTGGCATTGTCCTGACCCCCGAATTGCGCAAGCAAGTCGACCGGCACGCCAAGTCATGTGACATCTGCGAGGAGAACCGCAAGGTGCTGTTCATCCCCATCAGGATGTTCGCCGCACTCGCCGCCGTGCCGGCTCCCGCCGGTCTCAAAGCCGCCATCTGGGGGAGTGCCGCCGCCGCCCGCGGTGGCGATGCCGGCGGAACCGCGGCGAGTTCTACCGCAGCGGCTTCGGGCTCCTCCTCCTGGATCGGTGCCAACGCCGGTGCCCTGTCGGCGGCCGCCGTGCTGGTCGCAGCCCTCGTCGTGGCAGGTATTGCGCTTGTCCGCAACAACTCGGGCGGCGACGCCGATGTGCTGTCGTCGGGGATTGCGACGACTTCAACAGTCGCGGCAAGCACGACACCGTCGTCGACGATCCCCGACACGACGCAGGCTCCGACGTCACCACCCACAACATCGGTGCCCCCCGTGGCCTCAACCTCAACCACGACTTCCACCGTGGCACCGCCAACGACAGTCGTACCATCAACCCTGGTAGCGGTCGCCGACACCGCCCGATTGGCCGAGGACACGTCGCTCGTGATCGACGTGCTCGCCAATGACTCCGGCTACGCCGCGGGCGCGGCGCCTGAAATCGCGGCCGCGCCGACCCATGGCACAGCCCGGGTTTCCCGATCGTCGATCTTCTACGCCCCGGCCGCCGACTACGCCGGCCCGGATCGGTTGGCCTATTCGATCCGCGACGGAGACGGCGTCAAACACACGGCCCAGGTCACAATCACGGTTACCGGTGTCAATGACGCTCCCGGATTGACAGACGGCAGCTT